>JAFRMI010000054.1 GCA_017430765.1 Lachnospiraceae bacterium | reverse complement strand
TAATCCCTGTTACCATTGATATAGACAATCATCAGTATACAGGTAAATCCACGTTGCTACAAATGTGAGGTCACTTCATATTATCTCATTGTATGCAATGAGTCAGAAAGAACCGTCCCCTTTTGACTCACTTTTAACTCGCTCCTGACACCTGGCTTGTCTGCAGACACTGAATATGATAAAATTTAGTATATAATTTTCAGCCATTTCAGAGGATTTAAAGATGAAAGAACGCTACGAAGAGCCGGAACTCGAGATTGTGAAGTTTGACGAAGCGGACATCATCACTGAAAGTAACGAACTGCCGCTCGACCCCGGACAGGGCCACAACGGATAAGCAGCCGGCCGTCGTTACATACACATGCATCCGTCATCACTGAGCAGAAGGATCCACTCGTCTCTTTCTGCTCTTTTCTTATCAAAACAGAGGTAAAATACCATGAAAAAAAAGATCGCATATCTCCTGGCCGTGGTTTTGACCTTTACGAGTCTGGCGGAGCCCATTTCCGTCCCGGCAGCTGACACGTCATCGGAAATCAGCGGATCTGAATCCGTTTCCGCCCCGTCGGAAGACGCGGATGACTATGTGCAGCCGGAAAATGCAGCCACTCCCGCCCCTTCGGAGGATGTCTCCAATTCTGAAGATATAGACGCCGAAACTTCGGAAGAAGGATTTGCAGACGAAGGCGGGACCGGCTCCGATGCGCAGGACGAAGCGTACGAAGACGGGTATGAAGACGGATACGAAGAAGGATCTGAAGACGAGGCCGAAGACACAGATCCCGAGGCCGAAACGGAGGATTCCGAGGAATCTGAGGATCCCGATGAGGCGGAGGCTGACCCCGGAGCAGCGGACACAGGCGACAGTCAGGACGAGGATCTTGCTCCCGAAGCCGAGCTTCCCGCCGCGACCGTCAAAAAAGAGGCAAAAAACGCCGCCGCACCAACTTCCATGCGCGTAGAGCCGTCCGAAATAAACGGCCTGCCGGCAGGGATTGATGTATTTATCTCCAATACGACTTCATCAGGTTATAATAGTAATAAGACCTACACCCACACCTGTCTCCTGTGCCTCCCCGGCAATGTAGATCCGTCCACCATCTTCCTCACCTGGGACGACGGCATGGCCTGCACCGTCGGCACAGCTTCCTATCAGAGCGGCGAATGTCCGGTACCCGCGCCCGGGCAGACTTTGACGTACGCATTTTCCGGAAGCAATCCGAAGCGCAATTATGTCATCACGACTTATCAGGGATCCGAAAGCGTCTGCCCCGTCTTCATAGACATCGACGAGACGCAGGGCACCATAGCGGCAATGGACGCGGATGACAGCCACGAGACCACCTGCACCGGCACAATATACATTGACGGGCAGATGTATACTATCGATAAAATGAAGGGCCGCGGCAACGCCACCTGGGAATTTGCGGATGACAAGAAGCCTTACAACATCACATTAGGCACGAAGATTAATTTCCCCGGTGTCTCTTCCGAGAAGACCAAGAAATGGTCCTTCCTCGCCGAAGTGACCGACCACAGCCTTCTCAGCAACCGGACCGCTTACTATCTCGCCGAGCAGATGGGGATCGGACAGAGCACCACTTCCGCGGATGTCTGGATGAACGGGGAGTATCAGGGCTGCTACACGGTCACGCCGAAAACGGATTCCTTTGTCAGCAAAGACGGGTTTATGATAGAGCAGGATAACTATCAGGAGCCTTCGATTGAGGAGGGCGGCGATCCCCAGTTCGAGCTCACGGAACTCAAAACGACCGTTTCCGGCTGGTCATCCGCCTATAATCTGATCACCGTCAAAAAGATCGGTGATAACCTGCTCACAGGAGATACCCCTGCCGACATCCGGGCCGCTGCCGCAGAGATCGAAGCGTGGCTCGAGGACGCCTGGGAGGCCATCCGCTCAAACACCGGGTATAACTCCAAAGGCAGATACTACACTGACTACATCGACATCGAAAGTTTCACCCGCATGTATCTCATGCATGAATATGCCAAGAGTTACGACGTCTGCGCCGGCAGCATCCTCTTCCACCGCGACGGCACAACCGAAGACGACAAGCTGATTGCCGGTCCTGCGTGGGATTTCGACAACGCCATGGGCTCCACCTGTCAGAACGGCAGTCTCGGCAAAGCCGATAACAGGAGCGACGGCGACCGCAGAAGGGGCGACGGTAAATTTATCCCCCTCGTCACGGAATACAAAACTTCCATCTACAAGACAATCAGCAAGCATGCGGATTTCATGGAGGAAGTCTACCACCAGTACAACAAATACCGTGATGCATTTGACAGCTTACCTGAGGACGTGCAGCGCATGACGGACGAAATTGCGGATTCAGCCGGCATGAATCACCGCAAGGTGAAGGACATCACAACAAATCAATACGCAAATACGCACAAATACAGCTCCGCGCAGACATTCGCGAGCAGAACCCAGTACGAACAGAAATATCAGGCGACGACAAGCTCCGCTACCGACTGGGCTGTGTACGCCGCGAACCTGAAAATATACGTCACCACCCGCTCCCTCTGGTTCGCCAACACATATTACGATCCGGACGACCCCGCCAACTGTGACCATGAGTACCAGGCCGTGGTGACACCGCCCACCTGTAAAAAAGAGGGCTTCACGACCTACACCTGCACCAAGTGCCAGGACAGTTATACAGCCGATCCCACACCGGTCATCCCGCACGATTACCAGGGCGGAACGTGCGCCCTGTGCGGGGAGCAGCTCCGCACGGCGATCATCTTCTGTCCCGCGGGCGCTTCCGTGACGGTCCTTGAGACCCAGAATCCGGACGGCCCCACTGTGGAAAATGCATCCACCGCACACCCCCGAAGTACCGACACCGGCTTCATCGACTGCTCCGGTGACGGCCAGATCAATTTTGTGGTGAATCCGGAAGATGGATATGAACTCGTAAGTGTCACCGCCGAGCCCGCGTCGGCCTATAAAAACCTGAAGGGTCCGGAGGACACGAATATTCCAAACGGCTACCGCCTGACCAAAGTGAAAGGCGATCTCACGATCAATGTCGTAACCAAGCCCACCGGCTCTGAAGAGGTGGAGGTGCCGTTCAGCCACAGCTGTTCGCTCAGCAATAACCTGACGGTCAATTATTACGCGCCCGCCTCTGTACTGGAGGATTATGGGGAGTACCGGCTGGTTGTGTGGAAACAGGAGTTTGCGGAAGATGGCTCATTTTCCGCATGGAAAGAGTGTGCGAGCACCGTATTCTCGGATAAGACTGTGAGCGGGGATGCATACAAGGTCTTCCCAATCACAAATGTTGCCGCCAGGGAAATGGGCAGCGAAATCCGCGCGGTTCTGTACATGGAGAAGGACGGCGTCATCTGTCAAAGTACCGAAGACGTGTACAGCGTCAGCCAGTATGCGCAGAACCAGCTGAACAGCACGCAGGACGCCAGTTTAAAGCAGCTCCTGGTGGATATGCTGAACTACGGCGCGGCGGCGCAGGCATATTTCAACTACAGCACCGATCGT
>JAFRMI010000053.1 GCA_017430765.1 Lachnospiraceae bacterium | reverse complement strand
CTGTCTGCCCATCCGCGCTATTAACAAAAGATTCACATTAACAAACATCAGGTGTGATATAATGATTACTGTTCATATGCCAAAATATTAACAGAGGAAAATGCCGCAAAGCGGCAGATGCATTGCAATAAAGGCAGGCAAAAGAAGTATCATGCCGCTAAGCGGCGGACACATTGAAGTATAGACAGAAAATAGCAAGAATCATGCCGCTAAGCGGCAGATGCACTGAAATAAGGAACGTATAAAACATGAATCAGGACATCGCGGATCCTAAGAACCGGTTTGCTTCGGGATCGTATGTAAATATTGAAATTAAAGATGTTGACGCCGACAGCGGCAGCATATACGGGGATCATCTTCCCAAGATGCGTGCAGTGATGTACGAGGTTCTTGAACGGGTTAATTCTTTCCGTGCCGACGTGAAGGAAGAGGTTGGACAGGACCCGGTCGATCACTGCGTCGCACGCATCAAAACGGATAGAAGCATGCTTGATAAATGCTGCCGGCGCAGCGTCCCCCCGACGACAGAATCTGCCTTGAAAGAAATCAAAGACGCGATCGGTGTCCGCATCGTATGCAGTTTTCTTAATGATGTTTATACTGTTCGCAACTATCTGCTGAGTTTTGAGGATTATGCGGTCATTCATGAGAAAGACTATATCCGCGATGTCAAACCGAACGGATACAGAAGTTATCATATGATTCTGCAGGTCCGTGGCGGTTATTATGTAGAGATTCAGCTGCGCACCATTTCTATGGACACATGGGCGGCTCTCGAACATCAGATGCGTTACAAGAAGAGCCCGCAGGGCAATGACCGCCTGATTGCGAGCGAACTGAAGCGATGCGCTGATGAGCTGGCTTCGACAGACGTGTCCATGCAGACAATCCGGGACATGATTCGCGGGGAGTTTTGATGGAAACAGGCGGGCATGGAGCTGAAGCATTTCCAAACCGGGATGAACAGGGGATTTGCATGGCATCACAGACGCCGCCTTTGGTGAACGGACTTTCCGGTGAGCAGAGTGCACCGCAGAGGGATCGAAGATGCAGCTTCACTTGCAGACGAAACGGCTGACAGACAGAAATAGACGGGGCCGCATATGGATCGGATGTGGCAGGAACTAAAGGAGATATAACGGATGAAAATTCTTCTGGCGGAAGATACGCGGGATATGAACCGCGCGATCACAACGATACTGACACATGAATCTTATAAAGTGGATTCCGTATATGACGGAGAAGAGGCGTTGCAGCATATTCTGGGAGGCACCTACGACGGAATTATTCTGGATATTATGATGCCGCGAAGAGACGGTCTGGAGGTTCTGCGGGAGATCCGGAAAGCCGGGATCGTCACACCGGTCCTTCTTCTGACGGCAAAGGCGGAGATTGACGACCGGGTGACTGGCCTTGACGCGGGTGCGGATGATTACCTGACGAAACCCTTCTCCATGAAAGAACTGCTCGCCCGCGTCCGCTCCATGACAAGAAGAAATGCGGGATATAACCGCGCAGACCTTCAGTTTGCCGACATAACGCTGCATGCGGAGAAGCTGGAACTTGTCAGCCGCAACTCCGTCCGCCTGGCCGGCAAGGAGTGTGAACTGCTGCAGTTTCTGATCATGAATGACGGCCGGGCGCTTGAGACGGAGGAGATCATCCGGCAGGTCTGGCCGGGGGAGAAGGATGCAGGGGATGACAAGGTGTTCCTCTATATTTCGTATCTTCGCGGAAAGCTTCGGGCAGTGGGATCGGACGTCACGATCATCGGTGAACGCGGCGGAAATTTCCGGCTTTTTCTGCCCAAACTGTAGAATGCAGGTCCCGCCCGCGGGACTTGGTGCGGGATTCGGGTCAGTGTCAGCGGAGACATATACTGAGACGGCGGGGAAACTATGAACACAAGATCAATCCAGACACTCAGAAGAAAGTTCATATTGGTTTCTATGGTCGCCTATATCCTGGTGATCCTCTTTCTTGGCGCCTGCATCAACCTCTTCAATCAGATTGTGACGAGGGGGCAGATCCGCGCAGCCCTTGGGTATATGCTGCAGGAGGAAATGGAGCATGGGAGCGGGGAGGAAGGCAGGGAAGACAAGCCGGCGGACAGTACCTTGGAATTTCTTTCGCCGGAATTTCAGTACTCAGCACGGTACTTTATTGTTGTATATGACACGGAAGGAGACATACTGAAATTCGATTCCTCAAGAAGCTCCCGGCTGACAAGGGATGAGGCGGAGAAGATGGCGGAGAAGGTCTTCCGGGCCGGGCACATATACGGCAACGACTCTTTTTTCTTCTACAAGATGGGGTTGGATGGAAACGGTAATACACATATTGTATTCCTTAACTGCGCGACACTGATATTGACCAATCTCCGCATACTTTATATCACGCTTCTGATCGGGGCGGCGGGACTGCTTATCGCATTTATCCTCGTGAACCTGATGTCCTACCGTGTGATCCAGCCCGAGATCGAGAATGTGCGGCGCCAGAAGCAGTTTATCACCAACGCCAGCCACGAGCTGAAGACGCCTCTCGCCGTCATCCGCGCCAACACGGAGATCGAGGAAATGATTAACGGGGAGACCGAGTGGTCGCAGTCGACCATGCGCCAGGTGGACCGCTTAAACGGCCTGGTTCAGAATCTTGTCATGATCTCGCGCGCGCAGGAGCGGGAGGACCGCTCCGTCATGACGGCGATCAATGTGTCACAGCATGTCGAGGAGACCGTAAAGCCCTATGAGTCACTCGCGCAGCAGGAGAAGAAGGAGCTTGTTCTTGACATCACACCGGATGTACATATGGTAGCGGATGAGAGCAAGATCCGCCAGCTGGCTTCACTCCTCATAGATAACGCGTTTAAATACTGCGACGAGAACGGAAGAATCCGGGTTCAGCTCGACACACTGCGGAAAGGCAGGACGATCCGCCTGCTGTTCGCCAATACCTACGCAGATGGCGCGAGTGTGGATTACAGCCGCTTTTTCGAGCGGTTTTACCGCGAGGACGCGGCCCATAACGTGGACCGCGGCGGTTACGGGATCGGACTTTCCATTGCGGAGAGCATCTGCATCCAGTACGGCGGCAGCATCGCGGTCGACTGGAAGGACGGAGAGATCATTTTTACATGCCTCCTGACATAAGCAGTGTGCGGGGAGGCTCTGTGCGGCGGGATCCGCCCCGGCTGAGGGGATCGCGTTTCATGAAAGAAAGATGAAAGAAAAGGGAGGCACCTGTGAAAAAAACACCGGATATTGAAAAGAAGCCGGAGATTCGAAAGCTTCCGGATATCAGAAAATCACCCGAAAAGAAAAAGATGCCCGACATGAAGCGGTTTTTGCAAAGCGGGGAAGACGATATTCTGAAACTCCCGTATATTGCAGTCGCCGCCGCAGCTTTGGGCCTCGTGTTCATTCTGCTGGCGGGGGGAACTCTCATGCGCGGTTTTTCCGAATCCAAGGAGGCCGCGGAGGCGACACAGGTACAGGGAATTGTTGAAAATGAAGCCGGTACCGACTCCGCCGCGCAGGCCTCTGAAAGCACGGAGGCAGCCGTGACTGCATCTGCGGAGCCCAATTCTGCCGCCGCATCCGCGGACGCGGCGGGATCAGCTGCTGCTTATGCGGAAGGCGGGGAGAATGGCGGCAGCGTCAATCTCGTGAAGTCTGCCGCCCGGAATGTCCGTGAGCGCACCGCTCAGATTATGGAAGCGAGTCAGACGGTTTCCGTCACGGTCAGCGCGGCGGGAGACTGTACACTGGGTACGGATGCGGGAGCTGATTATGACAGCAGTTTCAACGCGATGTATGACGAACGGGAGGATCCCTCCTGGTTTCTCGCTAATGTACGGGATGTATTTGCAAACGACGACCTGACAATTGTGAATTTCGAAGGGGTTCTCACGGAGGGCGGAGAGCGGAAGGACAAGACCTTCTGCTTTAAAGGCAGGCCGGAATTCGCGTCCGTCCTCACGGAGGGCAGTGTTGAGGCGGCCAACCTCGCGAACAATCACTCGTTTGACTACGGCGAGGACAGCTATTATGAGGGCAAGGAGATCCTGCTTGACGCCGGCGTGCAGGTGTTCGGCTACGACAACAGCATCGTGCTCGATGTGAACGGGATCAGGGTGGGCCTCACGGGGACCTTTGAACTCGACGAGGAGCTGGACATTAAGCCGAAGATGCTCGCGGAGATCGAGAAGGTGAAAGCGGACGGCGCGCAGCTTGTGATTTCCAGCTTCCATTGGGGGGATGAGGGCGAGCGGTACCAGAATTCCATTCAGGAGGAACTGGCACATGCCGCCATAGACGCCGGCGCGGATCTTGTCATCGGACATCACCCGCACGTGCTGCAGCCGATGGAGATCTATAACGGCAAGTACATCTTCTACAGCCTGGGGAACTTCTGCTTCGGCGGCAACGCGGATCCGGCGGATAAGGATACGGCGATCGCGCAGCAGACGTTTACGTTTTCGAGCGGCGGGGAACTTCTGGAAGCCTCGGAGGCGCGGGTCATTCCGTGCTGCATTTCCTCGACGCAGGAATATAATAATTACCAGCCGACTCCGTACGAGGAGGGAAGCGAGGAATACCGGCGGGTGATGAATAAGCTGAACCCTGTTTCTGAGGAGGACTCCGGAGAAGACGGAGAGTCTGAGGATGCTTCCGGAGAGGACTATGAGGAGTCGGAATACGATTCCGAAGAGGACGGCGGGGAGACGGAATACGATTCTGAAGAGGACGGCGGAGAGCCGGAGTACGATTCATACGAAGAGTCGGAGGACGAATGAACATACTGTACGCGGAGGATGAGCCCGCGATGGCGGAGGCCGTGGCGGACATACTGACATTTCATAAATATACGGTTGATACGGTGCCGGACGGGCAGGCAGCGCTGGACTACGCGCTGGTGGGTACGTACGACGGGATCATCCTCGATGTCATGATGCCGAAAAAATCGGGAATCGAGGTGCTGACGGAGCTTCGGAAGAGAGGCTGCCAGACGCCGGTCCTTCTTCTGACCGCGAAGGCGGAGATTGAGGACCGGATCGAGGGGCTTGACGCGGGTGCGGATGATTACCTGCCCAAACCGTTCGCGATGGGGGAACTTCTGGCCCGCGTCCGCGCGATTTTGCGGAGACGGCCGGAGATCCGTCCGCAGACGGCGGAATTCGGGGATCTTACGCTTGACCCGGCGACGTATGAGCTGCGCTCGTCGGGAGGTGCTGTTGTTCTGCCGAACCTCGAGTATAAGCTGTGTGAAACGTTTATTGTGAACCGCGGCATCTATCTGAGCGCCGAGCAGCTGCTGACGAAAGTGTGGGGCTATGATACGGACTCGGATATCGGCACGGTCTGGGTTTATATCTCCTCCCTGCGGAAGCGGTTCGCACAGGTCGGTTCGAAAGTGCTGATCCGTTCGAAGAGAAATATTGGGTATATGCTGGAGATGCCGGCGGAGTAAACAATGGTCAGAGCGCTGCAGAAAAAATTCATTCTTTCCGCGATGATCGCCGTCACGCTTGTGATGGCGCTCTTTCTTGCGGCGATGAATCTCCTGAATTATTACGCCCGACAAAAAGAGATGGAGTGGGATATCGAGCAGATTTTCGCGGAGCTGATAACCGGGGAGAATTGGAAGGAAGGTGCCGGGCTGTCCGCGAAGGGAGACGAAGAGAGCCCGGGTGCGGCGGCAGAGTCCGCTTTGGAAAATGCGGCAGACCCGGCGGACGGTGTTCCCGGCTCCCTGTTTGGGAATGCGGGTCCCGGGGACGGAAAACCGCCCGCACTGCCGGAAGGCAGACGGTTCTTTGGCCTTGGGAGAAATGATCTGAGCGCGGAACAGTTCTTCGCGGCACGGGTCAATGCGGACGGAGACATTCTTCTGCTCGATTTGAGCCATGTCGCGCAGCTTGACCGGGATACTGCATCCGCTTATATTGAAACGGCGCTGTCGGACGGATCCGGGGCGGGTACGATCGGCGGATACTATTACAGGCTTCGAAGCAATGAGAGAGACGGAACCGATCTCGCCTTTCTCGACGTGAGGGCGGAGAGACGGAATTTTGTCCGGACACTTCTCATCACATTGCTGACGGGGGCCGCGTGCTGGGTGCTGGTTCTGCTGCTTGTGATTTTCCTGTCGAAACGGGCGATCCGTCCGATCGCAGAGAATATCGAGAAGCAGAAGCGTTTCGTGACGGACGCCGGACATGAGCTGAAGACACCGATCGCCATCATTTCAGCCAACGCGGATGCGCTGGAACTCTACACAGGCGACAGCAAATGGATCCGCAACATCCGTAGCCAGACTGCCCGTTTGAGCTCCCTTACACAGAATCTTCTCCTCCTTTCCCGGATGGAGGAAGGAAGTGCCGTGAACAGGACGGCCCCCTCGTATAACGCGGCAGATGTTTTCCGCGAGACAGCCGCCGCTTTCGGCGAATTATTCGACGCGCGGAATATCCGCTATACGGTCGCGGTTCCGGAAGAAGAGGTCTGTATCCGTACAGAGAAGGAGGCATATATCCGCCTCATACAGATCTTTCTTGAAAATGCGTCCAAGTACGCCAAAGACGGCGGCTTCACCGAGGCGTCGCTTGTGCGGGAGTCTGGGAATGCGGTATGTATATTCCGGAATGACTGCAGGGAGGAACTGACGGGCGATCCCATGCGGCTATTTGACCGGTTTTTCCGCGCGGACGAGGCCCGCGCAAGGAGCACGGGCGGCAGCGGAATCGGGCTGGCGGCGGCGAGGGCGATTGCGGAAGGTTCACACGGAACCGTGGCCGCTTCCTATGAGAGGGATCCGGACAGCGGACTTTTGACGGTCATCTGCTTTAAGGCGTCTCTTCCGCTTAAGTGACAGGAAAAGGATGGCTGCATTTGCCGTGGGAAATACAGGGCAGGGCATCACGCTTTTTTGTGAAAGAATGGTGAACCCTGCTTTTTCTTGTGCTTTTTTAAGGTTGAACTAAGATTCGCCGTGTATGCTTCTTTCCATCAAAGAGAAAAAACATAAAGCCGGGGTCACCCGGAGCGGCGGCAGCCGAGGAGGTATGATAATGAAGAGACGTATCGTAAGTGCATTATTGATCAGCATGACGATGGCAGTGTCCGCGTCTGCGTGCGGGACGGAAGGGACAGGAAATACAGGAAGCAGCGTGGCGGCGGAGTCATCCGCGCAGGCAGGCGAAGAAGCAGCCGCTTCCGAAGCGGCGGAAGACAGCGGGAAAGCGGCCGGATCGGAAAGCCAGCCGGGAAATGACGGATCGCAGACACCCCCGGAGAATTCCGATGGAACGGCGCCGGCGGAGGGACAGGCCCCGTCAGAGGGACAGACGCCTCCGGAGAAGCCGGACGGACAGGCCCCGTCAGAGGGACAGACGCCTCCGGAGAAGCCGGACGGACAGGCCCCGTCAGACGGACAGGCGCCTCCGGATATGCCGGGCGGTGGGAAGCCGAACGGGAAAGGACGTGCGGGAGGTCCGGGCGGCCAAAATGGCCAGGGAGGCCCGGGCGGACAAAACGGGCAGGGAGGTCCGGGCGGACAAAACGGCCAGGGCTGCCCGGATGGACAGAATGGCCAGGGAGGTCCGGACGGACAAAACGGCCAGGGAGGTCCCGGCGGGCAGAACGGTCCGGGCGGTCCCGGCGGTTCACAGGAAGTGACGCAGGGGGAGGCGGCATCCAATCTCACAGAGGATGCTTCCGTCAGCGGGGAGACATATACTTCTTCCGGGGACGATGAGAACGCTCTGCGCATAACAGGCGCGAAGGTTACCCTTGACGGGATCACCGTGGAAAAAAGCGGCGGCTCCTCGAGCAATGTCGAGAGCGGGGATTTCTACGGGATGAACGCGGGGCTGCTTGCGACGGACGGCGCAGATGTGACCATCACCGGCGCCGCGGTGAATACGTCCGCGCAGAACGGAAACGGGGTATTTTCATACGGAAACGGGACAACGGTGACGATCTCCGATTCGAAGATCACAACGACCGCGGATAATTCCGGCGGCATACAGACTACAGGCGGCGGCACGATGAACGCGTCCAATCTGACCGTGGAGACGTCCGGCAATTCAGCGGCGGCGATCCGGTCCGACCGGGGCGGCGGAACCGTGACCGTGGACGGCGGAACTTACACCAGCAGCGGGTATAATTCCCCGGCGGTCTATTCAACGGCCGCGATCACAGTCAGCGGCGCGCAGCTTACCGCAAATAATTCGGAAGCCCTCGTTATAGAGGGGAAGAATTCCATTACGCTTAACAACACGGAAGTAACGGGCAATATGAGCGATGACAAAGGGGCGAGCTCGGATGTCAACGTGCACAACGTGATGATCTATCAGTCGATGTCCGGGGACGCAGAGGAAGGCACTTCGTCCTTCCGCATGACCGGGGGTACGCTGACATCCAAAAACGGGGATCAGTTCTATGTGACCAATACGGCCTGCACCATTGATCTTTCGGGCGTTTCGATCAAAAATGAGGACGCGGACGCCAATTTCATGACCGTCACCGGAAATGACGCCAGCCGCGGCTGGGGCACCGCGGGAGCCAACGGGGGCAGCGTCGTCTTTACAGCGGACGGACAGACCTTCGAAGGAAATATTGTCGTGGACACGATCTCCACACTTGAAATGACCCTGAAGGGGAACAGTACGTTCAGCGGGACCGTCAATATCGTCGATAACGCCCAGGGCGGCACGGCAGTCGACAGCAACGCTGTCATTGTGGTCGAAGAAGGCAGTACCTGGAATCTTACGGGGGACTGCAAAGTGACGTCCGTCACCTGCAGCGGAACCATCAACTATAACGGACATACGATCACCCTCGCGGACGGTACCGTCATGCAGTAAAACAAAATGAGCCACGGGGACAGGAACCGCGGCCGGACGAAAAACGGTTATTTCAGCCACTGGGGACGCTCCCTGGATTGCCGGAAAGCCCAGCTATTAAAGCGATTATCATGAAAACTAATTTCAGCCACGGTTCCTGTCCCCGTGGCTGAATTGTGTCCCCGTGGCTGAATTGGTTCACCTTGACGAGTCTAAAGTGAGAGTCTATACTAAAGAACGGTTAGAAAGCTTCACTATGGAAGATGAATTAAAGGAGACAGGTATCATGAAAGAAAAGATTCTTGAACTGCTTGGAGAAGAGTTCCCCGAAATCGATTTCGAGTCCTCCGATGAGCTGGTGGATGACGGCATTCTCGATTCCCTGACGATCGTCGGCGTGATCGCGGCGCTCTCGGATGAATTCGATGTGGAGCTTCCTTACGAGGAAATCATTCCCGAGAATTTCAATTCCATTGACGCCATCGCGGAGCTGATTGAGCGTCACAGCTAAGAAAAGAGGTTGGAATGTACGATACACTGGTCAGAAGAATTCTGGAACTCGCCGGGACAATTCCTGATAAGAAGGCGGTGGTCTTCCGCAAAGAATGCCTGACGTATAAGATGCTTGCCGATGCGATTGTGCAGGTCGGCACACGTCTGAAAATGCAGCACATCGGAGCCGGTGACCGCGTACTTGTGACGGCGGTGTCGAAACCGGAGACATTTGTCATGTTCCTCGGCGTGCAGTATGTGGGCGGAACGGCTGTATTTATCGACAAGAACGCGACGCAGGCGAATGCACTTGCCATCTATGACGAGGTGGAGGCGAGCGTCTTCTATACGGATATCCGGATGAAGGAAGAGGTGCCGGAGCAGTATCACATCCTCTCCCAGAAAGCGCTCTGTAAGGAGGTTCTCTCGGGAGATATGCTGCCGGCGGCGGAATATGAACTGCCGGATCCGGAGAGTATCGCGGAGATCCTCTTTACTTCGGGGACGACCGGAAGACCGAAGGGCGTCATGCTCGCGTACCGGTCCGTATTTCACATTCTGACTAATACGAAGAACGGGATCGGCATCACGCCGGATGACGTGACTTTGATGCCGCTTCCGCTGCACCATTCCCTGGCGCTCCGGGAGTGCCGCGCAGTTCTGTGGCAGGGCGGTACGATCGTATTGCAGAACGGCTTTACGTTCGCGACGGAGATTGAGTCGAATCTGGACCAGCACGGCTGCACCGGGTTCGTGGCGGTTCCGGTGTCGATGGAGCTGCTGAGAGGGCAGATGCAGGATCATTTCTATGAAGTGATGGGTCGGTTCCGCTATATGGAGATCGGTGCCGGCGCGCTGACGGTCGAGCAGAGAAAGCGGCTTTCCGCGCATCTTCCGAATACGATCATCCACAACACCTGGGGATCATCCGAGACCGGCGGGGCGGTATTTACGCTTGTGCACGAGGCGGTCAAAAGCGAGAGGACGGTCGCGACGATCGGCAAGGCGATCGACACGGTGGAGATCCGGGTTCTCGACGCGGAAGGCAATGCGATCAAAAGTGATGCGGAGCACCCAGGGCGGCTTGCCCTCCGCGGCGGCATGGTGATGGCCGGGTACTGGAGACGCGAGGAACTCACGCGGGATGCGCTCCGCGACGGCTGGCTCGTAACGAATGACCTCGTTTATCTGGACGACGAGGGATGGATCTACATGCTGGGGCGGACAGACGATATGATCAACATCGGCGGAGAGAAACTCTCCCCGCTTGAAGTGGAGAATATCGCGTGCGAGTATCCGCATATGAAGGAGTGCGCGTGCATCGGCGTCGCGGACATAAAGGGCGCGCTGGGACAGGTCCCCGTCCTGTATGTCGCGGTGGACGATGCGTATACGGAGGCGGATCTCAGGAAATACCTGGCTTCCCGCATGGAGCGCTATAAGATACCGCACGCGTTTGTAAAGGTCGATGCGCTGCCCAGAAATGCGATGCAGAAGATTGACCGGAAGGCTATCAGGAGATTGTGGAGTGAGGGGCAGGAATAGAATAAACATAAAAATCCTTGGCATACTGACTTCGGTCAGTATGCTGTTTTCGGTGTTTGCGGCTGCATTTCCCGTGTATGCGGAAAGTACCGGCGCAGACTCCGCGGCGGCGGAATCGAAAGCGGCTGCGGCGTCAGAAGACCAGGCACTGACGAATCTGGTGGACGGCTGGCCCGCGATGAGAGATATCAACGAACAGAGCGGCTATATCATCGACGCCGATAATTTGGGGATCCTGTATTCGAAGAACAGCAGGGCCACCCGGTATCCGGCGAGCACCACCAAGATTATGACGGCCCTTCTGACAATCGAGAACTGCGCCCTCACAGACAAGATCACGATGACATCCACCGGAACGGAGGTGGCCGTATCCGGAAGCACGAACGCCGGAACGGTGAACGGCGAGGAGTTTACGATCGAGGAAGCGCTTTCCATGCTTCTTCTGAAATCAGCGAATGATATAGCAAACCAGCTGGCGGAACATATCGCGGGAAGCATACCGGCATTTGCCGACATGATGAATGCGCGCGCGAAGGAGATCGGGTGCGAGGAGACGCACTTTAATAATCCGAGCGGCCTGCCGGATTCGGAGCACTACACGACGCCGCATGATATGGCTCTCATCATGCGGGAATGTATTAAGAACGAGACGTTTGTCCGGATCGCGGGAATGGAATCCTGCACAATTCCTCCGACGAATATGACTTCGTCCGAAAGAGTCTATACCAATCACAACAAACTGCTTGTGAAAGACAGTGAGTACTATTACGAGTACTGTATCGGAGGAAAAACCGGCTACACGGATGCCGCATGGAGGACATATGTCGCGGCGGCGAAAAAGGACGGCAGAACACTGGTCTGCGTTTTGATGAGGGGGCCGGACAAGACCGACTTTGAGGACGCGAGGGACCTGTTTGAATACGGATTCAACAATTTCCGAAAGGTAGAGGTGGACGGCGGTTCCGTGAATCTCCCGGAGGGGATCGGTGAAGAATACCTGTCATCCGAGACCGAAGAGGGAGCGGACGGGAAACTGCATACCACATACTTTTACAACCAGCTGGAGGTCGGGACGGCTGTCACGGACAAGCCGGCGCCTCAGTCGGAAGTCAGCTCCGCGGCGGATTCTGCCGAGTCTGCGGCGGAGTCTCCGCGTTCTTCCGCAAAAACCAACGTCAAAAAAAGTGATGCGAGGGCACTCATCATCACGCTTCTTGTAGTCGCGATTGTTTTCGCCGCGACGTATGCCTATAAAAAGAGACTGGATCAAATACGGCGGGAAAAGAGACGCAGGAAAAGAGATAAGAGATAAAAAATCCGTGCGCCTCACTCTGAATCATCACCAACAGACGGAACCCCGACAGTTAACTCAGTCCAGGCACCCCTGCGACACACGGGAGCTTCCGCTTAGTGCTGCTATGTTCCCATCCTGACACGATTCACGGATTCCCGTTGCGCAAGACCCGGACGTCATCGCCACTTGAAGGGGGCGGCTCCATCAGATCTGACCCTCGGATCGGCATCACCCCTGCTGTAGCGGATTGCAGGTTACAGGGCCCCGCTAGAACCCCGGCTGCACGGATTAGCCAAGTATAGCGGATAATCGGATAATTGTCAAATCCTGTGTCAGGGAGTATACTGATAGACAAGTGTGAGACAGTGCGGACGGTTCTTTTTGACGCATTTTGCGTGAGTCCATCAACCATTCTGCACCCGGTGAAAATGAGCCAAACAGCATCGAATGCACGGACTCACGGATCATGATCTTATAATGAAGGAGGCTGTTATGAAACGAATCGGACTGCTGACCAGCGGAGGTGACTGCCAGGCACTTAACGCGACCATGCGCGGCGTTGTCAAGGGACTCTCCAATAACATTAAGGAACTGGAGATCTACGGATTTGAAGAGGGCTATAAGGGGCTGATTTACGGGAATTACCGTCTCCTTACATCGTCCGATTTCTCAGGCATTCTGACCCGGGGCGGAACGATCATCGGTTCTTCCCGCCAGCCGTTCAAGCTGATGCGGGTACCCGATGAAAAGGGGCTCGACAAGGTCGAGGCGATGAAGCAGAACTATCATAAGCTGCGTCTGGACTGCCTTGTCATCCTGGGCGGAAACGGGACGCAGAAGACAGCCAACCTTCTCCGCGAAGAGGGGCTTAATGTGATCCATCTGCCGAAGACGATCGACAACGATATCTGGGGAACGGACCTGACGTTCGGATATCAGTCGGCGATTGATATTGCGACTACGGCAATCGACCAGATCCATACGACGGCTTCCTCTCATGGCCGCGTCTTCATCGTCGAGGTGATGGGACATAAAGTGGGATGGCTTACACTGTCTGCCGGCATCGCTTCCGGTGCGGATATCATCCTTCTGCCGGAGATCCCGTACGATGTGAAGAAAGTCTGCGCCGCCATTGAAAAACGGCACAAAGGCGGAAAGAAATTCACGATCCTTGCCGTGGCCGAAGGCGCGATCCCCAAAGAGATCGCGAAGCTTGGCAAGAAAGAGGCGAAGAAGAAGATGGAGGAGATCACATCGAAGTATCCGACGATCTCCTATAAACTCGCCGAAGATATTACGAATAAAACCGGCTGTGAAGTCCGCGTCACGGTTCCGGGCCACGTACAGCGCGGAGGCTCCCCGGATCCGTTCGACAGGATCCTTTCCACGAAACTCGGCGTGTATGCCGCGCAGTGCATCGTGAATGAACAGTACGGCGTCATGGTCGCTACGGTGAACAACGAGATTGTCAAAGTGCCGCTTGAAAAGTCGGCCGGCAAGCTGAAGATGGTGGATCCGAAGGACCAGACCATCGAGCTGGCAAAATACATGGGAATCAGCTTCGGAGACTGATAGTATATGTCTTATGTTGCTCTCTACCGCAAGTTCCGGCCCCGCACCTTCGATGAGGTGAAGGGGCAGGATCATGTCGTCAGGACACTGCGGAACCAGGTGAAAACAAATCGTCTTCAGCACGCATATCTGTTCACCGGGACGAGGGGAACCGGAAAGACGTCCGTCGCCAAGATACTGGCGCGGGCGGTCAACTGCGAACACCCGGAGGATGGGAATCCCTGCGGCGAGTGCCGCCTGTGCAGGAATATCCTCGCCGGAACCTCCATGAACGTCATTGAGATCGACGCCGCTTCCAACAACGGCGTCGATCATATTAGGGACATTATTGAGGAAGTGCAGTACCGGCCTACAGACGGGAATTACAAGGTGTACATCATTGACGAGGTCCATATGCTGTCGCAGGGCGCGTTTAACGCCCTCCTGAAGACGCTCGAGGAGCCTCCCGATTACGTGATCTTCATTCTCGCGACAACAGAGGTCGGCAGGATCCCGGTCACCATTCTTTCCAGGTGTCAGCGGTATGATTTCCGGCGGATCAGTTCGGAGACCATCGCATCCAGAATGCGGGAACTGACTCTTCTTGAAGGCGTGGAAGCGGAGGATAAAGCCCTCCGTTTTATTGCACGTGCGGCGGACGGATCCATGCGTGACGCCCTGTCCCTTCTTGACCGAGCCATCGCTTTCTATATGGGAGAGACGCTGACGTATGAAAAGGTCCTGAAGGCACTGGGAGAGGCTGATACGGCCGTATACTGTACCCTGACCGAAGAACTTCTCAGGGGAGACGCGGGCGGTGCGCTCCGGACGCTGGGGAAGATGCTCGGGGAAGGTGTGGAAGTCGGCCAGTTTCTTGCGGATTACATCTGGTTTCTCCGGAATCTGCTGATCGTTCAGACGGCCTCGCCGGAGGATGCGGCGGAACTGATTGACCTCTCTGAGGAGCATATGCGGGACCTCGCGGAGGTGGCGGCGCAGGGCGAACCGGAAAGTACCATGCGGTTTATCCGCGTTCTCTCGGACCTCATGTCCCGCATACGGTTTGCGGCCAACCGGCGCGTGCTTGCGGAAACCGGGATCCTTCTGCTCGCAAAGCCGCAGACGGACAGAGAAAGCGACGCGCTTTACGGAAGGGTCCGGCAGCTGGAAGAGCAGCTGGAGTCGATCCTGAGCGGAATGACGGCCCTGCCGGCGAAGGCGGAGACACAGGTGAAAACGAAGGAACCGCCGGTCGAGGATGCGGTTCCGCTCCCGGATGCGGCTCCGGACGACCTGAGAAGCGTCATCAGCGGATGGAAGCAGCTCATCGCGCAGATGCCGGACGGCCTTTTAAAAAACCGTCTGAAGGAAGCGGGGAGACCCCAGTTCCGGGAAGACACCCTGGAGAACCGCCTCTTTGTGGAACTCAACAGCGTCACGAATCCGACGGCGGATCTCCTTCTGACGGATAAGGAACATATCGATGAGAACCGCATGGAACTGGAGAAATTTATTGAGAGAATGTTCGGTTTTCACATTGATGTGGAGCTTCACGCCGCGGAATCCCGTCCGTCCGGCGTGAAAAATGTTGACATCATGGAGACAATGCGGAACAATATCATGATGGACGTGGAAGTCGAGCCGGATGTGCCGGATGACGACGGTCTGTTTACAGAAGGAGGAGAATAATATGGCAAAGCGCAGCGGCGGTTACGGCGGCGGAATGCCCGGCAATATGGGGAATCTGATGAAGCAGGCACAGAAGATGCAGCGTCAGATGGAGGAGAGCCAGAAGGCCCTCGAAGAGAAGGAATTTGAGACGCAGGTCGGCGGAGGCGCCGTAAAACTCGTCATGAACGGAAAGCGGGAGGTGCTCTCTTTGCATATCGATCCCGATGCGGTGGATCCCGAGGATGTGGAGACACTTGAGGATATGCTGACGGCGGCGATCCGCGAGACGCTGAAGAAGATCGATGATGAACAGTCCTCCCAGATGAGCTCGCTTGCCGGCGGTTTCGGCGGACTTGGGGGCGGACTCGGTATGTTTTAACGCAGCAGGGGAAGTGTGTCAGCAGAGCTGACGCGCAGCCCGGCGCAAGTCCGGCCGGCGCCGGACAGGAAAGATCCCCGGCGGATCGAAGATATCAGAAAAAAGCCAGGGAGGAAAAAACGTGGATTATTACAGCGGGCAGATCAGAGAGCTCATAGAGCAGCTCGGGATGCTTCCCGGGATCGGCAGAAAGACGGCGCAGCGGCTCGCGTTTCACATTATCAGCATGCCCTTTGAGAAAGTCGAGCGGCTCTCCAAGGCGCTGATCGAGACAAGGAGAAACATCCGCTACTGCACTGAGTGCTATACTTTGACAGACTCTGAAAAATGCCCCATCTGCAGCAATGCAAAGCGCGACCATGCCACTATCATGGTGGTGGAATCTCCCAGGGATCTCGCGGCGTATGAGCGGACCGGCAAGTATGAGGGCGTGTATCACGTGCTTCACGGCGCCATTTCCCCGATGCTCGGGATCGGACCGGACGATATCCGCTTAAAAGAACTGATGCGGAGACTGACCGGAGACATAAAAGAAGTGATCATCGCAACGAACTCCACGCTGGAAGGGGAGACGACCGCAATGTATATCAGCAAGCTGATCCGGCCGACCGGCATCAAGGTGACGAGAATCGCCAACGGAGTCCCGGTCGGAGGCGACCTGGAAAACATTGATGAGGTGACACTGCTGCGGGCCCTTGAGGGCAGAACGGAACTATAAGTCGTATTTCATGGGTGACAGGATCAGAGATTTTTTGAACAGCAGCAGATTCAGATATTTAGCCACGGCACTCGTCGTGGTTCTTCTTGTCGGATGTGCGGTGCTGGTCAAGCGAAAGATCGACAGCCGGACCTTCTCGCACTATGAGGTGGAGAAGGCGGAGAAGAAAGCGGACAGCGTATCCAGATTCGCCTATTGTGACGGGTACGCGGTGCGGTATTCGTCGGACGGAGCGTCACTTGTGAACAAGGACCTCGAGTCCGTCTGGACTTCTGCCTATCAGATGACAGATCCCCGGGTCGATGTTTCGGGAGGGGAGGTCTTGATCTATGACCGGGGCGGAACGGACCTTTTCCTGTATAACCGGAAGGAGAAAATTGCCTCATTTTCCGCGGAACTGCCGATTCTTCTGGCGAGAATCTCCGGAAAGAATACGGTGGCAGCCCTGCTGCAGGAGGGTGAAAAGACAGAATTTGTCTATTACACCAAGGAGGGCGGTAAGATTGCGGCCGGCGAGTCGACGATGTCGGATCCCGGGTACCCCTTCGCCATGGCGATTTCAGAGGACGGCATGCATGTGGCGGTCTCTTATCTCACGGCGACGGGCGGGACGACCGGCAGCACGATCCGTTTCTACAGTTTTGATTCAAAGGGGAAGGCAGCCGAGAACAATATGACCGGAGAGCTGGTCCTTACGGGAACTTTCGCTCCGGACGTGCAGTATCTGGGAAGCCGCTGTGTCGTCTTCCGGGACGACGGATTTACGATTGTCCGCGACCCGGCTAAACAGGACAACACGATTGTCAGGGACTTTGACCGCGATATTGTGAGCGTCTTTCATGACAGATCGCACATCGGGGTGATCTTCCGGAGTGATGAGAAGACACATCTCTATCAGCTGTTTCTCTATAACCCGCAGGGAGAACAGGTCTGTTCTGCGTACATCGATCACCCGTATACGAGAATCCATGTCTGCGACGGGCAGATCCTGGTCAGCGGAGAGACGTCACTAAGCATTTTCACGCTGCGGGGCGTCTGCCGTTTCAGCGGTTCCATCAATGAAGGAACGGTGGCGGACGCGCTGAAGATCGGAAGAAACAGGTGCCTTGTACTGACGGACCAGACTATGGAGGTGATTCGGCTCCGGTAATGCAGCCGGACGTTCCGGTGATGCCGGATATCTGCGGGATCACGGAAAATGCGGCACTTCCGTTCGGTCGTCCATCTATGAAGGAGAAGCATGCATTTTGATTTTTTGACAACAGTTGTTGCGGTGATTATGGCCCTGGCGATGGCGAGGGGGTTTTTCCGCGGATTTATGCGGACGTTTCTTGCTACGGCATCCATGGTTCTAATGATCGTCACGTTTTTTGCTCTGACGCCGACGATCAATGGCATTGTCGGAGGAAGCACCAATGTGAGGCAGCTTTTTGAGGACCGGAGCGGGAATCTGGTGGATAAGATTCTGGAAGGGGATGCATTTGCCGGATCCGATCTGTTCGGAGCCGCATCCGCAGGGGAGGCGGCGGGGGCCGTCATCGGTTCAGCCGTCGAAGCGCTGGGCCTTCGGGACGTCGTCGCGAGGCGGGTCACGAACGTGCTGATCGGCATCGCGGCGATGATCATTACGTATATATTGGCAAGCCTCGTCTGGTTCATACTGGAGAGGGTGGTGTACCGCCTGCTGCGCCCCCGGGGAAAGCTGGTCTTCATTGACCGCCTGCTGGGGCTGCCGCTCGGTTTTGCGCGGGGGCTCATCGTTGTGTGGGTGATCTTCGGCTTTGTGTATGTGTTTTCATTTACGGGGATCGGAGGTGATCTGCTCAGGCAGATCAACAGCAGTCCCTATCTTTCAATCGTGCAGAAGGTGAATCCCCTTACAATTCTGTTTTCAAGGCTGCTTAAGGGTTTTGCTGCCTGAGCGGTTATGAGCGGAAAGTGAAGTGCAATTTGGTTGTTTCAAGTGATCACCAGGTGACAGCGGCACGCTTTGCAGGCCCGGAATGAGGAGATGCTTAGAGAAAAGATGCGGCAGATGCCGGTAAAACTGACGTTGCTGCTGGCTGCACTGCTTGGTGCGGCTTTTTTCGCTGTGGGAACGCATCCGGCATACGCCGCTGAGATCACAGGGGAGATGGTCCCTTCAAAACCGCACCGCGTGTCCTCCGTGACGGGCCGGGACAATGATGCACTCTTCGCTGATTACCTGGATTCCCTCATGTACCCCGGGAAGACGCCTTCCGGCAGTTCCGCAAGGCGGAAGGCTCCCCGGAAAAACAATCTGAATGACGCGGAGAAGGCGATCTACAGTGCCCTCTATGAGGCAGCGGCACAGATTGCCTGCGGACAGCGGGATAGTGCGGAGATCTCGATCCCGTTTACGGGGGTCGTCGACAAGCTGTATTACACGAAGGAGGAGCTGGGCGTATCCTGGCTCTACCGGGATGGTGAGGGGTATAATCCCGAGGCCACCGAACAGATCAATCTTCTTCTTGACGCGACCTGGCCTGCTTTTGACGACGAGGGATACTATGACCCCGCCCTCTTTTCGGATGACGCGGTCTTTAACCCGATCACGGTCATCGATGCGCTTCTTACGGATATTCCCTATGAATTCTACTGGTTTGACAAGACGAAGGGATACGGCTGGTATCCTCTGTTTGTGTACGACCGGAAAAAGGATATGCTGAAACTGACCCGGCTGGTGTATCAGCTCAGTGCTGCACCGGATTACTGGCCGGAAGGCTACACGGGTCCTTCCGGAGATGAATTCCCCACGGCGGTCAATCAGGAAAAATGCGGCAGCGCTTCCGCCGCGGTCGCATACGCCGGTGTGATCGCGGAGGAGGCGGAGGGGTATTCGGATCACGAAAAACTGCTGTATTTCCGGACGACAATCCGAAGCCTGGTGACATACGATAACGAGGCGGCGAGTTCCACTGATTATTACGGCGACCCGTGGCAGATTATATATGTGTTTGACAATAATCCGGACACGAATGTCGTGTGTGAGGGCTACGCCAAGGCGTTTAAGTACCTGTGCGACCTCAGCGCGTTTTCCGATCCGGATATGGACTGCTATCTGGTGACGGGGGGACTTGGGTCCGTCCGCAATGCACATATGTGGAATCTGATGCATATGGAGGACGGGGAGAATTACCTGGTGGATCTGACTAACTCCTCCTCGGAATCCAGGCATTTTCTGAGCGGCGGAAGTATGTTCGGCACATACGGAAGCACCACGTTCGGCGTCAATGACGGGACCCGCTACTACTATGATGCGGACAGCATGAACCTTTTCAGCAAAAAGGAGCTGACAATCGCACCGGCTTCCTACACGAACATGGTGCACGTGGAGGAGGTCTCCTGTCCGGACACACTCTCCCTTTATACGGACGAAATTGCAGAAATGACGGCGTCCGTATCTCCTGACAACGCGTCCGATCAGACGGTCTCGTGGAGCAGCTCGGATCTGTCCGTTGTGACGGTGGAGGCGGATGCTTCCGGGAAATGCACGGTCACACCTGTAAAAGCCGGGGAGGCGGTCGTGACGGTGGAGACCGTCGACAGGCACTGCACGGCATCCTGTTCTGTTACAGTTCTGCAGCATGTGACGGGAATTTCGCTGGAACCGGAGATGGAGGTGTGGATCGGTGACGAGCCGACGGCCCTTCAGGCGCAGATACTTCCGGAGGACGCATCGGATCAGGCGGTCAGCTGGTCGAGCGCGGATCCAGGGATCGCGTCCGTCGATGCGGAAGGAGCGGTCACACCGGCCGCTGTCGGAAGAACTGTGATTACAGCGGAGTCTGCAGACGGCGGGTTTACCGCGTCCTGCACGGTCACGGTGAAGAAACATGTGGAGGAGATATCCCTCAGCGAGACGCAGATAGCGCTGGAGAGATTTGGTGAGGATGTGACCGCCCATCTGGATGCGTCGGTCCTTCCTGCGGATGCATCCGATCCGGCTGTCACGTGGACAAGCGCGGACCCGGAGACGGCGGAAGTTCTGCCGGATGAGGATGGATGCGGATGCACTGTGACGGCGAAGAAGGGCGGGTCCGTGCGGATCACGGCGGCAACGAAGGATCTTGGCCTTACGGCGTTTTGCGACGTGACGGTTCTGCAGCATGTGACGGGAATTTCCTTCGATCATACGAATGAAAGCATCTATCTGGAGAGTGAGCCTCTCCGCCTGTCTTATCACATTGTCCCGGAGGATGCAGACGATCAGGAAGTGACCTGGGAAAGCAGCCGGCCGGAAATCGCGTCTGTTGATGAGCAGGGGGCTGTTTCGCCGCATGCGGCGGGGACGGCTGTTGTCACAGCAACGGCGAAAGACGGAGCGCATACCGCTTCCGTCACAGTGACGGTCTCAGAAAAACCGAAAGAAGCGGAGGCGGAAGGCAGCGAGAATCCCGATGCCGCCGGCGAAAGATCCTCTGATGGCACAGCGGAAGAGGAAAATGCTGAGCAGCCCGGCGCCGACGGAACCGCCCTCGGAAAAGGCGCTTCCCTGTCCCTGGCGGAAAAGACGCTGCTGGCGGACACGTCGGACCGAGACGGCAGAGGAAGTGTCTTCCGGAAACTGTGCGCGCGCAAAAAGGCGGTCAAGAGGAACCGGATCCAGATCAGATGGAACCGGGTCAGCGGCGCGAAGGCCTACATCGTGTACGGCGCAAAGTGCGGGAGCCGTCTGAAGAAACTGGCGGCTGTAAAGGGGACTTCCTACACGCATAAAAAGCTGAAGAAGGGGACGTATTACAAATATGTCGTTGTCGCAGCGGACGGCGTCGGCACCTCCGCGAAGGTGCTCAGCACATCGAAGACGCTGCACATTACGACACTGGGCGGAAAGAAGAACAATTACAGAGCGCTGAAGCTGAACCGTAAAAGCGCGAGGGTGAAGAGGAAGAAAACGGTTCGTCTGAAGGCGAAGGCGGTGAAGATCGGGAAGAAGGCTTCAGTCCATCGAAAGATATCCTATGAATCCTCCGATCCGAAGATCGCTGCTGTCTCTTCGAAAGGCCTGGTGCGGGGCATGAAAAAAGGAAAATGCAGGATCTATGTGTATGCGCAGGACGGCACATACACAGCGGTCAGTATATATGTGGTGTAGAACTGTTCAAGGCGGGGAAAATCCCTGCCTTTTTTATATCATAGGAAACTTTGTTTTCTATTTATTGAATGCAATGAGTAAAAAGAACATAGATGGATTATTTTCTGAAAAGAGAGAAAACGATGCTGTTTGAATTCGATTTGTGTACCGCTTTTGCGCAGAAAGAGGTATAATTGGAACAAACGAAACGTGGAATTCGGAAACGGTGATTCGCATCACGGAACCGGAAACGGCTTAGAGAATTAAAGGAGATCATGCGATGAAAAAACGGGTTCTAGCAGCGCTGCTGTCGGGGATACTTGTGTTTTCACAGACATCCCCGGTTATGGCCATGGAGACAGCTGCCCAGACAGCGGAGACGGAAGAAGCGCAGGAAGTGGACGGAGGGGAAGGAGCGGAAACTGCTGACGCCGCCACAGAGGAGATACAGGAAACGGAAGACAGCATCGCCGGGGAAGCGGCAGGCGATACAGAGGAAGACGCCGATGCTGCAGAAGAGACGGACGGGGAGCTCCCGGATGAGGAAGCTGCCGTCGAGGAGGGGGAAGAGGAAGCACCGGACATCCCGGATGCGGATGCTGCTGACGCGGAAAATGCAGCCGCTGAAGAACCGGAAGAGGAGATCCCCTCTCCGGACACTCCCGCTGCGTCAAAGGAACGGATGAACGGGGACGAACCTCTGATCTCCCTGCCATCTCCGTGGTTCCGTCTTTTCGATGATGGCAGACTGGAACTGCCGATCGATACGGAGCGTATGGGCGATCCGGTTCACTTCTTCGAAGTAACCATCGGGATCTGGGATGAGGAGGAAGAGCGTCCTGCTTTCACGGATCTTGTTGCGGAAGGCGACGGATATGAGGTGCAGGGGGATACGCTGTTTCTCGACGGAAGCAGAATTGTCTCCGCCTTCGAGGATGCAGGCTATGATGAGGCACATCTCTGGATTGAGGCATACGTAGAAGGACAGGAAGAATCCGTCGCCATCGCGGACGCGCATCTGGAACTCTGCCATTCCGAATATGATCCGATATATCAGGATCGCTCCATGCTGACAGGATGGGATCAGTGGATCGACCGTTATACGGGCTACCGTCTCCGAAATCAGGATCATCCGGACTGGGGATATGAAGAGGTTGAGATACTCGGTTTCGACCTTGATGACGAGGGACAGCAGATCCTGCAGGTGGAGGAGAAGAGTGACAAGTGGAGGCTGGTTGCGGAAGAGAACGGAACCGCGGAGGTCACGCTGACCTATATTGATTTTGACGGGGAGACAAAGGAGCAGAGCTTTAAACTGTTCATCGGCGGCGATGTTTTTGACGTTTATATGAACAGTGAGGACATGCGGCACGACGGACTGCCGGGTGATGAATTCGTACTCTTCACGGATGCGGGACACGAGTATTTCGATGAAAACGGCGATTATCAGAACGACAGGGACGGTCTTTCCTATACATGGGACTTTGTATTCGGGGAATCATATGCGACGGTGACCGCGATGGAAGGCGATCCCTCACGGGCCATTCTGAAATTCAGGGATCTTACGGGGGATGAGACGAAGCTCGAGGGAGAAATTCGCGTCAGAGTGACGGTGTCCTATCAGGGAGAGGACGTGGCGGAAGACAGTACCGGATTCCATCTCCGGATGGGATATGACATCATTGAGCCGACCGATCTCGACCGCGGACTGGACGTAGGAAACTCTGTCGTAGAAACCTTCTTCGTACGGCGCTATGGATACGGAGAAGACGGACAGACCCTCTCCGGCGTGACATTCGAGTGGGAGGACCTGGACGACAATGCTCTGCGTGTCACGGAGACTGTCGGAGGAGAGGAGAGAGTCCTGAGAGGCGGGGACCGCGCGCAGGGCAATACGTTTAAGATTACCAGACTCAGTGACTGGGACACGGATTTCCGTCTTCGCGCTTTCTGGGAGGAGGACGGTGAGGAGCGGGATATCGAGTGCGATTACCGCTTCAATGGAAAAAACTATGAGATCTCATTTGATGAGCATGACCGGGAGGTTTTCCGCGGGACGGACAGCGCGCAGCTTCGGCTTTCTGTCGGGAATCTCGGTGAAAACTGGGAAGACAGGTTCCGGATCCATATCACGCTGGGCTCCTGGACTGATGAAGGCCGCACCGGGGATGACTGGGACGATGAGGAGGGCTGGATCAACAAACTGGACGAAAGGGATCTGGATGATTCAGCAAACCCATATTACCGATATGAAGAGGACGGGGACGATCTGGTCTTTACATTCACGGGAGAGCTGTTAAACGCTCTGGATGATATCCGTGTGCGGGCGGACGTCTATGTGAAGGGCGAGGATGCCGGTTTCCGCGTGAGTGATACGGATGCATGGCTGCACATGCGCGACGAGGAATATGAAGATTACCGGTGGGATGAAAACCTGTTTCCGGGCGAGACGAGAAGACTGAAGGCGGACTGCGGGGACACCATCCGTGTGAAGAATGCCCGCTACCCGGAGGAAGCGGACCTCAGGGTCGTCGTGACCGATGTCCGGATTGACTCCAATGAGGATGCATATGATTCGCGTGACGCGGTAATCGAGACAAGAGAAGGAGACGAGTGGGTATTTGAAGCCGTCCGCAGCGGCTATGCCGATGTGACGCTGTTCCTGGATCTTTATGACGGCGATGAAAAAGTAGAGACGCGAGAGCAGACTTTCCGTTACTGGGTCGGCGATTTCCGCGCGTGGATCGATCTGCAGCCGGAGGGCGGCAGCTGGGATCTGCTCCCCGGAACAGAGATGAACCTGTATACAAGATGCGGCGCGGAGAGGCAGAACCCGGACGGACATCACGAGGAAGTGGATGTCTCCGGTAAAAAGATCCGCTATGAAGCCCGTGTGGAATGGATCGATGATGAGTTCTTCCGGCAGAACGATGTGCGCTGGGAGGAAGTCCGGGAGATGGGCCGTTACTGGAGAGCGTGCGTGAACGGATCTGATCTGACACCCGGCACCTGGTATCAGGATGGGAATCCTGACCAGGAGACGGTATATGTATATGAGACGAATAATCACAGCGACAATCTGACAATATCGTCGGCACCGGATGCGCCGGTAATGAATATCCATGTCCGCGCCATCCTGATTGACACCGATGAGAACAATCCGAACGAGGAGTGGCAGATTGCGGACACACACCGCTGGATCGATGTGACTTATGACACGTATGAACTGCGGATCGATGGTGACTGGAATCCGGACATCCCGGTCGGCGGAATTGCGGAGCTTATGCCCACGGTGGTGAAATATAAGGATGGTGTCGAAGTTCCCATAAGCGAGGAGGAGCTGGCAGCCATCCGGTACCGGTTTGAATGGGAGGAAAGAGACGGAGAAGTCGATTCAGATAACCCGCCGGATGTCGTGATCACGGATGATAACGGAAAGACTCTCACACACGGTGAGGATGGGAGCGATGTGGGAATGGCTCCATTTTTCGTACAGAGAATTGCCGACTGGAGTACCGGTTTCGATATCGTCGCTTTTACAGAGAACGACGGTGAGGAGCACGAGATCGGAAGAAGGACGTTTATGTACAACCGTTTCGATCCGGAAGCGGGATTTTCTGCGGATCCAAAGCGGGGTGACGGAGAGGGCTATACATTTGTGTATACAAATGAAGCCATTACAGTTACACCTTCAGTGGAGAAGCTGCAGGCGCTTAAGGACGAGGGATACCCCATTACATGGAGCGTGCGGTACGGCGAGTGGCAGTGGAGCGACGAAACGGAACGTGACGAGCTTGGACCGATCTGGAAATATGCCGTCGATGGGGACGGGTGCAGGATCGACGATTCAAAGGTGGAATTCACCCTGACAGAGGAGGAGTTCAACAGCGAAACCGGCGAGCTGCATCTGGATGGCGAAGAGAGGATGGAAGAACTCTTTGAGGTTCTTCGGTATCAGTATGATGAGTGGGGGAGACGCGGCTCCAGATTTGATATTTATCTGGAGGCGGAACTGAACGGCGTCATATTGTGCAGGGAGGGGATGCGTGTCCTCATCAGCAGAGCGTATAAGCGGCTCGAAGATGATGATATGACGACCCTCACAAAAAAACGGTTCTTTTATCCCGGCAGCAAAGCGGCTCTTTACGTGGAAGATGCTGCGCACTGCAGCGGGAACGAGGTTGACGGCGAACCCGGGAGCTATTTCGAAGTGACGATCACAGGTATCGAGTCGTCCGATCCCAATATTCTCCGGCCGTATGAAGAGGACGGGAACTGGTATATCGAGGCGGTGAGACCGGGCGAAGCAGAAATCACTTATACGTATACGGGGGGACCGGAGGGTGACTCCGGGACGCACACAACATGTCTGCACGTGTCGGACGACTATTACCGGGTCGAGGTGCCGCAGCGTTATGAAATGCTCCTCGGCGAGACGGGAACCATCACCCCGAAGCTGGTCCACAGCTGGTATGACGCCTATGCGGAAGGGGAGAAGTATCAGGAAGAAGAGGTAGAGCCTTCATCTTATGAAGTCTATTACGATGGCTGGGACGGCAGCCGGATTGATCTGGATGAGTCGAGCGGCAGATTTTCAGCAAAGACGACCGGGGAGTCCGATCTGTTCGCGGGAATCCGGTATCATGAATTTGATGACGGGCAGTGGGTGCACATCAGGTGCGACACGAGCCGCGGTGTTTTCGCGATCGATGAGAGCGCGAAACTGTACATTGTACCGGGGGAAGTGATTCGAATCGATGATGAGAAAATCCGGTCGCTCCTTCCGCCGACTATGCGGATCGAGTCCATTAAGAATCCGGACGGAGTGCAGGAAGAGATTGCGGCATATTATTTTGATGGCGGGGACCGGCGTCTGCAGTTTACAAGTTCCGCGGACGGAGGTCCGATCGATACGATGACGGTTCCGGGAAGTCTCGCGGAAGAGATTGAGGACGGTTCGACTCTTCCGGTGTCAATCGGGATCCTGGCGCGTACCGGAAATGAGAGGGAACACTGGGCTGTATCCGAGCTGGCCGTTGTCATTCATAAGCATGCGGAGGACGCGGGGACGGTCACAGTACAGCCGACGTGCGCGGCGGCCGGCGTCAGGGCTTATCACTGTACTGTCTGCGGCGAGAAGCTCAGGGAAGAGGAAGTGGCTAAGACGGGCCATGGAAAAGAGGAGACGGCTGTCACGAAGGCGACTCTAAGCGCAGACGGGAAGATTGTCACAAAGTGCAGCGTATGCGGAGAGATTCTGAAGACGACTGCTATCAGCAGACCTTCTGCTTTCAAACTGGCGGAGCAGTCTTCTAAGTACGACGGCAAGGCGAAGACACCGGCGGTGACGGTAACGGACGCAGCGGGGAAGGCAATCGCGGCATCCAATTACGCAGTTTCCTATGCGGACAATGTAAATGCCGGCACCGCGAAGGTGAAGATTTCTTTCAAGGGGAATTATTCCGGAGAAAAGAATTTGACCTTTGTGATTGCCAAGGCGGCAAATCCGATGAAGGTGAAGGCGAAAAAACCGAAAGTCAAATACTCAAAACTCCTGCAGAAAAAACAGACCATAAAAGCCAAAAGCGCTGTTTCAGTAAGAGAAGCCAAAGGAAAAGTCACTTATAAAAAAACAAAGGGCGATAAGAATATTAAAGTCGCGAAAAACGGGAAGATCACGATCAAGAAAGGATTGGCGAAAAAGAAGTATACAATTAAGGTCAAAGTAATGGCTTCCGGAGACAAGAACTACAAATCGGCGTCCAAAGAAGTTAGAATTGTGATCACAGTTAGGTAATACGGGTTTTGCCGTCTGAGTCAATTGTGAGTCAATTGGGGACGGTTCTTTCTGACTCATTGCATACAATCAGTCAGAAAGAACCGTCCCCTTTTGACTCATTGCATGCAATGAGTCAAAAAAGAACCGTCCCTGATTGGCTCATTTCTTAATACTTTCTTAATTTCAGGGTCGGGCTCCTTAATGCCATCTTTGCGCCGGCTGCTCTACAATGAAAGCGCAGGTTGTGACAGGAGGATTGCTATGGGCAGGCGCCGCGCAGGGAAAGGAATATCATCCTTCCAGATCATTATTTTAGGTTTCTGGGGCCTGGTTCTGTTCGGAACACTGCTGCTGATGCTTCCGGCCGCCGTGCGGGCGGGAGAGAGCCACACTTTCGAGGAGGCTCTTTTTACCGCGACTTCCGCTGTGTGCGTGACAGGCCTTGTCATAAAGGACACGGCGCAGCATTGGTCCTTCTTCGGGCAGGCTGTCATTTTAGTGCTGATCCAGATCGGAGGTCTGGGCATTGTTACGGTGGCAGCATTTTTTGCGATGGTTTCCGGGAGGAAGATCTCCCTGCTGCAGAGGACCACGCTGCAGGACAGTCTTTCCGCACACCAGGTCGGCGGCATGGTGCGGATGACCTACTTTATCTTTAAAACAGCATTTTGCATGGAATTTGTCGGGGCTGTCTCCATGATGCCTGTATTTTGCAAAAAATACGGCCCATATGGAATCTGGATGTCCGTGTTTCACGCGGTTTCCGCGTTCTGCAATGCGGGATTCGACATCATGGGGGATAAAAGCGGGGCTTTTTCTTCACTCACGGCTTTTGGCAGCGACCCGGGGATTGTCCTGCCGGTATGTCTGCTGATTATTCTGGGAGGAATCGGATTTCTCACATGGAGTGACGTCGCGGAACACAAACTGCAGGTTCACAGGTACCGGATGCAGACCAAGGTGATTCTCATAACGACGATGTTCCTGATCCTACTCCCTGCTGCGGCTCTGTATTTGTGGGAATATGCGGCGTACGGCGGAAAGGAGCGTATTCTCCTTTCACTGTTCCAGGCGGTCACGCCGAGGACGGCAGGCTTTAATACGGCGGATCTCACACAGCTGACGGGCGTGGGGCGGATGCTGCTCATTTCGCTGATGCTGATCGGCGGTTCTCCGGGATCCACAGCCGGAGGCATGAAAACAACAACACTGGCGGTGCTGCTCGCAAATGCACTGTCTGTATTCCGGAGGAGGAAAAACACGCAGCTGTTCAGCAGGCGGGTCGAAGAAGGAACCATAAAAAGCGCATCGACGCTTCTTACGATGTATCTTCTGCTCACCCTGGCGGGCGCTGCGGTGATCAGTATGACAGAGGGAATTCCGGTGGGGACCTGCATATTTGAGACGGCGTCCGCAATCGGAACCGTCGGCCTTTCCCTCGGAATCACGCCTTCGCTTCACCCTCTGTCTCACATGGTTCTGGTCCTTCTCATGTATTTCGGACGGGTCGGCGGACTGACGCTGATCTATGCGGCCATGAGTTCCAGAAGCGCCGAGGTGTCGCAGAGGCCGGTTGAAAAAATCACAGTCGGATGACGGGAGAAGCAGAGATGAAATCAATTTTGTTAATCGGAATGAATCATTTCGGCATGATGCTGGCGAAACAGTTATCCGAACTCGGCCATGAGGTCATGGCCGTAGACCGCGATGAGGAGAAGATCAACACGGTGCTTCCGCTCGTCACGGATGCGGAGATCGGAGACAGCACGAATGAAGCGTTTCTCAGGTCCCTTGGGATCAATAATTTCGATGTCTGCATCGTTGCCATCAGCAGCGATTTTCAGAGTTCTCTGGAAACGACCGCCCTCCTCAAGGAACTGGGCGGAAAACTGGTAGTTTCGCGGGCCAACAGGGAGGTGCAGGAAAAGCTGCTTCTCCGGAACGGGGCAGATGAAGTCATAAATCCGGAGAAGCAGATTGCCGAATGGGCGGCTATACGCTACGGATTCAATCATATTCTGGACTACATCGGCTTAGATGACAACTATGCGCTGTATGAAGTATCCGTTCCCAGGGAATGGGTCGGGAAGTCGGTCGGGAAGATTGATATCCGCAGACGGTACGGAATCAGCATCATGGCAGTGAAGGAAAATGGGAAGATGAGTGTCTCTGTCACACCGGAGACAGTCCTGGATGAGAGGAAAACGCTTCTGGTGGTGGGTGACAGAAGAGCAATGCAAAAGTGTTTCCGCATTTAATATAGAAAGATACCCGGCAGGAGGTGACAATTGTGTTGAACATATTACTGATTATTCTGGTACTGGCCATATTTGCGCTCGTCTATATTCTGGCGGGACGCTTCGATCATTTTCTGGCTGAATTTATCCGGACAGGGCGGATTCCAAGAAAAGGCGGGATGGAAGGTGCCGAAGAAGAGCCCGGGAGAAGGCCTAAGGGAGAAATAGAGAAGGAGATCAACCGGATTGTGGATGCATTTCACGACCGCAAAATAGAGGAGGAGTTTGACGAGAGAATTGCGCGCACTATTATTGATGATCCCGGATATATCGAGTGTACGGATGACCGGATACACGGGAAGTAGATATTTGCGCCTTTTTATGGTATAAGTGACATATTCAAACAGCAACGAGGCACGTGGATGAACGGATATGGAAAAGGCATTGGAGAGCGGCGAACGGATTCTGGTCTGCCTCTCATCATCCCCCTCGAACCGGAAAGTCATCAACGCGGCTGCAAAGCTGGCGGAAGCTTTTCACGCCGTTCTCACGGCAATCTATGTGAAGCCTGCAGGCTACGACGATCTGCCGGAGGCGGATAAACTTCGTCTGCAGAAGAATATGCGGTTCGCCGAACAGAAGGGGGCTGCCGTAACGACGATTGTCGGGGACGACGTGCCGGTGCAGATCGCCGAGTACGCCCGCATCTCCGGTACCACGAAGATCGTGGTGGGACGGAGCGGGGCAAAGCGGAGACATTTCTGGAGCAAACCTTCCCTGACAGAACAGATCATACTAAATGTTCCGAACGTGGATGTATATATCATTCCGGATTCCACTGCGGATCTGAAAAATCACAGCCGGAATATCCGCCTTGCGGACCAGATCCGGCCGACCTGGCGCGATTCCTTTACAGCAATTCTTCTTCTGGCGGCTTTTACGGGAGTGGGGCTTGTATTTGCATTATTCGGTTTCTCCGAAGCGAATATCATCACGGTCCTGATTCTGGGGGTCCTGATGATCGCTGTCACGACAGGAAGCCCCATATACAGCGCAGTGGGTTCATTGGCCAGTGTGCTTCTTTTTAATTATTTTTTTATTGAACCGAAATTCAGCTTTCATACTTACGAGGCAGAGTATGTAGTTACATTCGGAATTATGCTGATCTCATCCCTGATTACGGGATCCCTTGCCAATAAGCTGAAAGACAATGCCAGACAGTCGTCCCGCGAAGCGTTCCGCGCAAAGGTTCTTTTTGATACGAATCAGCTGCTGCAGAAAGCGGAGAAAGCGGATGATGTCATTCGGATCACGGCGCAGCAGGTGATCACGCTGCTCGACCGGGATGTTGTCGTATACCCGCTTGGCTGGAATCATGATCCGGACAGCCGCATAAAACTGAGTGCCGCCCACTATGACGGGACCCTCCCGGCACCGGACGAGGACGAGGCGGAAATCGCGGAGTGGGTGTTCCAAAGTCAGCTCGCGGCGGGAGCGCACACAGAACACCACAGTAAGGCGAAGTCACTGTACCATCCGATCTGCATGAACGGGTACTGCTATGGAGTGATCGGAATTATCATGAACGGGGAACGGCTGGAAGGGTTTGAATACAGCGTATTCGCTTCCATTCTGGGTGAGTGCGCTCTTGCCCTGGAGAATCTCAGAAATGCGGCAGAGAAGGAGCAGGCCGCGATTGCTGTCCGGAATGAACAGCTCCGGTCCAACCTGCTGCGCTCCGTCTCTCATGATATCCGCACGCCGCTTACGTCGATTTCAGGGAACGCAAGCAACCTGCTGACGCACTATGAACAGCTGGATCACGAGACTTTGATACAGATCTTTTCTGATATTTATGATGATTCGGAGTGGCTGATTGAGCTGGTCGAGAACCTGCTGTCCATCTCCCGGATCGAAAATGGTCAGATGGACCTGCACCTGTCTCTGGATGTCGTTAACGACGTTATTGAAGAGGCGCTGAAGCATATAGACAAAAACGCGTACAAGCACCGGATCATTGTCGAACCGGGGCGGGATGTTTTGATCGCGAAGATGGACGCCAGGCTGATCACCCAGGTTCTGATCAATCTGATAAATAATGCCATTAAGAATACACAGACGGGCTCTGAGATTATCATTCAGAGCGAACAGGAAGGAAGCTTTATCTATGTCCGCGTCTATGACAACGGTCCCGGAATTCCCGATGAGATGAAACCGCATATTTTTGATATGTTCTTTACGGGATCCGGGAAAATATCCGATGGCAGAAGGGGGATCGGCCTGGGCCTGGCTCTTTGCAAGACGATTGTGGAATCCCACGGAGGTACCATCACGCTGACGGACAACAGTCCGACTGGCTGCTGTTTTACATTTACATTACCGGTAGGAGAGGTGACAATCAATGAATAAGCCCACAATTCTTGTCGTAGAGGACGATGTGCCGGTACGCAATCTCATGGTCACAACTTTAAAGACGCACGGATACAGATATCTGACAGCGCCGCGGGGAGCAGATGCGATTATGCTGGCATCGTCGCACAATCCCGACGTAGTATTTCTGGACCTCGGACTGCCGGATATGGACGGCGTTGACGTGATCCGGCAGATCCGCATGTGGTCGAATATGCCGATTATTGTCATCAGTGCCCGCAGCGAAGATGAGGATAAAATCTCTGCTCTGGACGCGGGGGCGGATGACTATCTGACAAAGCCGTTCTCTGTGGAGGAACTTCTGGCACGTCTCCGCGTAACCGTCCGGAGACTGTCCATGATGAATACGGACAGCGGAGCGGACAGTTCGGTCTATACCAACGGCAACCTCAAAATAGATTATTCTGCCGGGTGTGTTTTTCTCAGTGGGGACGAACTGAAGCTGACGCCGATCGAGTATAAGCTGCTTTGTCTTCTGGCGAAGAACACAGGCAAGGTTCTGACGCATACCTATATTACGGAACATATCTGGGGCAGGAGCTGGGATAATGATATTGCGTCACTCCGCGTGTTTATGGTGACGCTTCGGAAAAAACTGGAGTCCGCTGATAATTCGCCGCAGTTTATACAAACGCATGTCGGCATCGGATATCGTATGATTAAGGTTGAATGAAGACAGTTCGTTTCTTTTTCAGCCGGGGGTTTCGTGTATGGGAAAATCGCCCAAAAACTGGCTGAAAAAATTGTTAAAAAAAGTTGTTGACAGAGTGAATCGGTTTTGGTATCATAAACAAGCTGTCTCACATGAGACAGAAAAAAAGTTCATTGATAACTGAACAGTGAAACACATACTTAACCCGAAATACCTTTACAGTTTCTTATAAGAAGGAACGAAAAACCAAAGTAATTTCGAGGGATGGAAACGCAGATATCAAAGCGATGTCAGTGTTCCTGACCGATTGGATTCAAAGATTCTAAGAGAGTTCGATCCTGGCTCAGG
>JAFRMI010000052.1 GCA_017430765.1 Lachnospiraceae bacterium | reverse complement strand
TCGGCCGCGGTTCCTGTCCCCGTGGTACACCGTGGTTCAATTATTTGACTGTCACTTTGATCACCTTGGATGTGCCGTCCTGTGCGTAGATGTAGATCTTGCACTTGCCCTTGGCTTTGGCTGTGATCTTGCCCTTCTTGCTGACCGTCGCGATTGCCGGGTCGCTCGACTCGTAAGTGAGCGGGCGGTGCTTCGCGGCTTTCTTTCCCGCCGGCGTCGGCGTCACCTTGATCTGGAAGGTCTTTTTCTTCTTGACGGTCTTAACCAGTCCCACCTTCGTCTTATTGATCTTGAGCGACTTCATATTGACGCCCTTGCCGCCCGTCGTGGTGATGTGGATCACCTTCGAGGAGGAAAGAACCGTCGCCTGGCTGCCCGTGCCTTTCACCGCAACGACCATGTACTTGTAGTAAGTGCCCTTCTTCAGCTTCGTCTGCGTCCAGGTCAGCTTGTTCGTGCGGAAGAGTTCGACCATCTTGTTGCCTTTGCCGCACTTGTTTCCGTAGATAACGTACTCCGTCGTGCCGGGGACCTTCGTCCACTTGATCGCGATCGACGTCTTCTTCGCCTTCTTGACCTTCGCCTGCAGCACGCCGTAGGCCGAGCCGGCCGGTCCCTCCTCGCTCGTCGAGGAAGTGATCGCTGCTGCCGCTGCCGCCGCGGAGGCACCTGTGCCAAGCGATGTTCCGTCAGCTCCTGCCGCGGGCGGAGCCGCTTCCTTTACCATCGGAATCTCCTCCGTCTTCTTGTGCGACGGGTCATTCTTGCAGGTGTACGTCTTCACGCCCTTGGCCGTCGTCGTAGCGGCTTTCGTCACCGTACCGCCGTCCCAGGCGTGTCCCTTCGCGGCGATTGTGACGTCTTCCGCTTTCAGCGCCTTCGTGCCCGCCGCGTCCGCAAACAGCGAGCCGCACATCCTGCACTTGTAATGTTCGATATTGCCTGCCGTTTCGCACGTCGCTGCCTTGGCTGCCACCTTCTCAAGGGAATGTGGAATTGTATCACCCTTCCGGGTTTCCGCATGTTTCGGGTCGTTCTTACACGTCCTCGTCCACTCGGTCCCTTCGGTGCAGGTCGCCTCCTTCGTCACCGTCCATTCGCCCCAGTCGTGCCCGGTCGCCTCCACCGCTCTCGTCTCCGTATGCGTCGGATCCGTCTTACAGGTCCGGGTCTCCTCGCCCGCAGCGCCGCAGGTCGGCTTCACCGTCACGGTCCACTCGCCCCAGTCGTGCCCGGCCGCTTCCACCGGCCTCGTCTCGGTATGTGCCGGGTCATTCTTACAGGTCCGGGTCTCCTCACCCGCACCTTCGCAGGTCGGCTTCACGGTCACGGTCCATTCGCCCCAGTCGTGCCCGGAGGTCGGGATCACCTTCGTCCTGACATCGGTATACGTCACGCCGTCCACGACAACCGTCGCCGTAAACGTCTCCAGTCCGTCCTTCTCACAGGTCGCTGCCTCCGCGACGACCGCGATCCCGTCTCCGACGCTCACCTCTTTTACAATCGCCTTGTCGCAGCCCGGATCCGTGCACTTAAACGTCGCGGCCGCCGTCTGCAGATCCTCGCTCCACGCCCACTCCGGCGTCTCGCTGTAGTGATGCCCTGCTGCCGGCAGGATATCCGTGCGGGTGTCCGTATACTCCCTGCCTATGAACTGCACAGCCGCCTTGTAGACGATTTCGCCGTCCGCCTCTTCCGTCGCCGGCGTTTCCGACACCTTCGTCACCGCGGCCTCCACGGTCTGTGTATCGTCTCCCCGTTCGCAGGCAAATGCAGCCACCGCGCTATACCCGTTCTCCGCATCCGCCGTCCAGGTCCAGACCGGCTGCTCTTTATATGTATGTCCGAGGGCCTCCACCGGTCTCGTCTCGGTGTGGGACGGGTCATTCTTACAGGTTCTCGTCTCCTCTCCCGCAGCCGTACATGTCGCCGGTGTGGTCTGCGTCCACTCGCCGAAATCGTGGCCCTTCGCGGGAACCACCACCGCGGAGGCTTCGGTGATGGCTGTATTTCCGTCCGCATCCGCGAACAGCGCACCGCACGCCGTGCACCGGTAATACTCCACATTTCCTGCCTCTTCGCACGTCGCCGCCTTCGCCGGCACCTTCTCGAGCGGGTGCGGGATTTTGGCGACCGGGCGGGTCTCCGTATGTGACGGATCCTTCTTACAGGTGCGCGTCTCCACGCCCTCCTCCGTGCAGGTCGGCGGCGTCGTCACGACCCAATCGCCCCACTCGTGCTCGCAGGCATTCTCTTCATACCGCGCATACAGTATGCCGGGTTCCGTCGGCGTGTAGTTCGCGTCGATCTTCATACCGCCGCTCTCCGCTGTGTACCAGCCGGTGAACACGAGGCCCTCCGGCGGCGTCACGTCGGTGAGGATCTCTGTGAGACCGGGCCAGCGGGAATCATGGACGCTGTAATGTGCGTCTGCTTCCGCCAGTGTCTTATCCTTAAAGGCATACACATAAAATCGGCTGTTGTCGCCATAGGCGTGGCTGGTTCCGGCGCCGGCATCAAACTGCAGCAACACCCTCGGCTGCCACACCGCATAGAGCGTCACATCTGCGGCCGGCTTATACGTCTTTGGATCGACGATGTCAGAACCGTCCTGCTTCGTGCTCCAGCCCAGATTCAGGTCATAAGCATACTCTCCCTCACGCTCCGCATTGCTGAGGACGCTGCCGAAGAGCTCTTCCAGTGTCTTTGTCCCGTCCGTACCGAGCTGCAGGTCATCATACATGACGCCGCCGTCAACATTTTCCCCGTAGAAACCGCCGTACACATAAAGCTTTCCGCCATTTGCGTTAACGGTTACGAAATAAAGGGACGATTTAAATTTGGCAAAGAGGTCCGTCTCTTTGTTAAATGTGAAATTCGTCACTTTCTGCGTCAGATTCTCGTCCAGATACCACCCTTCAAACGTGAGCTCAGGATCATACACCGTCGGTATGTATTCTTCAGCCGGCTCTCCCTCCGGATATGTCCTCAGGACAATTCCCTTGCTTCCGTCTAATCCCGCAAAGGATCCCACATGATAGTAGACGTCGTAGGATGGGGCCCATTTCGCATAGACCGTGGTATCCTCGCCCGGTGTGTAGTAGCCGTTTGAAGTACGTTCGATCGGGGTATTGCCCTCCGGATCCTCATACCAGCCGACAAACTTCAGCCCATCGTCGTGGCTCGGGATACCATAATCATCCGATACATAGATTCCTTCAGATATCCTCGCTGTTTTTGCTATGGATGACGGGAATTTACTCTGATCGAAATACCCTCCGTTGGCATCGAATGTCACCTTGATCAGACTCTCATAACCGGCATATATATCCAGATCCGCTTCCAGAGCCCTGGTAAAATTGGTGATCTGTCTTGTGCAGGCTTCATCCTCGAACCACCCGTTGAATTCAGCCGTTTTGCTGTCTGAGAGAGGATAGCCCGCATAGGCTTCGTCAAGTACACTGCCTTTTTCGACATAGACAGCCGCTTCCCGCTCTCCGATGAACCGTCCGGTTTCAAATGTCCCGCTTCCTGTTGACGAGACCAGATGCCACCGCACACAGACGCTGTCGACTTCGGAAACACTGCGCCATTTGACATAGATCGTCTGCTCCACCTCGTCCCCGGTCGGAATATAGTTGTAAATGGATTCGATCTCATCCGTCAGCGCCTCGTCCTTATAGTAACCCGAGAATACATACCCTTCCCGCACCGGTTCGTTAATGTCGTAGTATTTGTCAAGGAAATCTCCCTTCCTGACATAGAGAAGGTTTGTGTATCTTTCCTCACTATTATCATAAACTTTCATATTGCCGCCGTTCGTCTCAAACCGGATCCGGTAGTCTTCGCTCCAGCCCGCGTAATACGTATCGCCGTCGGCAAATACAGCTGTGTCCGGATCGACCTGCTGCGTGCACGCCGCATCCGTGTACCAGCCGTCAAAACTCCATCCGGTATCGCCCCAGTCATCGTAATTCAGTTCCGAGAAAGGCATCCCGACTGTCACTTTTTCCGTAACGCTCCGGTTCTTGTAGATATCCGTCCAGATGGGATAGTACAGATCGATCTCTCCGTGTGCGCCCGCATAGAACGTCACAGTTCCTTCATCCCCAAAGACCGGGTAAAGGACATAGGCTCCGGGCTTGTCCGCAGTAAATGCATCCGTATAATCCGCCGTATCCGCGCCGTCCGTCAGTGACCATCCAAGAAGATTCCGCCCCGCGGCATCCGTCGCGGAAGGCGCATAGAAACGAACCCTCTTTTGGGCGGAGAACAAGTACTTCCCGTATAAGAGCGTTTTCTTTACATACTCCTCCTCGTCCTCATCGTAGAGAAGTCCGTTTTCACCGGAGGAGAATGTCAGCGAAAAACCGTCTTTATAGCTAGCCGTCACGGTCATATCCCCTGACGGGCAGAAATAGTCCTCATAGAACCGGTCTCCATTATACGTCCACTCCGCAAAGCATCGGATGTCTTCCGGATCCTCGATCTCCGGTTCCTCATTCAGATAAGCCATGCCCCGACTTCCTTTGAGCACCCGCACCTCTTTTGTATGAGATCCATCGGAAAACACCCCGTCGACTGCATCAAATGTCACGGTGTAATACTCCTCCGAGTATTTCGCGTGGAGCACCGTGTCCTCTGAGATGACCATCGAATTCTTAACCGGATTCGAAAAAGCAGCGTCCAGATACCACCCGGCAAAGACCTTGTTCTCACAGGCAGGATCTGAAGGTTCGTCATTTAGAACGGTTCTGCCGTAGACGGAACCTTTGTCGACCGTAACAGACTCCTCTTTATCTTCCGGATCTCCGTTAAAATACCCTTCCCCGGCGTCATATGTGACTATCACCTGTTCGATCCAGCCCGCATACAGCTCTGTGTCCTTCGTAAGCGTAAGCGGTTCGTCATCAATGGATCTTGTGCACTCCGAATCGTAATAGTAGCATCCGTCAGATCGCTGATTCTCTTCATCTGTATACAGATAGTAGTCATTATCGCTCAGAAGATCTTCCAGCGACTCGCTGTCATAGGTTGTCCCGGCAGGCAGTGTGAGGGAGACTGCCCCGTACTCCGAGTCCTCATCATCATCGCCATCCCAGTAATATCCGCCGTTGGCATAGAACGTAATCACCGCTGCATCCCGATAGGCGACGGTGATTGTTTCGTCTTCCTCCGGCGTATAAAAACGCAGATCCCATTCGTCCAGTACGGTTCCGTCCGCCAGGATAAATCCGTCAAACAGCTTGCTGGTCTTATATGCCTGCTTCACAGAGGGCATGTCATACCCCCATCCGATTTCCGCGCCCTTGGCGAGCTTCAGTTCGGACGTGCTTTTGGTCTCAATTTCCTCCCCTGTTTCCTCATCTTCACCTGCATAGAAATAGCCGAACTCTCCCGCATCAAACGTAATCGTCACAGCCTCGGCAAACACCGGCTCGAATGTCATGTCCTGCGTCGGCCAAAGACTCTCAATCTCTGTTCTCGAGTATTCCTCACCGGTGTCAATGTCTTTCCAGGCTGCAATCTCCACACTCTCATCTGTCAATTCGTACTCCGGCACGCCGCCGAGAGGGAACATCGGATTGCGCGGGTAGTAGCGGATATAGGTTGACCGGTCTTCCGCATCTTCATCAAGATCCGTGAAAACTCCCGCATCTCCCAGATCAAATGTGATGATATAGGGAAGGATCCATTTCGCTTTCAGCGTGACAGGCTCCGTCGGGGCAAACGCCTCATACTCCTCATCGGGAATCTCCGAGCCGTCCGCATAGGTCCAGGAATCAAATGCAGGATCGAAATCCAGATCTTCATACGCTTCCGGTCTGTATGCATCATCACTGAGGTCGATCGGATAGCCCGGAACCACCGTTCTCACAATCGTCCGGAGTTCAATTTCTTCTCCCTCTTCATCGCTGCCCCAATAATACCCATACTCACCGGCATCAAATGTCACTTTAATCCCGGGAACGAATTTTGCCCAAAGTTCCAGATCAGAAGTAACCGTATAATTCGCCGGATCAATCGGGTCTCCGGTATACAGACCATTCGTATACCAGCCGGCAAAGCCGTATACCTCAGGATCGGCGCTCACCGGCGTCGATGTCGCATAGATGGTTGTATTTTCAAAGAAGTAATAGGTCTCCGTATCCTCACTGTCCTGCCGATAATGGAACGTCACCGCGTACTCTTTCTCCCAGTTGAGACGCAGTGTCCTGTCTTCAGAGATATCGAATCCGCTTTCCCTGTCTATCGTTCCGCCATCTTCCATAATATAGCTGTTCCAGTTATAATGGCCGGTCTCTGATTCAGGGGGATCAAAGTAAAATCCATCTAATATTGAGTAAAGAGAAACATACTCTTCCTTTTTAAATCCTAAACGCAGTTCATCTAAATATATATATGTATCTCTGTCATTGCTCCAGTAAGAGATCTGGCCTCCGTTTGCATCAATCGTAAGGACATACCCCTCCTCATAACCGGCATAGTACGTCACATTGGAAGTATATTCCCTCTCCCTGATCTCATCCTCGCTGATCGGATCCGTACACGCCTCGTCCGTGAACCACCCTGAAAATGCCAGGTGGTCATCATCGATCCTCACGGTCGGAATATGAGGGCGGAATTCTTCTCCTTCATGAAGGACAGACACTGACTCATGCTTCTCCGGGTTGTCACTGTACCCTCTGCCAAGCACAAAGCGCACGGTATACGCGACACTGTACCTGGCAACCAGTGTTACATCCTCATAGATTTCAATATAATCATCGACAGAATAAATTTCTCCGGTCTGCTCATTTTCCCAACCGGTAATGTCAAACCCGTCTTCACTTATGGGAACGTCATAGCCCAGATCCAAGCTTTCTCCGGATTCAATCTTTTCCTCTCTCGAATACAGTTTGATCGGCTCCCCGTACTCGTCCGTTCCGCCGTCCCAGTACCCGTGATCTCCGGCCTTGAAGGTCACCGTGATCCGGTCATCCAGCCATCGGGCAGTAAACACCTCTCCGTCTTCCGGCACGTATGTTTCCGGATCGATCGCATTGCCGTCCGCATCCTCCCAGCATTCAAACGTACAATAGTCATAATACGGCCTCGCGCTGATATAAGCACCGAAGATGCCTCCCTCCGGCAGATCACATTCCAGCGTCTGTCCGCCGTAGCCGTCAAAATAGCCGCCGTTCGCATCCAGCGTCACCGTGATGTATTTCGTCCAGACAGCCGTGAACGTCACATCCTCTGTCGGGATATAAGCATACAGTTCCTCATCCGCCAGAACTGTCCCGTCCGGCAGCTCCCATCCGGAAAAACGATAGCCGTCATCGCGTGAAGCGTTGATATAGATCCCGAGCGGATTATAGGCATCAAAGCCATATACTCGCGGTTCGGTGTCAGCCGGATCATTAAAGTATCCGCCGTTTGCGTCAAATGTGACCGTCACCCCATAGGGCCTCGCCCAGACTGCATAGAATTCGCTGTACCCGTCCGTGATCGCGGTCTCTTCCGGATCGACCACATCCGAAGGTCCCGCATCCGGGGAAAGCGCCCAGCCGGCGAAAGCCCAGCTGCCCCCGTCATCTTCTTCCCTGCTTACACTCCAATGAAGGACGCTTGAAAGCGGCATTCCATTTGCCGTCTCCCTTGAGAGCTGTTCGAGAGGCTCATCATTCACTGAGAGGTATCCGCCATTGCCGTACAGTGTATAAGTGATGGCGCCCCCCCAAATAGCATAGTAAGTCTGCCCGTCTTCGACCCAGAGACTCATCCAGTCATCGACTTCAAACGGGTCCGCATTCGGGTCGGTTGACCACCCCATCAGATACCCGCCGTCTTTTTCCGGCTTATAGCTCCACTGCCAGTCTTTGAGCGTCTGCCCCTCGGCAAACTTCTCCTCATAAGACGTACATGGCTCTTCCCCTTCCATGAGGCTCGTAAAAATACCGCCATTTGCGTCAAATGTGGCCGTGATCATATCCCCCCACACCGCATACAGCCGCATTCCGTCATATGCCGTCCACTCATGCAGATCCTTTGTATATCCGCCATCCGGCTCGTCAGTCCAGCCAAGAAGGGAGTGGTCCTCATATGCCACATCATATTCATAATTCATCGCATAGGATGAGTAACCGACAGATTCTCCGTCAGGAGACGTACTCCGGAATTCAGATCCGGCAGCTTCTTCTGTATCAAGGTTATAGAAATACCCTCCGTTTGCATCGAGTGTAATACTTGCGCTGCCCGCCGCTTCAAGAATCACCGGATACGATCCGCTTGAATAACTGTCCGCGATCAGATAGTATTTTTGACCTGCACAGAGATACTCCGAAAAATAGAAGTCGTGGCCTCCCAGCCCGTGACTGCCGCCGCTGTCATCGTCTCCGCCATTGTCGCCCTGCTGTCCCATCGGGTGAATCCCGTCTCCGTCTTCGAACAGCATTCTGCCGTAAGGATCGGGAACACTGTCAGACATACTTTCCGAATAGAAATGATAGACCCATGTCTCTTCGGGAATAAAGTAAAAGACCTGATATGGTGCTGTATCCGTAAGATCCACTGTGACGGCTTCACCGAGAGGGATTTCCACCGCGTGTTCGAAGTCATAGTCATCCAGATTCCATACGAGCTGCTTCGCTTCTTTTGAAGCTGCACGGCCTTTTCCCGAAGCGGCCTCTTCTGCCGCCTCTTCGGTCTCTTCCGGATCCGCCGGTTCTTCTATGGCAGTCTCCTCTGCCATATCCGCAGATACTTCTCCGGAAAGCTCCTCTTCAGCGTCCCCTTCTTCAGCGCCATCTTCTACGCCTTCTTCAACAGAGGCTTCCTCTTCCGCGCCTTTCTCAGCCGAGGCTTCCTCTTGAGTGGATGCATTTTCCAAAGCAGCCGAATCGGCGGCCTCCTCTGCCGCGTCCGGCTCTTCCGCCGCAGGAGAAACTTCCGTCTCCCCCGAAGCTTCTTCAACGCCCAGTTCCGTATCGGTTGTTTCCGCTTCCGCTTCTGCCGGCGCGGCGAACGCGCTCACCGGCACAAGGGTACAGATCATCATCACCGTCAGCAGCATCGCCAGATATCTTTTTGCTCTCTTCATTGTCAGTTCCTCCGACCGTGGCTCTTAAGATGCGGTTCCGGACTGTAAGCCAGACAGGACTGCCGCAAACCCAAATATACTATGAGGCTATTATAATACTTCATGTATACACCTCTCCATACTTTTTTATTGACTTTTCGCAATTTTCCTCTGCATATGCTCAGAAGTTTGAGCATTTTGCATAATATCACTCCAAAGAACAGACAAATGCCCGTTCCCGGACCGAGCCCCTGTCCCATTTTGAAAATACATGGTACACTTGTGCTGTAGATCCAGGTCTCCTGACCCACTCTGAGGAGGAATTTATTATGACAGATCCGCTTATGAATGCACGCCTTGAGGCAGACCAGAAAAACCGCCCCTATGCTGTCCTTCACGTCATCAGCATAAAAGGGGTCTCGCCCGCCACTGTCGGAAAGGCCATGCTTGTGGACGCAGACGGAAATACCGCCGGCACGATCGGCGGCGGCACCGTGGAGCGCAAAGCTGTGTCGGATGCGCTGGCCGCGCTGAAAGCCGGGGACCCGCCCTATACAAAACATTATATTGAAGGCGGGGAGAAGGGAGAATGCTGTCCCCACGATATCGAGGTCTTCTGTGAGATTTTAAGAAGAGAGATGGTCGTCGTGATTATTGGAAATGGGCACGTCGGAAGCAGACTTGCCGAACTCTGCCGCTTCCTCGATGTCTATACGATTCTCTATGACCGGCACGAGGCTTTCGCGGAGAATCCGTTTGCAAACGAGTGCCACGCCTGTCAGGATTACAGAGTTGACCTGCGGGAAGCGGATCTGCCGGACGGCGCGTACTATTTCCTCGGCACGGACAGTCACGACAGTGACAAGGAAGCTCTGGCGGGAATCCTCGAAAAGAAGCCCGCCTATATCGGGATGCTCGGCAGCCGGCGCAAGGTGTTCGGCGTATATGAGACGCTCACGGGAGAAGGATTTGATCCGGATCTTTTCAGACCGCTTCACTCGCCGGCGGGGCTTCGGATTGCGTCGAAGAAACCGGAAGAGGTCGCCTTCTCCGTCATGGCAGAGATGCTGATGTATAAGAATGAAGGGAACGGGGCGTCGATGCGGACGGTCGTACCGCCGCCGGAAGACAAAGTCTGATCCTGCTTTTACAGAAATCCGGCCCACGGCTGAGGAAACAGCGCGGGCCGGATCAGAATTCTTACTCTGTTCAGCCCTATCCGCTGGGCTTTTTTACTCTCTGCGGCAATCCGGCCCACGACCGAAGAATCAGTGTGGGCCGAATCAGCATTCTTGCTCTGTTCAGCCTTATCCGCCCGCTCAGGCAAGCCGCACGGTATCAGCCATCCCTCAAGGCATCAGACAAACCATGCGCCATCAGACATACTTTACGGCATCAGACAAACAGATGGGTGATAATAATCCAGATGCCCCCGATCCCGACAAATGCGTAAATCACTTTTCCGAACAAATTCACCGGAATCCTCCTGTGGATCGCAAGTCCCAGCAATGTCCCGGCGGTAAGACCGATCAGCCCGGCGCCGACAACGGGCAGATCATTTACATTGAGC
>JAFRMI010000051.1 GCA_017430765.1 Lachnospiraceae bacterium | reverse complement strand
GCTGCTGCGCTTGGCGTATGGAAATTCGGCTTTATCATGAACCGCATCCATGCATCCGGGGTCGGAGATACGCTGGGGCTTATGCTGGTCATCCTCGCCTGCATCGTCTCCGCGGGAGTCACCATGACGTCTCTGAAGCTGCTTCTGATCGTGATGTTTATGTGGTGTTCATCGCCTGTTTCCGGGCATTTTATGGGAAAGATAGAGTACAGGACGAATCCGGACATTGAACGGTATCTCCGGTATCCGGAGAAAGAGAAAGAAACCGGGTCTTCATCGGAGGGAGGTGACAGCAAGTGACGGGAAGCATAGAAGATGTATTCAGGATTATTCTCCTGATTCTTCTTGTGGTATGTGCCGTGGGAGTGAATCTCACGAAGAATCTGCTCGCGGCTATCATCATCTTTATGTCTTACAGTTCTGTGATGTGTGTGATCTGGGTGCTCATGGAGTCACCGGACCTGGCGATCACGGAGGCAGCGGTCGGCGCAGGAGTCAGCGGCCTGCTGTTTCTCCTTGCGCTCCGGAGAATCCGGGAAAGTGACAGTTCGGAAGAGACGGAGACGGATCTATGAAGAAGTCTTTGGGAAAAACAGCAGGAAAACGTGAAAAAAAGCCCGTGAAGAGCGCCTTTATGCGCTGGATGGACGGCGAAGTGGATCTCATGGAGAACATATATGATGTCCGCGAGGAGCCGGACCGCTCCAGAGAGGAGTTCAAGCGGGAGCGCCGCGAAAAAAATGAGAAAATCATGATGAGTGCGCGGACGCAGAAGATCGCCGGGATAGAGACCGAGGGCTTTTACCGGATCTACACGGCGGTTGCTGTCTCCAGCTGCATTCTTCTGATCGGAGTTCTGCTTTTTACGATCGCCAATCTTCCCCGCTACGGCGTGGAGAACCCGGTGGCAACCGAGGTTGTCAGAAGATATACGGAGAAGGGACTCGAAGAAACCGGCGCCGTGAATATTGTCGCCGGCATGATTCTGGATTACCGTGCATTTGATACGCTCGGAGAATCCCACGTTCTCTTTACGGCGCTGATCTGCGTGATGATCCTTCTTCGGATGGATTCCAAAAATATGCAGGCTTCCTACGGGGACTATTACATGATCCGCGGGAAACACCTCAGGAATCTTTCGCTCGACCCGATCATGCGGAAGATCGGTTTTATACTGGTTCCGTGCATCTTTGTCTACGGGGTGTATATGCTCCTCAACGGGCAGAACGGACCGGGCGGCGGTTTCTCCGGCGGGACGGTTCTGGGGTCGGGCCTGATCCTTCTGGGAATGACCATCAGCTTCCGTCGGATGGATGATTTTTATACGGCGCGTCTGTCCGCCTGGATCACTTTCTGCGCGCTGTCATTCTACAGCTTCGCGAAAGGCTATGTGTTCTTTACCGGGGCCAACGGCCTTCCGAACCACATCCCGAAGGGGAAACCGGGAGCGATATTAAGCGGCGGCCTGATCCTTCCGCTCGACATCGCCGTGGGACTTGTTGTCGCCTGCACCATGTTCGGTCTCTTCTGCCTGTTCCGGAGAGGAAGGATCGGAAGAGTCGAACCTTTGGAAGATCAGTAAGGGGAATGTGCTTTGATCAATACATTGCTTGCCAATTATGAGGAGGCTGTCGCCATCATCCTGTTCGGCATCGGTTTCACGATGCTCCTTTTTCAGCGCAATCTTTTCAAGAAACTGATCGGGATGAATATCATGGACACAGGAGTGTTCCTGTTTCTCGCGTCCATGGGCTTTATCAGGGGGCGGAAAGCGCCGATCGTGGAGAATGGCATTCTGAAAGCGGAGCATTACATTAATCCGGTTCCTGCAGGACTGGTCCTTACGGGGATCGTTGTCTCCGTGTCCGTCACGGCTATGACGCTCGCTCTGACTGTACGGCTCTACCGCCGCTATCATACCCTGAATCTTGACGAGATCTATCTGATGAGTAAAAGACAGCTGGAGGAGCGATGATGATGGATTTTGTGAGGAACTTCCCTCTCTTTACCATTGTGCCGAGCCTCTTTATGGGCGCCCTGTGCATGATGCTTAAGGGAAAAGCTGCAAGAAGGATGACGATCATGTACGAATGTATCCTGATCGTCCTCATCGCATGTATTCTTGAATATACCGTCCGGACGGGTGAATCCTTTACCTATGTGATGGGGGAGTTCCCGGCGCCCTGGGGCAATGAGATCCGTGCCGGGACGCTGGAAGCGCTTCTTGCGCTCACCTTCATGCTCGTCATGCTCTCCGCCGTTCTCGCCGGAAAACGGTTTATCAAAAGCGATATCGATGAGAGCAAGATCAACCTGTACTATTCCCTCATTAACCTCATGACAGCCGCGCTGATGGCGGAGGTGTGGACGAATGATATTTTCACGGGTTATGTGTTTGTCGAGATCATGACACTCACAAGCTGCGGCATCCTGATCGTCCGTGAAATGGGCCGCACGACGCTCGCGGCCATGCGTTATATGATCCTCAATCTTCTGGGATCCGGCCTCTTTCTTCTGGGGGTCGTGCTTCTCTACGACGTCACGGGGAATCTTTTGATGGTGCCGATGTGCAGGGAGATCGAAAAGCTCTCGGCTGATCCGCAGGGAATGGTTGTGGTCACAATGGCGACGGCCATCATCACGATTGGTCTTTCCATCAAGAGCGGACTGTTTCCGTTTCATTACTGGATGCCGGACACATACGGGGCGGCGACGCCTACGTCGGGGGCCATCCTGTCGTCACTGGTCTCGAAGGGCTATATTTTCCTGCTGATAAAGATATACTGGCGGGTAATAGGTGTCGAGGTTTTTGAACGGATGCCGGTCCACCGGATCCTCTTTGTCCTCGGTATCTGCGGTATGATCTTCGGGTCGGTCGCGGCAATCCGTGAGAACAATGTGAACCGGATGGTTGCCTTCTCATCTGCCGCACAGATCGGATACATCTATGCCGGAATCGGGAT
>JAFRMI010000050.1 GCA_017430765.1 Lachnospiraceae bacterium | reverse complement strand
TGCTTGTTGAACTTGGAAGCCGGAGCTTTGCAGATCGGACATGATTCCGGAGCAGCATCTCCCTCATAGACATATCCGCAGATTGTGCATACCCATTTAGCCATAGTAATTCTCCTCTCATACAAAAAATTATATCGTATTATAATACCGATACATGGGTACAATGTATCACATTTTATGTCAATAAGGCAACCCTAATCAAAGGTCAGCGTGCTGTATAATTTCCAGCTCTGTTCTGCCCTTCCGGCTGCAGAAAAAGAAGACGAAAGGGAGCGGTTCCGGCCACTGGGGACGGTGCTGTAAATGCCGATTTTCCCTGTAACTGCAGGCTTTTTTGAGGAATTACAAATCAGCCGCGGTTCCTGTCCCCGCGGTTCGAATGACGGACCAGGCGGCGATGAGGCGGTCGAGGGACCAGGCGGCGTTGGCGGGGCTGGTGGAGGGGAGGCAGACCGCGTGCCTTCCGGTCATCGGCTCCGTGTATTTTCGGTACATCTTTTCCGCGGTTCTGCCGTTTACGTAGATCTGCCGGATGTCCGCCGTTTCGAGAATGGGGGACAGATCGTTCGGCGTCACATTCCGGATGCTGGAGTCCGAGGAGCCGGTGATCTCGCAGGAACGGATTACATCCCAGGCTGCGATATGGTGGCGGAGAAGAAAGTCCCGCTTTTCCGGGACGGTTTTCGGCAGGTCGTCCTCAAAGAGAATCGAAACAACCTTCCAGAAGCGGTTCTGCGGGTGCCCGTAGAAGAAGGCGGACTCCCGGGACTTGACGGACGGAAAGCTGCCGAGGATCAGGATCTCCGAGTCCCCGCGGTAAAGAGGCGGGATGGGGTGCGTGATAAACTGCGGTGTCATAATACTCCTCTCTTCAAAAAAAGAGTCAGGAGGGACGGATTAAGTGCTAAATTCCCATCCCTCTGACTCACTGTACGATGTTTAATCCTTACCCTGCGATGGTCACTTTCGAAAGACGCGTCGCGCATGGAATCTCCGCATTTTCAAAGCGGCGGGTCTCCCGGGTCATGTACATGTGCCCGAGGTTGTCGAGAAGGCTTCCGCTCACGGACCCTCCGGTCACCGGGTACACATCTCCATTTCCGTCATGGTAGTACGCGAGCCGGATCTCCCCGAAGATGTCGCCCGTCATGCTGTCCACCTGGAAGTCCGAGAATTCCACGATTTCAAGGAATTCTCCCTCCCGGATCTCCTCCGCCGTCTTTGTCCCCCCGCTCACGCGGTAGTTGGTGACAGAGAACGAATCATCAAGTCCCAGATACTGCGAAAACATCCGGTTTCCGACAAATTTCTCCGGCACCCCGTCTTTTATGAGAAATGCATCCCTCACAGGCGCCCCCTCCGCGTCGCACGCGAAGTTGCACGGCGAACCGGGCAGTGTCCGGACCGCTTTCAGTGTGATCCGGTCGCCCTCGCATTCTTCCGCGATCGGTTTTCCGATCTCAAAGCGGCTTACGCCCCGGACAAGGTAGGCGGCATTCAGGTTGTCGAGGAAATAGCCGTACACCGCGAGCGCCGCATCAGTCGAGAGCACGATGGCCGCCGTCCCGAGATTCGGGGTCGGCACCGCGCGCAGCCTGTCCCTGCCGAACCGGAGCAGCTGATTGAGATCCTTCTTCAAAAGATCCGCGTCACAGCTCCCGAAGGACAGGAGCCGGAAGAGCTCGATCTCCCGCGTATCCTTCCGCGCGTTGATGACCACGTCGAGGGTCGCCGTCGGATATTCTTCCGTGATGTCGATGCCCTCCGAGGTCAGCAGGTGCCGGCAGTTCCGGTTCACGAAGATCTCGTAACTGTTGAGA
>JAFRMI010000049.1 GCA_017430765.1 Lachnospiraceae bacterium | reverse complement strand
GATGAGGTAGATAGGGCAGAGGTGGAAGTGCAGTAATGTATGGAGCTGACTGTTACTAATAGGGTGAGGGCTTGACCAGGAACGGTTTTTACAAGTATATGCGGTTTTGAGGGTACGTCCCTTATTCCTCGATAGCTCAATGGTAGAGCACGCGGCTGTTAACCGCGGGGTTGTAGGTTCGAGCCCTACTCGGGGAGCTTTTGTTCTATCCGGATTTGAATGGCTGCCAAGCAGAATGCTTTTCAAACCAATATCACGGCCCCATGGTCAAGTGGTTAAGACATCGCCCTTTCACGGCGGTAACAGCAGTTCGAATCTGCTTGGGGTCACTATTAAAATGTAAGGCGACATGGCCAAGCGGTAAGGCACGGGTCTGCAAAACCCTTATCCCCGGTTCGATTCCGGGTGTCGCCTCTTAAAAGAATCGGAGTGTATCCGGTTCTTTTTTTGCCTTCCTTTAGATATACGGTATTGCGATGTTCCTAAACCGTGCTACAATGGGTAAGGTATTTTACCGAATTTATCAGGGATCGTTTCCAGCCTAAAACAAGAAGTATTATAAAAATGGCAAAAGATAATAATGATTTAAAGAAAACACTTTTAAAAACGCTTTTTATCTTGTTGTGTACAGCTGTATGTATTTATATTAACGGCTGGAACAAGATGAAGGGGCATTTTTTCCCAAATACAACCATTAATGGGATTGATTACAGCAACATGACGCCGAAGGAAGCGGAAGATCTTTACCGGTCGACATACTCCGGAAGAACCCTGCAGATTAAAGAGATGAACGGAGTCGTGGAAACAATCAACTTCGATGAGATCGGCTATCATTTCGCGACGGAAAAGACATTCCAGGAGATGGTGGACAGTCAGCCCTATTATGAATGGTTTCTTGCAGATACAAGAAGCCAGGTGATCGAAGTTAAAGAGGACCTGGCATATAATGCAGACAGATTAAGGAGCGCGGTTCATAAGCTGAACGCCATTTCCGGCGATGATATTCAGGATCCTAAGGACGCATATATAAAAAGAAAGAAGAAAAAAGGCTACGTCATTGTTGACGCGGTGGACGGAAACCGGCTTGACGAGAATAAAGTTTTCGAATTAGTAGATCAGTCTGTCAAAGAGTATAAGGAAGACAGCTCGATTGATCTTGAGGAAGCCGGCTGTTATCTGAAAGCATCTGTTTATGCCGACGATCCGGACTTGGTCAGGCGCTTCAACTTTATTGATAAATACCAAAAAGAAGTCATCAAAATCAATATGGAGGGAGGTGTCTGCGAAACACTTGCAAAAGATACCTTCCTTGACTGGATGACGTTTGAAGACGAGACGGTAACAATTGCCTCGGAACCGCTCAGAGCCTACGTCAACGCGCTTGCTGACAAATACGACACCTATAAGAAGGTGCGCCAGTTCAAAACCACGAACGGGGATATCGTGTCCGTTGGGGGCAATGTCTGTGATTCCTACGGATTCTTAATGAACCGCGATGATACATGTGTGGAGGTCCGTGAAGCGCTTATGGGCGGAGAAGACCGGACAATTGACTGCATATGGGACATCTGCGGCCGGGCACGCAGCAAGGATAATGCTGATTTCGGGGATACGTATGTAGAAATCAGCCTTGACCAGCAGCATATGTGGTTTTATAAGGATGGCAATCTGATCGTGGATACGCCGGTTGTCACCGGAACCGCCAATGAAAGCAGGGCGACGCCGGTTATGGTGACGAAGATTCTCGATAAACGGACGAATCACAGGATGCAGGGAAGCTACGGCACTTCATTTGCCCGCTACGCGATGTGGCTGACGGATACGGGCGTTTTGATTCACGATGCGTCATGGCGCGGCTCTTATGGCGGCAGCATCTTCCTGTCGGACGGCAGTCATGGATGCGTAAATACACCGTTTGAAGCCGTTGCGCATATGTACAATGAGATAGATACAGGAACGCCCGTGATCGTATATGACAGGGAGAACCGCGTGACGCATACGGCAAACGAATATTGATAAGGGGAAAAGAGATGGCATTTAATCCAATGGATCTTCTGCAGATGAAAGAGAGACTGCAGGTATTTCGTCAGGATCACCCGAAGTTTGTTCCTTTCCTCGGCGCAGTGAAAGAGCACGCCCTTTTTGAGGGAACTGTCATGGAGATCAAATTCACGACGCCGGAAGGGCGCGAATATGTTTCCAACATCCGCATGAACCGGAATGATATTGAAACAATCGGGATGCTCATCAATCATTGACGGGCGATGCAGTCATACAATTAGACTGGATATTTACAGACGGTTGTGTTAGTATGTGCTGATACGACCGTTTTCATTGCTTTCATTTATCAACGATTGCCGTGTAACTGCGCGCGGTATACTTGCGCAGGAATCAGCGGCGGATGGGAGTGTAAATCATGGCTGAATTCATTAAGGCGCTATATGAGCTGCCTTCGTATATTCAATCCGTTCTTACCGGACCGAATCTGCCTTACGCGATCGTCGCGGGTGTAGTATTTCTGTTGGTTCTTTTCATCAACAACCGTATTACGAACCTGATCCGGCAGCTATTTGTGCTGGCGGCGGTTCTTATTGCTGTATTTGCCTTTAAAACAGGACGCTATTCCCTGATGCTTCTCTGCTTCTTTGTACTGATCCTGCTGGAAGTATTTCGCTTTTTCCGCTATACGCTCACGTCGATCCGCCAGAATCACATCAACCGGAGAATCGAGGAACGGGCACTTGCAAAGGCGGCTTCGCGGCGCGGCGCATTTGTCAACAAGCAGGCATACAGTGGGGAAATGCGGCCAATCGTGGATCCGGATGCAGATAAACCGATGAATGCGGAGGAGATCCGTGAGGTTGTCGATGCGAAGGAAGAACACAGTCCGGAAGAGAAGCCGGCGCAGGAACCGGAGCTGAAGGAGACGAAAGCAAAAAAGCCGAGGCCGAAGAAGGAAAAAACGATACAGGAAGAGGTGCGCGCGGAGAAGCCGGCTTTAGAGAAAGCACCTGCGAAAGAGACTTCTGCGGAAGAAGCGGGCGGGAATGAGCCTGTCTTAAAGAAAACACCTGTGAAAGAGCCGTCTGTGGATGAAGTGCGTAAGAAGACGGCTTCAAAGGAAGCGCCCGCAGAAGAACCGGCACCGGAAGAAGGGAAAGCCGCAGGAGATTCAATTCTTACCAACAGGGATCAGATCCTCAGCGCGATTGATAAGCTGAAGGAACTGAAGAACGCGGGTATCCTGACAGAAGCGGAGTTTAAGAGCCAGACGGCGGCTCTCTACGAGAAACTGGGATAAATTGAAGATTTCTGTTGCAAAACGGATGCGGATTTGTTAAAATCATATTCGCGCCTGCAAGGGCGAATGCTGCTGTGGCACAGTCGGTAGCGCACCTCATTGGTAGTGAGGAGGTCACCGGTTCGATTCCGGTCAGCAGCTGAAGGCGAAAACCCGAGGAATTGGGTTTTCGCCATTTTTATCATAAGAGGAAATCCGATTATGGAGGAAAGATGAATAGTTCAGCGCATGAGGCTGCCCTTCGTGCAGCGGAGACAGAATCCAGAAATTTTATAGAAGATATCATCAACAGGGATATAAAGGAAGGGGTATATGACGCTGTCTGCACCCGTTTTCCGCCGGAGCCGAACGGATATCTCCATATCGGCCACGCGAAATCCATCATCCTGAATTCCGGGATTGCCCAAAAGTACGGCGGGCAGTTTAATCTGCGTTTCGATGATACGAATCCCATGAAGGAGAAGACCGAATTCGTTGACTCAATCAAGGCAGATGTCGAGTGGCTCGGGGCCGAATTTGAGGACCGCTGCTTTTTTGCGTCGGACTATTTTGACACGATGTACGAGAAAGCGGAGCTGCTGATCAGGAAAGGCCTTGCCTACGTCAGCGAGCTTTCCGCGGGTGAGATCCGTGAATACAGAGGCACACTCACAGAGCCCGGAAAAAATGACCCCATGAGGGAGCGCCCCATGGAGGAGAATCTCCGGCTGTTCCGGGAGATGCGGGAAGGAAAGTATGCGGACGGGTCCATGGTTCTTCGCGCAAAAATTGATATGGCTTCTCCGAACATCAATATGCGGGATCCCGTGCTTTACAGGGTGGCGCATCTGACGCACCACAATACGGGGGACGCGTGGTGCATTTATCCGATGTACGATTTCGCGCATCCGATCGAGGATGCGGTGGAGGGCGTGACGCACTCGATCTGCACGCTGGAGTTCGAGGATCACCGGCCTCTATATAACTGGGTTGTCGAGAACACCGACTGGGAGCATCCGCCCAAGCAGATCGAGTTCGCGAAGATGTATCTGACCAATGTCGTGACCGGAAAGCGCTATATTAAAAAGCTTGTCGAGGACGGGATTGTTGACGGATGGGATGATCCGAGGCTGGTAACGATCGCAGCGCTTAAGCGCCGCGGGTTTACGCCGGAATCCATCCGGATGTTCGTGGAGCTTTCCGGTGTTTCCAAGGCAAATTCATCAAGCGACTACGCGATGCTGGAGTACTGCATCCGGGAGGACCTCAAGATGAAGAAAGCCCGCATGATGGCCGTGCTGCACCCCCTGAAGCTGATCATCGACAATTATCCGGAGGGGGAGACGGAGCTGCTTGAGGCAGACAACAACCTCGAGAATCCGGATATGGGAAAACGCAGGATTCCGTTTGGCAGGGAGCTTTATATCGAGGCGGATGATTTTATGGCGGAACCCATTCCGAAGTACAAGAGACTCTATCCCGGCAATGAAGTGCGTCTCATGCACGCCTACTTTGTGAAGTGTGTCGGATACGATACGGATGACGAGGGCAATGTCACTGCCGTCCACTGCACGTATGATCCGGAGACCAAAGCCGGATCCGGATTTACCGGAAGGAAAGTGAAGGGAACCATTCACTGGGTTCCGGCCAATGAAGCCGGCAAGGCCACTGTCCGTCTCTACGAGAACCTGATTGACGAGGAGAAGGGCGTTTATAATCCGGATGGATCCCTGAATCTGAATCCGAATTCGCTCACCGTGATCGAGAACGCGCGCGTGGAGCCCGCCCTTATGAACGCGAAGGTTTTTGAGAGTTTCCAGTTTGTGCGGAACGGGTATTATACGGTGGATTCACATGATTCGAAGGAGGGGGCGCCGGTCTTTAACCGAATCGTAACCATGAAGAGCTCGTTTAAACTGCCGGCGAAGCAATAGAGAGGCGGCAGGAGAGAACGGAACTGCTGAAATAAAAGAGTAAAGAGTATATAAAAAGCGGAGTCATCCACATGGGGAGGCTCCGCTTACTTCTTGTCGGATAGGAAATTCCTCGGTTTCCATTTACAGTTCTTTGCCGGTCAGAAGCTTATATGCTTCCAGATATTTTTCGATGGTCTTATCGATGACATCCTGCGGGAGATTGTAGTCGCTGTCCGGGTGCTCCTTCAGCCAGTCGCGGACAAACTGCTTGTCGAAACTGGGCTGGCCGTGACCGGGTTCGTATCCGTCCGCAGGCCAGAAACGGCTGGAATCCGGCGTCAGCATCTCGTCGCCGATGACGACGCGTCCCTGATCATCCAGACCGAATTCGAATTTGGTGTCCGCGATGATGATACCGCGGGAGCGCGCGTAAGCGGCGCATTTTTCATAGAGTGCGAGTGTCATATCGCGGATCTTCTCCGCGTACTCCTCACCGTGCCCCGGAAAATCTCTTTCGAGAACGGAAATACTGCGCTCAAAGTCGATATTTTCGTCGTGATCCCCGATTTCGGCCTTGGTGCTGGGCGTGTAGATGGGATGCGGAAGCTGATCGCACTCGCGCAGACCCTCCGGAAGAGTAATCCCGCACACCGTCCCGTCTTTTGTGTAGCTTTTCCAGCCGCTTCCGGTAATATACCCGCGGACGATGCATTCGATCGGAAGCATGGTGAGCTTTTTGCACAGCATGCTCTTTCCGGCGAATTCCTCTGTCCGGAAGAATTCCGGCATATCTGCGGGATCCGTGCTGATCATATGATTCGGAGCGATGTCCGCGGTGAGATCGAACCAGAAGCGGGACATCTGCGTCAGGACCGTTCCCTTCTTCGTCACCTGGTTCTTCAGGATGACATCAAAGGCGGAGATCCGGTCTGTCGCAACCATGATGAGTGCATCTCCAATGTCATAGATCTCTCTGACTTTTCCTTCTTTAAACGGCGTGTATGTCTTCATATAACAAGTCCTTTCGGAACGGGCTGCATTTTTCGCACGCCGCTTTGTCCCGCGCGGTACGGGGCATACAATGGGGCGGAAAATGCATCAACTGCAGAGTCATAGGAAAGTATACCATAGATAGGCACTGCTTTCTACGATCATAAGAACACAAAAATCCCGAAAAAAGGGACAAAACATGCGTGATAGAAGGGCAAAATCACGTGGAAATATGGTAAACTGTAAATGTTGCGCAGAAAATGGTACAGAAAAGGCGGATCGTAAGACCATTCTCCCATGCCGCATAAGGGGCAGCCGGCGGCCGGTATCTGTCAGTCACAGCAGAAGCTTCTGTGCACCGAACACCAAAAGAGAAGAGGGGGCAGAGTATGGACGGTGTACTCATGATCATTAAAAACCGGATTTTGCTGACAGGTCTGGCCGGCTGGGGAACAGCGCAGGTCCTGAAACTGATCCTCTATTGTATAGTGAATAAAAAATTCGAGCCGGAGCGTCTGTTCGGGGACGGCGGAATGCCGAGCGCACACTCCGCTACGGTCGTCTCGGTTGCCTGTGCTGCGGGGTTTACATGCGGGTTTGACTCGCCTGTATTTGCGGTCGCCTGCATATTGGCCATTATTGTGATGCACGACGCGAGAGGCGTGCGGCTTGAGACAGGCAAACAGGCTAAAGTACTGAATGATATGATGGAGCTGTTTGAGAAACTGGGGGAGGAGGAACTTCCGTTTGAAGACAAGCTGAAGGAGTTTGTGGGACACACACCGCTGCAGGTATTCGGCGGTTCCGTCGTGGGACTGATCGTCGCCATTATAATTAATGTTATTATATGATAGAATAGTTCAATTCCAATTCATTATAAGATATAGTATTATGATATCAAGTGTGTTATTTTTAAGATGATTCAACACGATACTTAGCTAAAGGAGGGGTGGGTGAGGGGATGAAAAGCAGCTCTGTAGACCTGTCACAGCTTCCCAGGATACGGGAAAAGGAAGCAGGCGAAGATATACCGGGGTATGTTCTTGTATATGATATCCTTTACCAGCGGATTATGAGCGGGGATATCAAACCGGGAGACGTGCTCCCAAGTGAGAATGCGCTCGCTTCCTACTGGAATGTCAGCCGCGGAACCGTCCGCACGGCGATGCGCCGGCTTGAGGAGGACGGTTTCCTGATTCGGAGACAGGGAAGGCCTGCGACCATTTCAGCGTATGTGAATGTTACGAAAAGAAGCATTAACTGGTTAAACAATATATGTCTCGAGAATGCGATTGCGGCCATCACGTCCGTCCGGATGAAGATGGGCATGCAAAGGTGCATCAATCTGATTTGCGAGAAACTGATGGTGCCCCTCGGGGAAAAGGTGCTTGGAATTCATCTCGGTTACTATCAGGGGACAGAGAAGGTTGCACACTCGTTTTTTTCAATGCACCCGTCCTGTCTTGCCCGGTACAATGTCAATTCCAAGGACCACTCTGCAGTCAAGGAGTTCTGCCTGTCCGGGATTTTTGAGGCTGCAAAGCTTTCCCGCTCTACAATGTACGTCTCCTCTTCGGATCAGGAGGAGCATTCTCTGTATTCACTCGAGGAAGGTGCGCCGCTGATGGCTGTAGAAGGTGTTCTCTTTGACCGGGAAGACCAGCCAATTGCATATTATAAACATCACCTGAACGCGAACCGGTATCGGTTCGCACTGGAGAGAAAAGCGAGAGTATAATACATGTGTGACAGTCTGGTAATTGTGATACCGGCTTTTAACGAGGATCAAAATATCGCGGATACGATCCGGGAATGGTATCCGGTTGTCGCGGCACATGACGGGGACGGGCGTTCCCGTCTTCTTGTGGTGGATGACGGCAGTACGGATAATACGGGCTGCATTTTACGGGAAATGAGCCGGTCCATGCCCCTTCTCATGGTCCTGCGGAAACCGAACGGGGGACATGGATCCGCCGTTTATGCCGGGTACCGGCGGGCTATTCGGCTGGGAGCGGATTATATCTTTCAGACCGATGCGGACGGCCAGACGGACGCAGGGGATTTCGAGGCGTTCTGGAATCTGCGGAGCGGATATGATGCCGTGATCGGGATGCGGCCGGTCCGCGGTGACGGGAGATGGAGAGCGTTCATTGAAAAGGTTCTGTGTCTTCTTCTTTGGATTGTGTTCGGAGTCCGCGTGCCGGATGCGAACGCGCCGTTTCGATTGATGAAGCGGGAACTGCTGGAGCGCTATATCCGCCATATCCCCAAAAGCTATCCGATCCCAAATGTAATGCTCACAACATTTTTTGCATATTATGGTGAGCACATAGCTTTCCGGCCTGTCACGTTCCAGAACCGGAAGAAGGGAAAAGGTTCACTTCGCCCTCTGAAAATTGCACGGATCGGTCTCAGGTCGCTGCAAAGTTTCCTTGCGTTCCGAAAGAGGATGTGAGAAAATAAAGGATACGGGTAACAGCTTATATCCTGCAGAGGGCTTTTCTTACAGGAGTGAACATGCGATTTGAAACGTATTTAAAAAGAGCGGCTGCCGTACTTCTGATGGCAGTCCTTACTTTTGGAATTTTTTCTACGACGGCCTCCGCGGCGTCGAAAACGTCCGCGAAGAAAGCCGCGTCAACGGGGACCGGTAAAAAAACCGCAAAAAAGAAAGCGCAGACGACGCGTGAGCAGCTCACGGATATCACCAGCGACCTGAAGATCGTCCTGATTGGAGATTCCTACACAACACATCCGGCAAAAGAATCAAAGCGGGTACCTGCATGTCTGAAGAAAGAACTGAAGCTGAAAGACGCTTCTTTTATTTCCGCATGCCGAAGCGGCTCCGGATTCACAAAATCCGGCTACAGGAGCTTCACACGCCTGATAAAATCCCTGAAGAAGGACAGGACTGTGACACATGTTGTTTTCGTGGGTTCCCTGCACAACGACAAGAGGAGCACAGCTTCGAGCACAATGAAGAGCTGCAAGAAGATCAACACGCTTCTCAGGAAAAAATTCCCGAACGCGGCGGTGCTTGTCGCTGCGCCGAACTGGCACACGAATAATTCCATGTGGAGACTGCAGGTGCAGGTACAGTCGGCCCGGCTTAAGAGGGCCTGCGCCGCATGCGGATGGACGTATCTGCAGGGGATTGACCGTGTCCTTCACGGACATCCGAACTATTTTGAGAAGGACGGGCATCATCCGAACGCGAAAGGGGCGAAGGCCATTGCGAAGAAGCTGGCTTCGGAGATCCGGAAAGCGGCGAGAGAAGGCGGCTATATAATCAGCGAGAGCAACGTAGGCGATAAGGCGGATGGGGAGCTTAGCGGCACCAGACTCGCTTTAACACTTTATCTTAATGAAAAGAATTCTTGCGAAACGGATGATAAGATGGTAGACTCGGAGTCGGGTAGTTCTGCTGAACCCGTTTCGGATTCACAAAATGAAGTCCCGGGAGACAACCCGTCGGGCCCATCGGAGGGAGACGCGTCTTCCGGAGGAGAGGATTCCGGTGAGACGGACTCCTCAGGTGATGAGTTGCCGGTAGATGGTTCGTCCGGCGGCAAATCCTGATGGTTATGACTGTACTGTGAAACGGCGGGATGCTTTGCGTCCCGCCGTTTTTTCCGGGCGGGGGACCGGACTGTCCGAGGATCCACGCGGGCAGAATCTGCCTGTGCGACCACAGTAGTTTTACACGAGGGGGATTATTATGAGTTTTGGTGAAATTGTAAGTGCTGTTGACGGTTTTCTGTGGGGCTGGCCGCTGATCATCCTGCTCTTCGGAACGCATATTTTTATGACTTTCCGTACAGGGTTCATTCAGAAGGATATCTTCAAGGCGATCCGGATGTCTGTGACGCGTGATCCGGATGCAGAGGGCGACGTCTCTCAGTTCGGCGCCCTGACGACGGCTCTTTCGTCTACGATCGGAACCGGCAACATCATCGGCGTCGGCACGGCCATCGCCTGCGGCGGTCCGGGCTCCGTACTCTGGATGTGGCTGACCGGTATTTTCGGCATTGCCACGAAGTACGCGGAGACGCTGATTGCGGTGAAGTACCGCGTGAAGAGTGAGGACGGAACGATGATCGGCGGCGCGATGTACGCACTGGAGAGAGGCCTAAAGGCTAAATGGGCGGGCATTGTATTCGCGGTTCTGGCAGCGATCTGCGCATTTGGTATCGGCAGCACGGTGCAGGCGAATGCGGTGGCTTCCAACTTTAAGGTGAACTTCAATGTGAATCCGATCATTGTCGCGCTTATTCTGAGTGTGGTGGTCGGGCTGGTGATCATCGGCGGCATCCAGTCGATCACTAAAGTGTCTGAGATGCTGGTGCCGTTCATGGCTGCATTTTATGTACTTGGATGTCTCGTTATTCTGGTTATGAACCATGACGTTCTCGGACAGGCTGTTTCCGTGATCCTTTCATCTGCGTTCACGACGCGCGCGGTCGGCGGAGGCTTCATCGGAAGCACTATCTCAATGGCCTGCCGTTACGGTTTTGCCCGCGGCCTTTTCTCCAACGAGTCCGGTATGGGCTCCGCACCGCTTGTCGCGTCCGCAGCGCAGACCAGAAATCCGAAGAGACAGGCGCTGGTTTCCATGACGGGAACATTCTGGGATACGGTCGTGATCTGCCTTATGACGGGTCTTGTCCTTGTTTCCAGCATTATCAAGCATCCTTCGATCGACGGTCTTTCCGGAAACGGGAGTGAACTGACAAGCCAGGCGTTCTCAATGATTCCGTATGTCGGCCTTCCGATCCTTGTCGTCGGACTGATTACATTCGCGTTTTCCACGATCCTTGGCTGGTATTACTACGGCGAGCGGTGCGCGGTGTACCTTCTCGGCGAGCGTGCGATCATGCCGTATAAGATTCTATGGGTCGTGAGCGTGTTCATCGGAGCGCTCGTTGAACTGAATCTGATCTGGGATATCGCGGATCTTCTGAACGGCTTAATGGCAATTCCGAACATTTTTGCCGTACTCCTGCTAAGCGGCGTGATCTCGGCGGAGACGAAGAAGTATTCGGGAGAGCATATTAATGACAGGGATAATACACAGATTCCGATTTTGAAGAATGCCAAGAGCGGCGTGCTCAAGTAATTGAAAGCAGAATAATCTGTTTGCTTTACAGAATGTTCGCTTTACAATATGACCCGCTGTGCAAAGCATATGAATGAAAGATTACTAGCACTCTTTTGCAGAGAGTGCTAGTTTTTTCTTGACTTTCATTCCGTCCGGGATTATATTCATTGATAGGGTCTGCCGCGTACGTTTAAGCGTGGCAGTTCTTTAATCGGGAGATCCGAAAAGACGAGAGGTGAATAGATATGACAAAAACAGGAAATCTGTCGATCAACAGCGAGAATATGCTGCCGATCATTAAAAAATGGCTTTATTCAGATCATGATATCTTTGTGCGTGAGCAGGTCGCAAATGCCTGTGACGCGATTACCAAATTAAAAAAGCTGGAAGGCGTCGGGGAGTATCATCCCGAAGAGGGGCATGCCTATGAAGTGCATGTGACGGTAAACCCGGATGAGAAAACCCTGACCTTCAGCGACAACGGAATCGGCATGACGGAAGATGAGGTCGTGGAGTATATTACGCAGATCGCATTTTCCGGCGCGACAAAATTCCTCGAAAAGTTCAAGGATGAGGCGGACGCCGGCCGGATCATCGGCCACTTTGGCCTGGGCTTCTTCTCCGCGTTTATGGTCGCGGATGAAGTGCACATTGATACGCTTTCTTATCTTCCGGATGCAGTGCCCGTGCATTGGGAGAGCGACGGGGAATCCGAATACAGAATCGGAGAGGGGAGCCGGAAAGAGGTCGGAACCACGATCACGCTTTTCCTGAACGATGACTGTCTCGAGTTCTGCAATGAGTTCCGCGTCCGCGAAGTTCTTCAGAAATACTGTTCCTTTATGCCGGTGCCGATCTATCTGACAGACGAGGGCAGCGCGGCGAAGAAACGGGAGGAAGAGGCGAAAAAGCGCCGGTTCGAAGCGCATGAAAAAGCGGTCCGCGAGGCGGCGGAGAAGGGCGAAGAGGCTCCTGCTGTGGAGGAGGAGCCGGCTCCGTCACCGGTCAACGACACGAATCCGCTCTGGACAAGGATGCCGAGCGAGTGCAGCGACGAGGATTACAAGGCATTTTACCGCAAGGTCTTCAACGACTATAAAGAGCCGCTGTTCTGGATTCACCTGAAGACGGATTATCCGTTTAATCTCCGCGGAATTCTTTATTTCCCGAAGATCAATACGGAGTATGACGCCCTGGAGTCACAGATCAAGCTGTATAACAACCAGGTCTTTATCGCGGACAACATCAAGGAAGTGATCCCGGAGTTCCTGATGACACTGAAAGGTGTGATTGACTGTCCGGACCTTCCGCTCAACGTGTCACGTTCCGCTCTGCAGAATGACGGCACCGTGAAGAAGATTTCCGACTACATCTCCCGCAAAATGGCGGACCGCCTGAGCGGCATGTGCAAGACGGACCGCGAGAATTATGACAAAAACTGGAAGGATATCAGCCCGTTTATTAAGTACGGCTGCATCCGCGACGTGAAATTTGCCGATAAGATGATGGATTATATGCTTTTTGAGGATCTTGACGGGAAGTTCCTGACACTCCGTGAGTACGAGGAGAAGAATGAAATCGCCGCTCCGGAGGAGAAGGCGGCGGATGCTGCGGCGACCGATGAGAACGGCGACGCGGTGGAAGCCGAAGTTGTGACGGAAGATACCGCGGAAGATGGGGAGAAGGAAGTGAAGAAAACCCCGATCTTCTACGTCACGGATGAAGTTCAGCAGGCGCAGTACATCGCCATGTTCCGAAAGAGCGGGAAGGACGCCGTGATTCTTACGGAGAACATTGACAAACCGTTCATCACACAGCTGGAGCAGCGGAACGAGCATATCCGGTTTGCCCGGATCGACTCGGAAATTGCAGAGGATATGAAGGGCGGGGACGAGGTCTCCGGGGAGGACACGGATTCCCTGACCGCGACCTTCAGGAAATGCCTCGGCAATGACAAACTGGACGTGCGCGTCGAGAATATGAATGACGAGGAGATCGCAGCCATCGTGACACTTCCGGAGGAGAGCCGCCGGATGCAGGATATGATGAAGATGTACGGAATGGCCGACATGGGGATGGGAAGCCAGGAGACCCTGGTTCTCAACCTGAAGCATCCGCTTGTGCGCTTTGTGCTGGAGCACAAACGCTCACAGTCCGTGCCGGTAATCTGCGAACAGCTTTATGATCTCGCGAGAATCTCACAGCATCCTCTGACGCAGGAGGAGATGACCCGGTTTATGAAGCGCTCGAATGATATTATGATGCTTCTGACGAAATAATAATAAGCCATGAAGAAAAGGGAAAGGGATCCTTCACCCGGCATGAGACCGGACGAAGGATCCCTCTCTTTTGTCCCCGGGCGAAATGCAGGCCTGTACTTAAGGGGAGGCAAGGATCAGGCCTGCACCACTGAGAGAAGCGCAGGCTTTTGTATAGGAAGGCATGAAAAAGCCTGCATCTCAAGCTGAGATGCAGGCCATGGCTTGTTTAAGAGCAGAAATGGGTTTTCCATCATGCAGTAAACGTAGACTTCAGTCCCTCAATATAGTCCGCATAGGCATTAAGATCGATCTCGGTCGCTGCGACAGCTCCGGCCGCCTCTTTGTCTGCCCTCTTCTTGCTCTGCACTGCAGAAAAACCGAGCCACGCAACAAGAATCACACAGACTGCAATGGCTGCAATATACTCCAGCCTGCGGAGCATCTTCTCCCTCTTAAAGATCTGTGCTTTGTTCTTCTTATACTCTTTATATCGATCAACTTTCTGCTGGCTCACGCGCTTCACCCCCGTAAATGATTCATAATAATCCAGCAATCCCAAAGGATCAGGAATGCCCTGCATCCCGCCTTTAGGACGGCATCACATGCGATTATACACGCTTTCCTTCGAAATGGCAATTCCCTTCCTTGCGTCTTTTTGCGAATTGTCTTAGTATAATAAGATGAGTGGAACCAACCATTTCATTAATAATAACAACCGGAGGCCCCGCATGATCGCCCTTGGCATCCTTGATATCAAAAAATTCATGTCCGCATTCCTGATCGGTCCCCTTTTCGACGATTATACGATGGTCGAAGCGCAGATCACAACCTTCTGCACCATCTCTATCGACGGCCGGTATCTTCGGTCTTTCTATGAAGAACGGAGCGCTGCGCCGGGGACAGACACTGCCGTTTCTGCGGAGGGAGATGTGGAGTATATTGCCTGGAAGCAGATCAAGGAACGCTGTTTTGATATGATAAAGGGCAGGCGGACCCCTCTCTTTTTTAAGTTTGTTTTCTTTTTTCCCAAAAACCAGATTCCCCGGCTCTTCCAAACGTACGGGGTTTCTGTATCCCCGGAGACAATCTCCGGACTGTGTCTCAATCTCCGCTACGACGGGAATAATCTGGTCCTTACAACAGGAAGTTCCATGAAAGTATTCTCCATGGACCGGTCAGCGGATCACGCGTGGGACGAATATGTCCGGGACCTCATGATTCAGAACAGTATTCTGACGGAAAATCTGTAGGAAACAATTCATCAAAAAAAGGATCTCCCCAGGGATCCTTTTTATGTATACATTCGTATTGTTATCGTCTGAAAGTTAAAACTTCAATTAAAGCTTAACAACGTTGGCAGCCTGTGGTCCTCTGGCACCCTGCTGTACGTCGAATTCGACAGCCTGACCTTCATCGAGAGACTTGAAGCCCTCACCCTGAATCGCGGAAAAATGTACGAATACATCGTTTCCGTCTTCGCCGGTAATAAAGCCATAGCCTTTCTCAGCGTTGAACCACTTGACAGTACCCTTGTTCATTGTGTTACCTCCATGAGAATGTTATTGATAAAACTGCGGCAGCAGCCGCAAATGCAGCAAGGAGAGAATCTCCGGCACCTGCTTTGCGGTACGGAGTGGTTTTCTCAGATTGCCGGCGCGACTGTACCTGGTTGAATATGGTTCTCCGGATGAATGTTTCTTCTAATATTCAGCCACACCCGGTCAGGGAATGATGAATAGAAAAATTCACCGGATATTGCAGACTACAGGCGAACCACGCACATAATCTCCAATAGCCAGTGAATATGTGTATCTCCCTCATAACCATAAAAATTATAGCTTTCGAGTGAAAATAAGTCAAGGTGCGGCCCGTTCGCAAAATAGGTCTTTATTCCGCCATTCTAATCGTGTATGATATGGTATGAGATACGAGATAAGGCGGTTTTTCAGCCTTTTTTGTGAATATCTTGTGGTGCTTCGGCAATTTTGCCTGTGTGCCGTATTTGTAGAATGATTGCTCAGATCGTTAGAACGACATGCATTTGGGGACGGAGCGGCCGGTATTGACGTCTTTCGGGACTGCGATGCTGAGGGATCAGCTTCGTTAGATGGGGGGAAGCAGAGATGATCGGAAAACTGATAGACGGAATCCTGAAGAAAGAAGCGCCGATTGTTGTGGGGCTCGATCCGCAGCTTGCCTTTATCCCGGAAGCGATCAAGGAGAAGGCCTTTCGTGAATACGGCGAGACGCTGGAAGGAGCGGCGGAGGCAATCTTTGCTTTTAATACCGGCATCGTTGATGCCGTGGCGGATCTGGTCCCCGCAGTAAAGCCGCAGATCGCGATGTATGAGCAGTACGGTGTGCCCGGGCTTGCCGCATTTAAGAAAACTGTGGATTACTGCCACGGGAAAGGACTTCTGGTAATTGGGGATATCAAACGAGGCGATATCGGTTCTACTTCCGGATCTTACGCAGCGGCGCATTTAGGCTCCGTACAGGTTGGGAAAGCAGCGGTAAACCCCTTTGACGAAGATTTTGCAACGGTCAATCCGTACCTTGGGACGGACGGCGTAAAGCCTTTTATCGACGTCTGCAGGGAGAATGACAGGGGCATCTTTGTCCTGGTCAAGACGTCCAATCCGTCAAGCGGCGAGTTCCAGGACCGCATCCTGACGGATACAAAACGCCCGCTCTATGAACTTGTCGGAGAGATGGTGCGCACCTGGGGAGAGACCGCGACGGATGCGAGCGGCTGGTCCGAGGTCGGAGCCGTTGTGGGTGCGACCTATCCCGAGATGGGCAGAGTCCTGCGGGAGATCATGCCGAAGAACTTTATCCTTGTCCCCGGATACGGGGCGCAGGGCGGTACCGGCAAAGATCTGGTTCCGTTCTTCAACGAGGACGGACTTGGCGCGATTGTGAACTCCTCGCGCGGGATCATCGCCGCATGGAAACAGGAGCGCTACGCTTCTTTCGGGGAGGCGGGATATGCCGAAGCCGCCCGGGAGGCTGCGCTGCTTATGAAGCAGGATATCAAAGAAGCCCTGTCGGTCCGTTCCTGAAGAGAAGGTGGAAGAGCACCTGTACGTTTGCGGCAATGGTGCGGCAGTATGGTGACCGGTTCGGCATAATACATACGGTTTTTACAATAGAGAGCGGCGCCGGAGCAGTAAGTCTGCGGCGTTTACTGGAAAGATCATCTGACAGGCATAAGAGGTGCAGAAGCTTGAAGAGAACAGAGTACGGTACAGTCCTTACGCAGGAACATCTTACAGAAGAGATTCTGAGTATGTGGCTGCAGGTGACATTTGCAGGGGAGGTGAAAGCAGGACAGTTCATCTCTCTTTTTTGCGCGGACGGGAGCCGGCTTCTTCCGCGGCCGATCTCCATCTGTGACGCGGACCCGGAGGGCGGGAGGATCCGTCTGGTCTACCGGACTGCCGGCGAAGGAACGCGCGAGTTTGCCGCCCTTTCCGCAGGCGGCAGGATCCGTGTGATGGGACCGCTGGGGAACGGCTTCCCTCTGGATGCCGCGCGGGGCAGGAAAGTGCTTTTTGTCGGGGGAGGAATCGGCATTCCGCCAATGGTGCTGCTCGCGAAGAAACTGCGGACCCTTTCGGGACCGGACGCGCCGGCCGCGATGACACATGCCGTAGGATACCGGTCGAAAGATATGTATCTTCTCCGGGAACTTGAGGAAAGCGCGGAAACGATTGTCTCCACAGATGACGGCTCCTACGGAGTACACGGGACGGTCCTTGACGCGATCCGAAGTGAAGGAATATCCGCCGATGTGATCTATGCCTGCGGTCCGAAAGTGATGCTTCGGGCGCTCAAGGAATACGCGGCGGAACAGAATATCCGGTGCTTTGTATCCATGGAGGAGAGGATGGCCTGCGGAATCGGCGTCTGCCTTGGGTGCGTCACGGGAATGACCTGCGTCAACGCGCATTACGGCGTGAAGAACGCGAGAGTCTGCGCGGACGGACCGGTCTTCGATGCCAGGGAGGTGGATCTGACATGAAATCATCCGACGTAAATATGGAGGTCACCCTCGCCGGGGTTACGCTCCGAAATCCGGTGATGACTGCCAGCGGAACGTTCGGCAGCGGAAAAGAATACAGCGAGTTCTTTGATTTGGGAAAGCTGGGAGCCGTGACGACGAAAGGTGTGGCGGCTGTTCCCTGGGCAGGAAACCCGACGCCCCGCGTGGCGGAAACCGCAAGCGGAATGCTGAACGCCATCGGACTTCAGAATCCCGGCGTGGATGAATTTCTGAAGGCGGACCTCCCATTTCTGCAAAATGCATCCACCCGTGTGATCGTCAATGTGTGCGGCCATGAGACCGGGGAGTATGTGGAGGTTGTGGATCGTCTGGCGGGTGTACCGGGGATTGATTTTCTGGAGATCAATATATCCTGCCCGAACGTGAAGGCCGGGGGCCTTGCGATGGGCACGGATCCGCGGATGGTCGAGCAGGTGACAAGGGAGTGCAAAGCACACGCGTCGCAGCCGGTGATTATGAAACTGACACCCAACGTCACGGATATCCGTACGATCGCGAAGGCGTGTGAGGCGGGGGGAGCGGATGCGGTCTCCCTGATCAATACCCTGACGGGAATGAAGATTGATATAGAGAAGCAGACATTTGTCCTGGCAAACCGCACGGGAGGTCTCTCGGGTCCGGCTGTCAAGCCGGTCGCGGTCCGGATGGTCTATGAAGCGGCACACGCCGTGTCCATTCCCGTCATCGGTATGGGCGGGATCCGAACGTGGGAGGACGCAGTGGAGTTTATGCTCGCAGGGGCGGCAGCCGTTTCGGTCGGGATGGCCAATTTTATCAACCCGTACGCGACCCTTGAGATTATCGACGGAATGCGTTCGTACTGCGCGCGCCGCGGAATTGCGGAGGTCTCTTCACTTACAGGGGCCGTTCACTGACGGAAGACAGCATCAGAATATAAAGGAAGGATTGGTACTTATGGAAGCATATAAAGAGGAGTTTATTCACTTTATGGTCGACTGCGGCGTTCTCCGCTTCGGCGACTTTGTGACAAAGAGCGGAAGACAGACTCCGTTCTTCGTAAATACCGGCAATTACCGGACCGGGGGGCAGCTTGCCCGGTTGGGCAGATATTATGCCCGGGCGATCCATGACGCGTTCGGGCTTGATTTTGACGTGCTTTTCGGACCCGCCTATAAGGGAATTCCGCTTTCCGTGACGACCGCTGTCGCAATCAGCGGGGAATACGGGAAGGAGATCCGCTACTCATCCAACCGCAAGGAGGTTAAGGACCATGGGGATAAGGGAATTCTTCTTGGCAGCGGGATGGGTGACGGAGACCGGGTCGTGATGATCGAGGACGTGACGACAGCCGGGACATCCATCGCGGAGACACTCCCGATTATCAGGGCACAGGGAGACGTCGATATTCTCGGACTGGTAGTCTCCGTTGACCGGATGGAGAGAGGAAAAAGTGAAAAGAGCGCCCTTTCGGAGATCCGGGAAAAATACGGAATCAAAACCGCGGCGATCGTTACAATGCAGGAAGTTGTGGAATGCCTTTACAACCGGGAGTATAACGGGAAAATTGTGATCGATGATGCGCTGAAAGGCGCGATCGATGCGTATTACGAACAGTATGGCGCGAAATAAATGGGAGTATCGTCCGGAGGGACCGCGGAAGAAAAAAGCGAGGTGGATCGGCAGAGTGCTCTTTACCGTATATCTGATACTTCTCATCTATCTGCTTTTTTTCGCGGACTGGTATGACCACGCCCCGGGCATGCACTGGGAATATCATTATAATCTGCAGCCGCTGCGTGAGATCCGGCGGTTTCTTCACGCCTCCCGGAGCCTGGGACGCATGCCGGTGTTCCTCAACCTGGTGGGAAATGTTGCCGGTTTCATCCCCTTCGGCTTTTTTCTCCGCGTCGTCACACAGCGGATCTGCACATTCAGCCGGGCAGTCCTGTCCGGTTTTGTCCTCAGTACCCTCGTGGAAGTGATTCAGCTTGTGACGCGGACCGGAATATTTGACGTGGATGATATAATTTTGAACACAGCGGGGACAGCAATCGGGTACATCCTGTTTCTTCTGTGCAACGCGCTGAGAAAAGAGGTGCAAAGAATCTATGAGCGATAAACGAAAATACAGTTTTATTGAAAGGCGGGATTCTAAGGACGGGATCCTGTCCACCAAGCTTGCGCTCGTTTCCCTCGCGCTCTTCATTCTCGACGTCGCACTCTCTCTTATCATGGAAGGAGCTGCCGGCTCTTACGTCGGAGCGATCGGCATTACGGCGATGCTTCTGTCCATATACGGCTTCCGGACCGGTATGAAATCCTTTGGCGAAAAGGATGTCTCCCCTCTTTTTTCCGCCATCGGATCCATTCTGAGCGGTGCCGTCATGCTCGGATGGCTGGCCCTTTTCCTCACCGGCCTGCGTTGACACCTATGATATAATCACAGTACATTGTTCGCTGATGGGACAGATTCTTGGTAAGGCATCCATTTCGGTCAATGCGCAAAGAGGTGACAGCACCTCGGAACACCACAATCCACCTACGACTAACAACTAAGAGGACAACAACATGCCATTTATCAGTATCGTCATGGGCTCGGACTCCGATATGCCCGTCATGAAAAAAGCCGCTGAAACACTCGACGAGCTCGGCATCTCCTTCGAGATGCGGATTATCTCCGCGCACAGGGAGCCGGATACCTTCTTTACCTACGCAAAAACCGCTGAGGAACGCGGCGTTAAAGTCATTATCGCGGGGGCCGGCATGGCTGCCCATCTGCCGGGCATGTGCGCGGCCCTATTCCCGCTGCCTGTCATCGGTATCCCTATGCACACGACGTCTCTTGGCGGACGGGACAGCCTGTATTCGATCGTACAGATGCCGTCCGGTATTCCTGTCGCGACCGTTGCGATCGGAGGAGCGAAGAACGCCGCCATTCTTGCGGCTAAGATTCTCGCTGTTTCGGACGCAGCGCTTCTTGAGAAGCTGAAAGCGTATTCGGAAAAGATGGAAAAAGAGGTGGAGGCAAAAGACGCGCGCCTCAGCGAGATCGGTTACAGAGACTATTGATCGGGGAAGCGGCACCTGCGGCCGTTCGCGGTGAGAACCGGCAGAATATCTGCCGCGCCGGGGTGCAGTGAGGATAACCTGCAGCATTTTCAACAGATCATCAGGGAGGACATATGGACTATAAAAGTGCGGGCGTGGATATAGAAGCCGGTTACAGATCCGTCGAGCTCATGAAGGAGCATGTGAAAAAGACGATGCGGCCGGAGGTACTCACGGGATTGGGAGGCTTTTCAGGCGCGTTTTCCGCGGAACGGTTTAAGAACATGGAGAAACCGGTCCTGGTATCCGGAACGGACGGGGTCGGAACGAAACTGAAGATTGCGTTCGTTATGGATCGGCATGATACGGTCGGAATTGACTGTGTCGCGATGTGCGTCAATGATATCGCGTGCGCGGGCGGGGAACCTCTCTTTTTCCTCGATTATATCGCCTGCGGGAAGAACGTTCCGGAGAGGATCGCGGAGATCGTGAAGGGTGTTGCGGACGGCTGTATTCTTTCGGGGGCGTCCCTTATCGGCGGGGAGACCGCGGAGATGCCGGGGTTCTATCCGGAAGATGAGTACGATCTCGCGGGATTTGCGGTCGGCGTCGTCGATGAGAAGGACATCATCACGGGGGCAGATCTCAAAGCCGGCGACGTGCTGATCGGAATCGCGAGCTCCGGCGTCCACTCCAACGGGTTTTCGCTTGTGCGCAGGATCTTCGATATCACACCCGGGGGACTGGGCGAGTATGACGAAAAGCTGGGCAAAACGCTCGGGGAAGCGCTTCTTGCGCCGACAAAGATCTATGTGAAGGCGCTGCGCGCGGTTAAAGAAGCGGGCGTCCGGATCCGGGCCTGCAGCCATATCACGGGCGGCGGCTTTTATGAGAATGTCCCGCGGATGCTCGGCGAAGGTACGCATGCCGTCATCCGGAAAGACAGTTATGAGGTTCCGTACCTCTTCCGCCTGATCGCGGAGCGCGGACAGGTAGAGGAGCGGATGATGTACAATACATACAATATGGGAATCGGAATGGTTATTGCCGTGGATCCGGCGGATGCGGACGCGGCGCAGGCAGCCCTTCGCAATGCCGGGGAGACGGCTTATGAGATCGGTGCCATTACGGAAGGCGGGAAGGGCGTCACGCTCCTGTAATGAGAGACGGAGGTATCCAGATGGAGAACGGACTGAAAAAAACAATGCGGCTTGTCGTACTGGTCTCCGGGGGCGGAACCAATCTGCAGGCAATTATCGACCGCATCCGCGACGGGAGCATTCCGAATACGGAGATCGCGTGCGTCATCAGCAATAATCCGGGCGTCTACGCGCTGACAAGAGCGGAACAGGCCGGGATTCAGGGTGAAGTGATCAGCCCGAAGCAGTATCCGGACCGGGAGGCGTTCCACGTATCTCTCAAAGAGAGAATTGACTATTACCGCCCGGACATTATTGTGCTTGCGGGCTGCCTGCTGCAGATTCCGCCGATGCTGATCGAGGCGTACCCGAACCGGATCGTCAATATCCACCCGGCCCTCATCCCCGCTTTCTGCGGGAAGGGTTATTACGGGCTGCGCGTTCATGAGGCGGCGCTGAAGAGGGGCGTAAAACTCAGCGGAGCGACGGTGCACTTCGTCAATGAGGATCTTGACGCGGGTCCGATTATCCTGCAGAAAGCCGTGGAGGTATTACCGGACGACACACCGGAAGTTCTGCAGCGACGGATTATGGAGAATGCGGAATGGAAGATCCTGCCGGAGGCGATCCGCCTGATCGCGGAGGGAAAAGTCTCCGTGGACAATGACAACCACGTTATCATCAGCGACCGGTAAAGGAGGTGCTCACATGAAAATACTGATAGTTGGCGGCGGCGGACGGGAACACGCGATCGCATGGAAAGCGGCGAAGAGCCCGAAAGTGGAGAAGATATACTGCGCACCGGGCAATGCCGGGATCGCACAGGTCGCGGAATGTGTGCCGATCGGAGCGATGGAATTCGATAAACTGGCTGCATTTGCCGAGGAGAAAGGAATCGATCTCACAATTGTCGGGATGGACGACCCGCTGGTCGGCGGGATCGTGGATGTTTTCGAGGAGAAAGGCCTGCGTGTTTTCGGTCCGCGTAAAAATGCGGCCATCCTCGAAGGCTCGAAAGCGTTCTCCAAAGATCTCATGAAGAAATACAATATTCCGACGGCTGCCTACGAGATCGCGCACTCACCGGAAGAAGCGTACGCGTTTCTTGAGAATGTGTCCTATCCGATTGTGCTGAAGGCTGACGGACTGGCCCTCGGCAAGGGCGTCCTGATCTGCGAGAACGAGGAGGCGGCAAAAGCGGGCGTCCGCGAGATTATGGAGGACAGGAAGTTCGGCGACTCCGGAAATCAGATGGTGATTGAGGAGTTTCTCACCGGACGGGAGATCTCCGTGCTGTCGTTTGTCGACGGGAAGACGATCCGGACGATGGCCTCCGCGATGGATCACAAGCGCGCGGGCGACGGAGATACGGGTCCGAATACGGGAGGCATGGGGAATTTCTCACCGAGCCCCTTCTATACGGAGGAAGTGGATGCTTTCTGCAGAGAGCATATTTATCAGAGAACCGTCGACGCGATGGCGAGCGAGGGCAGGCCGTTTGTCGGCGTGATCTTCTTCGGCCTGATTCTGACGGCCGACGGGCCGAAGGTCCTGGAATACAATGCGCGGTTCGGAGACCCGGAGGCACAGGTCGTGCTTCCGCGGATGGAGGACGACCTCATCGATGTGATCGAGGCGTGCGTGGACGGAAAACTCGGGGAGAAAGAGCTGCATTTTAAGGATGACGCGTGCCTGTGCGTCGTACTTGCATCCGACGGGTACCCCGTCTCCTATGAGAAGGGATTCCCGATCGGAGGACTGGAATCCTTCGATGGACTGGATGACGAGATCGTATTCCATGCGGGAACAAAGTTCGATGAAAATGGGCAGATCGTCACGAACGGCGGGCGCGTCCTTGCCGTGACGGCTCTCGCGCCGACTCTTAAGGAGGCGCGCGCCAGGGCTTATGCGGCGACGGAGCGCGTGACATTTGCCAATAAGTACATGCGGCATGATATCGGTTATGCGATCGATGAGGTACTTTGAGTCTTTATGTGCTATAATGGGACTGCAGCGGATCCGTCATGCAGACCCCGCTGATTAGCAAAAGGAGGTTTTACTATGGATAAGTATGTCTGTGATGTTTGTGGTTACGTCTATGATCCGGAAGCAGGTGATCCGGACAACGGCGTTGCGCCGGGAACCGCGTGGGAAGACGTCCCGGAAGACTGGGTGTGCCCGCTGTGCAGTGTCGGAAAGGACAGTTTCAGCCCGGCATAAGGACCGGCAGGATTTCAGAGGCCAAAGGCATGATGGAATCCGCAGCGCTATAACAGGGTCGTACGGGGAGCAGGGGTTCGTCCCTGCTCCCTTATTTTCTTCCGGCGGGCCGACAGCCTGTGCGCGGTCAGGTTTTCTCCGAAAGCCGCACATATTCCGCGGCCTCTTTTTCTTGTCATTTTCACCGGTTTATGTTATATTTCCGATAGAACAAATGCGCGTTTTGGCACCGAGATGAGGCGTGAGGTTATGTTTATTGAGATAGACTTTCAAAGTGAAGAGGCGATCTACCGCCAGCTTTACCGGCAGATCATCGTGGGAATCGCGACCCGGAATCTTGTGCAGGGTGAAAGCCTTCCTTCCGTTCGCGATATGGCCGATCAGATCGGGATCAATATGCACACCGTTAACAAGACGTACTCCATTTTGAAGGAAGAGGGCTTCCTGCAGATGGACCGGCGGCGGGGAGCCGTCGTATCCGTCAATCCGGAGAAGACGGATGCGGAGAGGGAACTCTGTGAGGCCCTGAAAGTGGCGCTCGCGAAAGCCAGCGTGCGGAAGATTTCCACAGAGAGAGTACACGAGCTGGTGGATCAGATTTGTGAGGAGTATGAACAGACAATATGAGCAGACAGTATACGAAGGAAGCACAGCACGCGCTTGAAATATCCAGGCGGGTGTCTGCGTACCACAGGCAGAATTACACGGGCACGGAACATATTCTGACCGGGCTCCTCAAAGAAACGGACGGAACGGCTTCGCATGTGCTGAGCGAGGCGGGCGTCATGCCGGACCGCCTGGAGGCGCTGATCGACCGTCTGATCGCACCGGATGCGGATATCGCCATTGACGAGGGAACCGGCTTTTCTCCGCGTGCGCGCCAGATTCTTGCGGAGGCGGACCGTCTGGCGGGAGAGATGGCGTCCGCTGAGATCGGAACGGAACATATTCTTCTGGCGATGCTCGGCAGTACGGAATGCGTCGGAACAAGGCTTCTCCATACGCTGGGCATAGATATCCGGAAACTCTACGGGGAGACGATCACCGCCATGGACGCGGAAGGCACGATCAATGTGCGGGAGCTGGCTGAGGGAGCGTTCGGCGCGAGAGACGGTTCAACGCCCACGCTTGACCAGTACAGCAGGGACCTGACAAAGCTTGCCGCGAAGGGGGAACTGGATCCCGTGATCGGCAGGGAGAGTGAGATTCTCCGCGTGATGCAGATCCTGGGCAGACGGACAAAGAATAACCCCTGCCTGATCGGGGAGCCGGGAGTCGGCAAGACAGCGATCGTGGAGGGGCTTGCGATCCGCATCTCTGAGAACCGCGTACCTCCTGAGATGCGCGGCAAGCGCCTTCTGGTACTCGATCTGACCGGCATGGTTGCAGGATCCAAGTACCGGGGTGAGTTTGAGGAGCGAATCCGTAATGTGGTCCGGGAGGCGTCCGCAAACCGGAATACACTTCTTTTCATTGATGAACTGCACACCCTGGTAGGAGCCGGCAGTGCCGAGGGGTCTCTCGACGCTTCCAACATCCTGAAGCCGTCTCTCTCGAGAGGAGAGATCCAGGTGATCGGTGCGACAACTGTCGAGGAATACCGGAAGCACGTCGAGAAGGATGCCGCGCTTGAGAGGCGTTTCCAGCCCGTGAATGTGGAGGAACCGACTCCTTCGGAGACAATCCGGATCCTTGAGGGACTGCGTCCGTATTACGAGAAGCATCACGGTCTTAAGATATCCGACGAGGCTCTCACCGCGGCGGTGGAGATGTCGGAGCGCTATATCAACGACAGGCGTCTCCCTGACAAGGCGATTGACCTGATTGATGAGGCGGCTTCCCGGCTCCGCATCCGCCCGGACAGCGAGGGGGCGGACGGGGAACAGGACAGGAGCCGTGATCTTCTGGAACGAGCGGAGACGGCGCTTCTGTCAGGCGATTTCAAGAAAGCGGCCAAACTCCGGGAGGAGGCAGGGAAGGAGCAGAAGAAGCAGGAGAAGAAGCGGCGGAAGAAGGCGGAGAACAGCGAACCCTCCCTTGTTGTTACAGCGGAGACAGTCGCGCTCGCCGTTGCGGACTGGACAAAGATTCCGGTCGCGAAGATTGCGGAGGAGGAATCAAAGAAGCTGTCCCGTCTTGAAAAAGAGCTGCACAGACGCGTGATCGGACAGGAAGAGGCGGTTTCCGCCGTCGCGGGCGCGATCCGCCGCGGACGGGTCGGACTTAAGGATCCGAACCGGCCGACAGGCAGTTTCCTGTTCCTTGGGCCGACTGGTGTCGGAAAGACGGAACTTTCCAAGGCCGTCGCGGAAGCGGTATACGGGTCGGAGCAGAATATGATCCGCGTGGATATGTCGGAGTATATGGAGAAGCACAGCGTATCCAAGATGATCGGGTCGCCCCCGGGCTATGTCGGTCATGACGACGGCGGGCAGCTCTCGGAGCAGGTGCGCCGGCACCCCTACAGTGTGGTCCTTTTCGATGAGATTGAGAAAGCGCACCCCGATGTATTCAACATCCTTCTGCAGGTCCTCGATGAGGGACATATTACGGATTCCCACGGAAGAAGGGTGGATTTTAAGAATACCTGTATCATCATGACTTCCAACGCCGGTGCGCAGTCCATTATCGATCCGAAGCGTCTCGGCTTTTCGGCGAGGGAGGATGCACAGCAGGATTATGAGAAGATGAAAGCCTCGGTAATGGATGAGGTGAAACGGATCTTCCGCCCTGAGTTTCTCAACCGGATTGATGAGATCATCGTCTTCCATCCGCTGACGGAGAAAGAGGTGGAGCAGATCGCGGGTCTTCTCTTTAAGGATTTGAAAGAGCGGGCGGAAAAGCAGCTTCATATCCGGATCCGTATGACTCCCACGCTGCGCAAATACATCGCCGGCAAGGGTTTTTCCCCGAAATTCGGGGCGAGGCCGCTTAAAAGAGAGATGCAGACACGCATCGAGAATCCTCTCTCCGAAAAACTGCTCGCCGGAGAGGTCCGGGAGGGCGACACGCTGACCATCGGCGTATCGGGAGAGGAAGTGCGTTTTACGGTCGCGCGGAAAGAGCAGGAGAAAGCGTGACGGAGGAAAAGCCTTTGGCCATCCGCTGATCTGCACAGACTTTTTTGCAGATGCGGCGCACAGGAGGGCAGGGTTTTTCTGTACATGAAGGTAATTCGGCGGAAGCCGTTTACTGATAAATCCATAGTTTGCGGCTGTTCCGCTCTTTCGGACAGCTGCACCCGCAGGCAATGCGCGCTTCGCATCCCGGATTGTCTGCAGCGGTCCCGAAGTACCTCGTGATACGCCATCGGCAGCAGGGTACTTCAGGCTCACTGGACAGTTACCATTGTCCCTGTATTTTAAGGAGGAATCATCCATGGCAGCAGTTAAGGAGCTGATCCGCCTGGAAGCGGACGGTACAATCAGTTTCGGTGATTATGAGCTTTCGGCGAAGACGAAGAAATCGGACTTCGAATTCGAGGGGGATCTCTATAAGGTGAAAACCTTCCGGGAGATCACAAGACTCGAGCGGAATGAGATGTTTATGTATGAATCGGAGCCGGGAACGGCTGTATTTTCCCTTAAGGAAACTGCAGATAAAATCACATTTACCGTGGAGGGGACGGAGGATGCCCAGATCACGGTGCAGGGGGATCCGGAGACGAACTATGAGCTGTTCGTAGATGGGGAGGACAGAGGGTCGCTTCATGCGACGCTCGGCGGAAAACTCTCCTTCAGTATCTCCTGCGGTGAGAAACCGGTGCAGGTGGAGATCCGGAAGAGATAACGGAAGGGCGGTTCATGAGGAGCGAAGCGGGCTGCGGATGCCCGCTTTACGATCCGCTTTCCATATGGGAAGAAGATTATGGCGAAAGCAGCTAAGACGATGTTCTTCTGCCAGAACTGCGGTTACGAGTCCTCGAAGTGGATGGGGCAGTGTCCGGGGTGCCGGCAGTGGAACACATTTGTTGAAGAAAAGATCAGTACCGGCAAGCCCGCTCCTTCCGGGCGGTCTTCGAGCAGGCGCGCGGAACCGGTACGGGTGAAAGACATCTCTCTTGACGCGGAGGTGCGCACGTCGACCGGGATCGGGGAATTTGACAGAGTCCTGGGCGGCGGAATTGTCAGGGGCTCTCTGGTTCTGATCGGCGGAGACCCGGGAATCGGAAAGTCGACGCTCCTGCTTCAGATGTGCAGGAACCTGGCTCATTCCGGGAAAAAAGTTCTTTATATATCCGGCGAGGAATCCCTCCAGCAGATCCGGATGCGGGCGGAGCGGCTCGGCGAGACCGCGGATACGCTGTATCTTCTGACGGAGACCAATCTGGAGGACATCCGGGAATGTATCGGGAGGAACAGTCCGGAGATCTGCATCATCGATTCGATCCAGACCATGATGAGCGAGGAGATCAGTTCCGCTCCCGGCTCGGTCTCACAGGTCCGGGAAGCGACCGGTGTTCTTATGATGATTGCCAAGACGCTCGCCGTCCCGATCTTCATTGTCGGCCATGTCACCAAAGACGGTGCCGTGGCAGGACCGCGCGTGCTGGAGCATATGGTGGACACAGTCCTTTATTTTGAGGGCGACCGTCACGCTTCCTACAGAATACTGCGAGCGGCAAAGAACCGGTTCGGATCCACCAATGAGATCGGTGTATTTGAGATGCGGGATGTCGGACTTGTCGAGGTCCCGAATCCCTCCGAGTATATGCTGAGCGGGAAGCCTGAGGGGGCTTCCGGCTCCGTGGTGGCGTGTTCCATGGAGGGAACACGGCCGGTTCTGATTGAAATTCAGGCTCTGGTCTGTCCGAGCAGCCTGGGAATTCCGAGGAGGACGGCAGCAGGGACGGATTACAATCGTGTGAACCTTCTCCTGGCGGTTCTTGAAAGAAGATGCGGTCTGCACCTCGGCAGCTGCGACGCGTATGTGAATATCGCCGGAGGTATCAAGATGACAGAACCCGCGGTGGACCTTGGGATTGTGCTCGCGCTTGCATCGGGGTACAAAGACAGGCCGATCGGCGACGATGTGGTTGCATTTGGCGAAGTCGGACTTTCCGGCGAGGTACGCGCCGTAAGCCAGGCGGAGCAGAGAGTGCTGGAAGCAAGAAAACTCGGTTTCCACACGGTGATTCTGCCAAGAGCAAATCATAAGTCCCTGAAGGAAATCAAGGGCGTAAGGATTGTTCCGGTCGCTTCGGTCGCGGAGGCGATCCGGGAAGTCCTTTAACAATTCTGTGTGTTTGCGGATCGCATGCGCCTGCTTTCTGCACGAGAGCGGTGCATGATCCGGCATTTTTTCGATGAGGATTTGACAGATTGCTCAGAGTATGGTAGAACCTATGCGATTCATGGGAAGGGAGAAGATAGACATGATTCATAACGAAACCATGATGCAATATTTTGAGTGGTATTTACCGAATGACGGCCTCTGGTGGAAGAGGTGCGCGGCGAAGGCGGAGAATCTCGCATCGCTGGGCATCACGGAGGTGTGGCTTCCCCCCGCGTACAAGGGAACCTCGCAGGAGGACGTCGGTTACGGTGTGTATGATATGTATGATCTCGGGGAGTTCGACCAGAAGGGAACGATCCGGACAAAATACGGGACAAAGGAAGAGTATCTGGAGGCGATTCGTGCATTTCATGATGCCGGAATCCGTGTATTCGGGGACATCGTTCTCAATCACCGCATGGGCGGGGATGAAGTCGAAGTCGTCTCTGCCGTGACAGATTCCGCAGAGGACCGGAATGTACAGGTGGGCGGCAAGGAGAAGATCCGGGTCTGGTCGAAATTCACATTTCCGGGCAGGGGCGGAAAATACAGCACGTTTACCTGGGACCACCGGCACTTTTCCGGAACGGACTGGGCTGAGGGCGAGGAATATCAGGACCGGATCTTCCGGTTTACGGGGAAGAAATGGAAAAAGGACACGGACCCTGAGAACGGAAATTTCGACTACCTGATGGGTATGAATGTCGATATGGGAAACCAGGTCGTCATTCAGGAAACAAAGAAGTGGCTCGACTGGTATATAAACGAAACCGGCATCGACGGGCTGCGGCTGGATGCCGTGAAGCATATCAGCTTTTCTTTTTACAAGAATATACTGCAGTATATTCGTAAAGAGAGAAATGCGGAACTTCCCGCTGTCGGAGAATATTGGAGCGGTGATATCGGACGGCTTCTTTATTATCTGGATTCGGTGAATAATGAATTGTCACTTTTTGATGTGGCCCTTCATTACAACTTCTTCAACGCGTCCCAGGCGGGGGCAGATTACGATATGCGGGGAATCTTCGCGAATACTCTGATCAGCGAGCGTCCGGACAAGTCGGTGACTTTCGTAGACAATCACGACACACAGTACGGGCAGAGCCTGGAATCTTTCGTGAGCGACTGGTTTAAACCGCTGGCTTATGCCATGATTCTGCTTCGGACCGTCGGCACTCCCTGTGTTTTCTACTCGGATTATTACGGGAACCCGGTAAAGAACCGGCCGCTCGTCCCGAATCTGGGGAAAATGATCAAGATTCGCTACTCCTATGCCTACGGGGAGGAAAACGACTATTTTGACGACCCCCATATCATCGGCTGGGTCCGACGCGGAGATGCGGAGCATCCGGATTCCGGTACGGCTGTCCTGCTCAGCAATGCGGATGGCGGACAGAAGAGAATGTTCATGGGGACAGAGTTTTCCGGTGAGGCATTCTGCGACGCCATCGGCAACTGCCAGGAAAAGGTTGTGATTGATGACGAAGGATGGGGCGAATTCCGGACAGAGGGCGGCAATGTCGCTGTCTGGGTCAGGGAGAAGGCGTTCGAGGATTTGATCATCAATGAATAATGATGAGGCCGGACTGGGAAAAGTGGTGCCAATGCCTTAACGGAAGGCAGGAAAAAGGGAGTTTTCCGGCCGGAAAACAGGGCCTCAAAAAATAATTGAAAAAAATTTGAAAAAGGTGTTGACACCTGCCTCGTGCAGGTGTTAATATATCATTCGTTCGCGCGAGACGAAAGCGAACAAAAGAGCATTGATAACTGAACAGTGAAACACATACTTAACCCGAAATACCTTTACAGTTTCTTGTAAGAAGGAACGAAAAACCAAAGTAATTTCGATGGATGGAAACGCAGATATCAAAGCGATGTCAGTGTTCCTGACCGATTGGAT
>JAFRMI010000048.1 GCA_017430765.1 Lachnospiraceae bacterium | reverse complement strand
GATTATAGCATTCCTGTTTGAAATCTACCATATTTATGAAAAGATAAAAGTGAAAAGGCCTGCCGGGGGAGCCGGAGGCCTCTTCAGGGGAGTATAAATAAATTAATAAGGGGTTGTAAAAAAATTTTTGAAGGGTAAATTCTTTTACAATGCGAATTATATACGATACAATATGAAAAAGCAACAAAAATTTAACACAATTTTAAAAAATAGATATGAATAATCACATGACATTCATCGCGCCGTGCCATTTTGGGCTCGAAGCCGTGCTGAAACGGGAGATCCAGGCGAAGGGCTGGGAGATCGTGTCCGTTGAGGACGGCCGGGTTCTCTTCCGCGGGAATCCGCAGACAGCGGCGGAAGCGAATATAGAACTGCGCTGTGCAGAGCGCATCCTGATCCTGATGGCTGCATTTTCCGCCAGGAGTTTTGATGAACTTTTTGAGGAGACGAAGAAGATTCCGTGGGAGGAGTATCTTCCTGAAGACGCGAAGTTCTGGGTGACCAAGGCCTCCTCCGTCCGCAGCGCGCTGTTCTCTCCTTCGGATATCCAGTCGATCGTGAAGAAGGCGATGGTGGAGCGCATGAAGAAACACTACGGGATCGAGCGCTTTCCGGAGGACGGGCCCGCCTATCCGTTCCGCGTGGCGATTCGCAGGGACCGGGTGACGATCGGCCTCGATACAAGCGGGACCGCGCTGCATAAGAGAGGGTACCGCGTATCGCCGGTGACCGCGCCGATGTCGGAGACACTGGCTGCGTCGATCATCGGGCTTACACCCTGGTTTCCGGACCGGATCCTGGTCGATCCTTTCTGCGGCTCCGGGACCATTCCCATTGAGGCGGCGATGCGGGCCAAAAAGATTGCGCCCGGTCTGAGAAGGACATTTCTGGCGGAATCCTGGACGTCCATCGTGGAGAAGGAGGACTGGAGGCGCGCGCGGGAGAGCGCGGAATCCCATATCGTGCGGTCCGGTCTTGCGGATGTTTCCATTCAGGGATATGATATCGATGGCAAGGCCGTGCGCGCGGCGAGAGAGAATGCGGAGGCGGCGGGGGTCGGGGAACTGATCCATTTTCAAAGAAGGCCGGTTGCGGAAATGCATCACCCCAAAAAATACGGGTTTATCATCACCAACCCTCCATATGGCGAGCGTCTTTTAGAACAGGAAAACCTCTCCGCTTTGTACCGGGAGATCGGAGACGCCTGGCGGCGGCTTGATTCCTGGTCGATGTACCTCATCACGTCTTATGAGGATGCGGAGCGCGCCATCGGAAAGAAAGCGGATAAAAACAGAAAGATATATAACGGGATGCTTCGGACATACCTGTATCAGTATATGGGGCCGAAGCCTCCGCGGAAGGAGACAAAACAATGAAGATCGTATTCGCGACAGGAAATCAGCACAAGATGGAGGAGATCCGGGAGATTCTCTCGGGCCCGGAGATCGAAGTTGTCTCCATGAAAGAGGCCGGCGTCACGGTTTCGGTGGTCGAGGACGGGGATGCATTTTATAAAAATGCCCTGATCAAGGCCCGCGCCGTCTGTGAGGCGTCGGGAGAGATCACGATGGCGGACGACTCCGGACTGGTTGTCGACGCGCTTCACGGGGAACCCGGCGTGTACTCGGCCCGGTGGATGGGGGAGGATACTTCCTACCGGATCAAGAACGCGGAGATCATCCGTCTGCTTGCCGGGGTGCCGGAGGAAAAACGCACGGCCCGCTTTGTATGCGCGATTGCCTGCGTATTTCCGGACGGGAGAGAACTGGTCGAGGAGGCGGTTTACGAGGGCATTATCGGGTACGAGGAACGCGGGGAAAACGGGTTCGGCTATGACCCGATCTTTTATGTGCCGGAGAAGGGACGCTATTCGGCGGAACTCTCTCCGGAGGAGAAGAACGCCATCAGCCACAGGGGGAAGGCCCTGCGCGCGATGCGGAAGAGACTGGATGAAATACTGACGGAAGGAAGAGCATGAGAGTACTCATTGTCAGCGACACACACGGCAGAAATAAGGAACTCCGGGAAGCGATGAAGAGAGCCCGTCCTTTCGACACGATGATCCATTGCGGCGACGTCGAAGGATGTGAGGACGAGATCAGAAAAGAAGCGGGCTGCCCCTGCACGATTGTGAAGGGCAATAATGACTACTACTCGGATCTTCCGATGTATGAAGTAATTTACCGCATGGGCATGCGGATTTTTGTCGCGCACGGCCATACCTACCATGTGGGGTGGAGTATGGAAACGATCAAAGAGGCGGCAAAGTCCCACGGATGCGAGTGCATCATCTACGGACATACGCACCGGCCGGTCATTGACCGCACCGATCCGGAGATGCTCATACTGAATCCGGGCTCCCTTGCGTATCCGCGGCAGGAGGGCCGCCAGCCGAGTTTCATGATCATGGACCGGGATGAAAGCGGAAACGTGGATATACGGATCGAGTATATAGGAAAGAAAAAGACGCAGAGAAGGTTCTGGTAGTCGGATGGGATGGTGGCAGGTGTTTTTTGAAATGTGCCTGCGTCTGCCTGCGGCAGATCGCCGGATCGTACCCGCCGTCAGTCCCGGACAGGGAGGGGCAGGCTGCAGCAGTTGCATTTTTTTTCAGAAAACAGTTGACACCATCCTGCAAAATCAATATAATAACTAATGCGTTTGCGGAGAGATCCAATTCGCGCGGGTTAGTTGACGGGGTGTGGCTCAGCTTGGCTAGAGCGCCTGCTTTGGGAGCAGGAAGCCGCAGGTTCGAATCCTGTCACCCCGATTTCGTTAATATTCATGCGGGTGTAGTTCATTGGTAGAACACCAGCCTTCCAAGCTGGATAGGTGGGTTCGATTCCCATCACCCGCTTTTTCTTTCGATTTTACCCGGGAAGGCCGGGCGGAGGAATTGCATCAGTGCTTGTAGCTCAGCCGGATAGAGCAACGGCCTTCTAAGCCGTGGGTCAGGGGTTCGAATCCCTTCAGGCACGGCGGGGAGCGGAAGAATCCCCATTTACGGTGGGTGTGGCGCAGTTGGTTAGCGCGCCAGATTGTGGCTCTGGAGAT
>JAFRMI010000047.1 GCA_017430765.1 Lachnospiraceae bacterium | reverse complement strand
GGAACTGGTCGATCAGATGACGATCGAAGAGATGGCCTCTCAGCTTCGATTCGACGCGCCGGAGATAGAACATCTGAATATTCCGGCGTATAACTGGTGGAATGAGGGACTCCACGGTGTCGCGAGGGCGGGAACCGCAACGGTTTTTCCGCAGGCGATCGGGCTCGGGGCGACATTTGATCCCGGGCTGCTCGGTGAAATCGGGACCGCGGTAGGACTGGAGGCCCGCGCAAAATACAACGAATCAAAAAAACAGGAAGACCGGGATATCTACAAAGGTATCACCATCTGGTCTCCGAATGTGAATCTGTTCCGCGATCCCAGATGGGGACGCGGCCAGGAGACGTACGGGGAGGACCCGGAACTGATCTCGCGCCTCGCGGTGGAATTTATCCGCGGCCTGCAGGGCCGGCTTCTTGCGAAGGGAAAAGAGGCGCCGGACAGGGAAGACGACGAGTTCCTTTCGGAAGCGGAAAGAGACGGCGCGAAGGCGGCAGAAGAAGGATATCTTCTTGTTTCGGCCTGTGCGAAACATTTCGCTGTACATTCCGGTCCGGAGGCAATCCGCCATGAATTTGACGCGAAAGCATCGATGAAGGATCTCTTTGAGACGTATCTTCCCGCCTTTGAGGCGAGCGTCCGGGAGGCGGATGTGGAGTCCGTCATGGGCGCCTACAACCGGACCAATGGGGATCCCTGCTGTGCGCACCCGTATCTTATGGAGGAGGTACTCCGCGGGAAATGGGGTTTCAAAGGACACTATGTGTCCGACTGCTGGGCGATCCGTGATTTCCATGAAAATCATAAGATCACAAAGTCCTCGGAGGACAGCGCGCGGACCGCACTCATGAGCGGCTGCGATCTCAACTGCGGCTGTACGTACCGGGACATCATGAGCGCTTACCGGGAATGGAAACTGCCGGAGGAATATATCCGGGAATCCGCGGTCCGTCTCTTTACGACCCGGTTCCTTCTCGGAATGTTTGACGAGACGCCATACGATGCGATTCCGTATGAAATCGTCGACTCACCGGCGCATCGGAAGATCGCCGAGAGAGCGGTTTTTGAAAGTGTCGTTCTGCTTAAGAATAACGGGATCCTCCCGCTGATGAAAGATGGAAATGAGCCTGTTCTTCCGGACGGAACGGTCATCCGAAGGATCGGCGTCATCGGTCCCAACGCGGATGACCCGGGCGTTCTTGTCGGCAATTATCACGGGACGCCGTCCCGCGGCGTGACGGTCGTGGAGGGACTGGAGGAGCGTCTCGGCGATAAAGTCAGGCTGTTTTACGCGAAGGGCTGCCATAAATTCCTTGACCGGGAAGAGCCTCTCGCGCAAAAAGACGACCGTATCGCGGAAGCGCTGACGGTTGCGGAGCACTCGGATCTTGTGATTTTGTGCGTCGGCCTCGACGAGACTCTTGAGGGTGAGGAAGGAGATACGGGCAACGCCTATGCCTCCGGAGACAAGGAGGATCTGCTGCTTCCGCTTTCGCAGAGAAGGCTGATGCAGGCTGTATTTTCCGTCGGAAAACCGGTAACCGTGCTCAATTTCACGGGCAGTGCCATCGATCTCACGAACTCTGACGAGCGCGCCGCGGCGGTTCTGCAGTGCTGGTACCCGGGCGGACGCGGCGGAGAGGCCATCGCGAAGATTTTGATGGGGGACGCGGCGCCTTCGGGGAAACTGCCGGTCACTTTTTATCGGAACGAGGACCCGCTGCCGGAATTTACGGACTACAGCATGAAGGGACGGACGTACCGCTATCTGGAAAATGAGCCGCTTTATCCCTTCGGATATGGTCTCACCTATGGGGCAGCAGAGGCGGAGGATCTGCAGGTCTTCAAAAAGGAGGAAGGTACCGCTGTCGCTAAGATCCGTGTGAAGAATGCGGGCAGCTGCCCGGTATCGGATGTACTGCAGGTATATGTGAAGGTAAAGGGCACGGAACTGGAGTGCAGAAATCCGAAACTGGCCGCATTTCAAAGAATTCATATGCTGCCGGGATCGGAAGAAACCGTGGAGATCGTTATACCGGAAAGGGCGTTTACGGTGATCAATGAAGACGGCATACGCATGCATGAAGGCAGCGGCGCCGAGATTTTCGCGGGATTTGGCCAGCCGGATGCGCGGACGGAGGAACTGACGGGACATGCCGCTTTGAGGGCGGACCTGCCGTAAAGTTACAGTTTGTTTATGGTGTGCAATGAGAATGCGGCCCTGTTTAACGGGAAGCTTCTCATTGCTATTTTCTTGCGTGAATACGGAGGAGAGGGTATGATATCGGTATAATGCTGTGCGAAACGGCAGGGAATGCAGGCGGAACCGGTATGTCCGCCCAATAGGAGACAGGAGGAAATGCATGATGTTTATCAGGAGTAAAGACGGAAAACACCTGGCAGAAGTAAACAGTGAGGATCTGGAAGGATCGGTGATCCTTGTGAACGGGTCGGTGTTTGCGGAATATGACAGCGAGATGGAGGCGCTCGGTGCGTTTGTGGCGCTCAACCAGGAATGCTCCGACTGCGAGGCATATTTTGATCTGGCAGGCGAAATCGCATCGGATTATGACGACGATGACGACTTTGATTATGATGACGACGAGGATAATGACGGTATGAATTTTATCTTCGGATAATTCGGTTCTGCTGAAAATAAAAATACAGCACCCCTATATCTTGCGCGAAAAACGACGCTGGACATAAGGGTGCTGCATTTTATATATGTATAAATCTGGGGGTCTTTTGATCTGCTGATTATGCCTTCGCGGCACAGGCAGCGGCTGATTTCCGGATCAGGGTATTGAATGCCTCTGCGTTCCAGGCAGCTCTTCCGACAAACAGCCCGTCTACGTTCGGAAGGACGATCAGGGATTCGGCATTGCCGGGATTTACCGAACCGCCGTAGAGGAGCGGAACCTCTGCTCCTGCTTCCCCGAATAAAGAAATCATGGTCTCCCGCATCATC
>JAFRMI010000046.1 GCA_017430765.1 Lachnospiraceae bacterium | reverse complement strand
GGGACCTCCTTCTGCGTGAGCGGAAGAATCACAGCCGGTGAATTCATCGCGTTCATTTCCTATTTTAACCAGAACAGTGTGGGATACGTACATGCCAGGGTGATCAGTGACACGGGCAAAATCGGGGAGGCGGTCTCATGGCGCATGATGGACTGTGTCTGGAGCGGGTCCTACATTCTGTGCTCCGTCGCCTTAATGCTCCTTGTGGACGCCAAACTTGCCTCCATTATTTTGTGTCTGCTTGTTGTTGCTGCATTTGTCATCAGCCTCTTTGAGGGAAGGCTCGTCCGCCTCACCCGGAAGATCCGCGAGATCAACGCGAAGATCACCGGTGATTTCAACGAGGGTATCACCGGCATTAAAACCATTCGCATCCTCGGCATCGAGCGGCGTATGCAGCGGGACTTTGAGGAAGATACACATATGTTTCTGCGGGAATCCGTCCGGGTGGGCCGCAGCTCCGCGCTGTTTATATCGATGCTCGCTCTCCTCAGTTCGACCGCCCTTTCGCTCGTCCTCATGCAGGGCGGAAGGCTGTCCGGGGAAGGCGTCATGCGGATCGGAACACTGTCGGTCTTCATGACCTATGCCCTCGAAATGGTGGACCCTCTTCAGAATCTTATTCAAAATATCGCGGTATTTATCCGGATCCAGGTGAATATCGAGCGTTTCACGAAGCTTCTTGCGGAAAATCCGGACGTCGCGGATTCCCCGGAAGTCATCGAAAAATACGGGGATACCTTCCATCCGAAACGGGAGAATTTTGAAGAACTGACAGGGGATATCGAATTCCGGGACGTCACGTTCCGGTACCCGGACGGGGAAGAAAATGTGCTGGAGCACTTTAATCTGAAAGTGCCGCATGGGATGAACGTCGCGATCGTCGGCGAAACGGGGGCCGGAAAATCCACTCTGGTCAACCTCGTCTGCCGCTTCTACGAACCCGCGGAAGGACAGCTTCTCATCGATGGAAGGGATGCGCGGGAGCGCTCCCAGCTATGGCTTCACAGCCACCTCGGATACGTCCTGCAGATACCGCATCTGTTCTCCGGAAGCATCCGGGACAACCTCCTTTACGGGAGGCCGGATGCCTCCGACGGGGATATCCTGCGGGCGATCCGCCTGGTTTCAGCGGATAAGATTCCGGCGCGTATGAGCGGGCGGGATCCGGATCGCGGCCCCGTATCCGACGGGGATATTCTGGCGGGGCTTGATGCAGACGTCGGAGAAGGAGGAAGCCGGCTCTCAACGGGTGAAAAGCAGCTCCTGTCCTTCGCCAGAGCCCTTCTCGCGGATCCGAAGCTGCTCATTTTAGACGAAGCGACATCCTCGATCGACACTCTGACAGAGAAAGAGATCCAGAATGCCATCCGGATTGTGACACACGGCCGCACTTCCTTTGTGATCGCGCATCGTCTCTCCACAATCATCGGCGCCGATCTCATTCTCTTTGTCCGGGACGGGAAAATTATAGAGAAAGGCACACATGCGGAGCTCATGGCTATGGGCGGGGAATACAGAAATCTCTATATGAGCCAGTTCCGGATCGAGTAACGCCGTTTCCACGGAAAGACTTCGTAAAGATCCGATAAGATTCCTGATTTATACTTGCAGACTATAAATCAGGATCGTATAATAATATTATCATTTGTCTATTATTTCTAACAAGTATTTCCGTCACGACCAAGGATAGATGAATATGGCAAGAAAAGCAGACAGCAAGAAAACGGCCGCGAAAAAGAGCGGAACCCGTAAAAGTTCCTCCAAAAAAACCGTACAGGAAACCCTTGAAGAAATCACGGCTCCGGAAGAAACGGCAGAGATCTCCCCGGATGTCACCGCAGAAACAGTCGAAGTTGAGAAACTTGGCCCGAAGGTCAAGAAGATCCGTCTGGAAATGGGTCTCACGCAGAACCAGGTGGCGCAGGCGCTGCACGTCACACCCGGCTTCATATGCAATGTGGAGAATAACCGCACAGCCATGTCACTCCGCGTCCTGATCTTTTACGCGAAACTGACAGGACGCACACTGGACTCCATCATCGGTCTCGTCTCGAGGGATTACGAGAAGACAGCCCTTGACAACGAGATTCTGGAGGAAGTCAGCAAACTCAGTGAAGAAGGTAAGAAAAAACTTCTGAAAACACTGAAGATCTGGAACTGAACAAATTATAAAAAAGGACAGAGCGTGCCCTGCTCTGTCTTTTTGTGTTGCACATAACAGCGGAATTTCTTCCAAAGCGGCGCCGGCAGCCCCAGCCACCGCTTTTGGAAACGCGCCCGGATTCTTACTCCGTAAACAGCGGCGTCGAATAGTACCTGTCACCGCTGTCCGGCAGAAGCGCAACAATCACCTTTCCCTTATTCTGCGGTCTCTTCGCGAGCTCGATTGCGCCGTGCAGCGCCGCGCCCGAGGAGATGCCGACCGAGATGCCCTCCTTCTTCGCAAGAAGCTTCAACGCCGCAAACGCATCCTCGCCCGCGCACGGGAACACTTCGTTATAGATCCCGGTGTTCAGCACATCGGGAACAAATCCGGCTCCGATCCCCTGGATCTTATGCGCGCCTGCCTTTCCTTCGGAGAGGACAGGTGAATCCTTC
>JAFRMI010000045.1 GCA_017430765.1 Lachnospiraceae bacterium | reverse complement strand
GGAGACGGAACTGGGCAGGGGAAGCTTCGGTGTGGTCTACAGGGCAGTCCGGCGCGGGATGAGGGAGACATACCCCGCAGCGATCAAGATTCTGTCCATTCCCGCGGACTCCGGAGAACTCACACATCTGAAAGCGGTCGGACTCAACAACCGCGACCTGACGACCTACTACGAGGAGGTCGTCTCGGACTGTGTCAATGAGATCGCGATTCTTGAGAAACTGAAGGGGCACAGCCATATTGTCAGCATTGAAGATTTCAAGGTCATAAAGCGCACCGAGGGGTTCGGCTGGGACGTCCTGATCCGCATGGAGTGTCTGACGTCGCTTCCGGAGTACATGACCGGCGGGCACAATGAACTGCCGCAGGAGGAAGTGATCCGTCTGGGGGAGGATCTCAGTGAAGCGCTTTCGTTCTGCGAAAAGGAGAACGTCATACACAGGGACATAAAACCTGCCAATATATTCGTGGCCAGTCACGGACGCTTTAAACTCGGAGATTTCGGTATCTCCAGAACGCTTGAGCGAACGGAGCTTTCGAGATCGCGGAAGGGAACGCTCAATTACATGGCGCCCGAGGTGTACTGGGGAGACCCGTACCGTACGAACGTGGATGTGTATTCACTTGGCATTGTTCTTTATCAGCTGGCCAATCATAATTTTTTCCCTTTTATCGATTCGAAGGAAGCGATGCTGTCACGCACGGCCGTCGAGGCCGCATTTGACAGGAGAATGCGGAGCGAGCCGCTGCCGCCGCCCTCCGCGGCGGATCCAAAGCTCGCGGAAGTGATTCTGAAAGCCTGCGAGTACGATATATGGAAGCGCTATCAGAATGCGGATGAACTTCTGGAGGCTCTCCGGGCCGTCCGGAAAGCACCGCCCGTCAGTCTGTTTTTCGGAGGCAAAAGAGACGGGGAGGCAGCGGATGTCACGGTCAGAATCGTGCCGGATCCAAAAATCGAAAAGACGGGGGTGCACGATTTGAAAAAGGGAAACCTGGTTTTCGGCCCCCGGACCGCGCCTTCGGATCAGAAAGAGAAAAAACCGGCGGAACGGAAGAACCTGATCTTCGGACCGAAAGAATTATAGAGGGGAAAACGATATGTTTTGCAGATACTGCGGACAGCAGCTCCATATAGTGAACGGGAAATGCAGCCATTGCGGGAGCGAGGTGCCCTCTCTTGTCAGGGAGAAGGGACTTCCGGAGGACGTGGCCGGAAAAGTATACCGGGCGGAGTCCGGTTATATGGGATCCGGCGGTGGGGACGCTGCCTCTATCTCTGACGGCGCGGACAGAACGGTATTGCTCCCGCAGAAGCAGGATTACGGCAGAGGCACGGGAGAAGGCGGCTCGTATACGGACGCTTCCGGCGGCGGGGATCGCCGCCGGGATCTGCGGGGAGAGAAAGAAGGGGACGGAAAAGCAGGAAATGCCGTAAAGCGCCTGGAACTGCAGATCCGGAAACTGAAGAGAGGCATGACTCTGCTGGGCCTTCTGCTTGCGGCGGTGGTTCTGCTCGCGGTCATATCGCTTTTTATCGCCGGAAGCGGGGCGAGAGCGGGCAAAGCCGCTCTTTCGGAACTGTCCGCGAGGGCAGATGCGGAGGCCGCGGCGGCGGAGACCTCCGTTGACAGAGCGGAACTGGAACAGTGGGAGAAGGGAACCGACAGCAGGATTTCCCAGCTGGAAAGCAGGGTCTCCCAACTGGAAAGCCGGATTGAAACGATAGAAAGCAGTATTTCCGGGACGGATTCAGGTGAGGGATGGGACAGCGGTGTTTCAGACACAGCGGAAGAAACCGATGCGGAGAGATCGTATGCTTCCGAAGAGGATGACTATGATTCGTATGAAGACACATACGATGAAGAAGGTTCGTATGCGGGAGAGGATGAGGACGAAGCGGAATCCCTCGGTGAGGCGGAGGAATCGGACGATGGTTCCGCCTACATTCCTCCGGTCCCGCGTGTACCCATGAATCAGGGCAGAGAGGCTGCCGGGAATAATCTGTAAAGAAAAAGCAGGAAGCGAGGACAGGGTATGCTGCTTGATCTTTCACAATTTATGCTGATCGATGAGGAAAAGATCCCCGGAAGCGGTGAGGACAGCCACATTTTACAGCTCAATTCGGAGTACGGATTCGCCTGCGCGCTGGACGGATGCGGAGGCAGCGGCGCCAGAAAGTATCCGGAATTCGGCGGCAGATCCGGAGCCTACCTGGGGTCGAGGGCAGCGGCTGACACTCTCGTGCGGTGGTTTTCCGGGAATCCGGTTATACCGGAGGGAGAAAAGGTGGCAGCTGCGTGGGAAACCTGTTTAAAGGCTTCGCTTACGCATATCCGGGAGCAGGCTTCGACCGGCGGACGGATCACAGGGAAAATGGTCAGGGAATTTCCGACGACACTGGCGGGCGTCTTAGTGCGCATGCCGAAGAAGGGGCGGTATCTGATGGATCTGTTCTGGGCAGGAGATTCCAGGGTATACCTTCTGGACGGGAAGGGCCTCCATCAGCTCACGCGGGATGACCTGCAGAATTCCGACCCGCTTGACAATTTAAGAAATGATGCGCCCATGACAAATGTAATTTCGGCAGATGCGCGGTTTTCAATCCACTGTTCATCTCTCATATGCAGGGAGCCGGGATTTATATTCGCGGCCACGGACGGCGCTTTCGGGTATCTGCAGACACCGATGCATTTTGAAGCGGTTCTGCTATCAGCTTTGCACGAGGCCGGATCGATGGAGGAGTGGCAGGAAAAACTGCGGGCGGTTCTCGGAAAAGCGGCTGCGGATGATGTGACGCTTGCCGGGATTCTGTACGGATTCCGGACGTTTGATGAGGTGAAGAAGTATTACTATTCGCATCTGAAAACGTTCTGGAAGCAGTACAGAATTGCGGAGAAGTATACCGAACAGATGGCAGAGGAGCTTTGGCAGAAATACCGGCGGGAGTATGAATGGTACCCGGTGTAAATAGATATAGAGCAGGTGGACAGATATGGCACGAGGGGGAAATAAGAACAAAAAACCGGATTCAAAAGGAATGTGGATCGGGGACTATTACCTCAGCGAACCGATGACCAATAAAGGGGCCGGGTTCTCCGTGTGGGGGATAGGAGAAAAAGACGGGGTGCGGTATTTCCTGAAGGAGTACCTGACACCGGTGTATCCGGATGAGGCCGCCGGCCTCTCCGAAAAAACGATGCGGCGGAAGGTCGAAAGATGTACCCGGTTTGAGCAGGATAAGTATAAACTGTTTCGAATTCTGGACCTCTCTTCGGACGGGAATCTGCTGCGGGTCGAAGAGTTTTTCCGGTACGGAACAAAGTATTATCTGGCAGCGGAGGCCATCGAGAGTGAAAAGCTGCCTCCCCCCTCGGAACTTACGGGGGAACAGATCATCGTGATTCTGCTCGCGCTGTCGCACGCGGTCATGTGCTTCCATAAAAACGGGCTGGTACACGGCGACATAAAACCGGACAATATCCTTTACCGCAGAAGCAGGGCAGGTTTTCTTTCCCCTGTCGTGATCGATGTGGACAGCTGCTATTACAAGGCGGATCCTCCGAAAAGCGGGGACGATCTCGTGGTTGACCAGATGTTCATGTCCCCGGAGACATTCCGGTTTATCCGGGGGGAGAGCGTGCAGCTGGATGAGAAAATTGATGTATTTGCCTTAGGGCTCATCTTTTATCAGATTCTGACCGGCACGCTTCCGGGCAGGGGACCCGACGGTCCGGTGTATCCCTTCTCAGTCCTTCTGGAAGGGGGCCGGCTGGATACCGGGCTTGTGGAGGACGGAAATCTCCGGCATCTGATCAACCGGATGCTGATGCTGGAACCCTCTGAGCGGCCGTCCATGGAAGAAGTCCATGAGTTTTTGATGCGGACATTCGGCAGGGTTTCCGTAAGAGAAGAGGTGCAGGAAGATCCGGAAACTGTACCGGGAACTGCTGCGGGAACCGGCGCGTACGGGAATCAGCAGGAAACACGGAAGGAACAGGGGGACAACCTGTGGCATACGGCGGGGATGCTTTAAGGGAGCAGGGAGATCAGACAATTTTACACCGGCATTCATGTAAGATGATGTGTGTATCCGGGAGACATCCCGGCAGCAGAAAACATGATATTCATACCGGTGAGCCGGCAGGAGGAAGCTATGGCAGCGAATTATAATATCAATTACGGAGCAAACTACGATGTCTCTTATCATGTGGATCTGGTCTTCTGCATCGACATAACGGGCAGCATGCGCCCGGTGATCGATCTGGTGAAAAATAATGCCCTGCGGTTTTATGACGACGTGCAGAAGAACATGGAGCGGAAAGGGAAGAAGATCGACCAGATGCGGATCCGCGTCATCGCGTTCGGGGATTATATCGCGAGCATGAGCGAGGGCACGATCCCGATGATGACAACGGACTTCTTCAAGCTTCCGGAGCAGCAGGAATCTTTCCGAAAGAGTATCCTCGCCCTGGATCCTTACGGCGGCGGAGACGAGCCGGAGGACGGGCTGGAAGCGCTCGCTTATGCGATGCGGTCCGACTGGGACAGAGGGGGTGTCAAACGGCGGCATATTATCGTCGTCTGGACAGACGCTTCCACCCATGAGCTCGGCTTCGGAAGAGCCTGCGCGGCGTATCCGCCCAACATGGCCAAAGATTTCGATGAGCTGACGGAGTGGTGGGGCGACGAAGTCGAGGAGACCTATATGGATCACAACGCCAAACGACTTCTGCTGTTTGCCCCGAAGGCTCGCTACTGGACGGATATCTCTGCCAACTGGGAGCAGACGATTCATTTCCAGTCGGAGGCGGGCAACGGTCTTCAGGAAGTTGACTACGAACTGATTATCGATACGATTGCTTCTTCGATCTGAGACGATACGGGCGGACCATACTCTGCTTTTCATCTTAGGGAAGGGAAAGAGGTGTCTGAAAAATGATCAATTCTACAGATATTCCGGTGCTGCTGCTGTTTGGGATCGCGGTGGTTTTTGCAATCAGCAGCCTGAATAAATACTTCAGGGCCAAACAGGCGCTGTCCGCAGCCGATACCCTTATCTCCGAAAAAAAGAGGGAGATATCGGAGGCATACCGCGATGCGGAAAAAATGAAAACGGAAGCCGGACCAGCGCATGGCACCGGGCGGTCCGGCAGATCCGCGAAAGAATGGTATGACAGAGGACGAACCGTATCCCCGGAATTCCGGGAGAAAGCCGGAGGAGCATCGGACGGCCTTGTGGGGACCGGGGGTACTTTGGGCAGAGAACGCACAGAGAAGCATCCCGGCCGGATGGAGGCGGGGGACAGTAATTACAGCTACGAGGCAGAGCGGCCCCCGAAACCGGATCTGGAACCGGTGATCCTGTTTCAGTGTCTTCCGCTTACCGATTACTGGCACTGTCCTGTCTGCTGCGCCAAAAACCACATCAGGAAAAGCAGAACTGTATGCGAAGCGTGCGGGGGCAGACGGACCGCCGGCTGAGCGCCGATGAAGGCGTGAGGTGAGGAACCGGTTACTGCGGAGCGGCGCGGAACGCGAATGTCCGCTTTACAGTGGATCATGCCGCCTGATTGCGGCGGAGGAATGGAGAACTGGCAATGGGTAGAGACTATTTCGATAATAATATACAGCGCGCAGATGACTTCAATACCGCATGGCTCTGCCGTTCCTGCGGAGCGCCTCTGCCTCATGGAGCCCGGTTCTGTGAGATGTGCGGACAGCCGGTTACCCCGGCTGAGACAGAGACGTGGACCTGCCGCTCCTGCGGAGCGGTTTTGGAAGCGGACTGGGTCTACTGCAACATCTGCGGTGCAAAAAAAGGCGAGCTCCTTTCCGAGCCGCTGCTGCCGTCGGCTGCCCCCGGGCCGTCTGCCAATCCGCCGGTCACCTCCGGATCATCTGCCCCTGGGCCGTCTGACAATCCGCCGACTGTTTCCGGGCTGTCTGCTGTCCCGCCGGAAGACCTGAGCGGTCTGCCGGATCATCCGGCACCTCATCTCGGGGCGAAGCCGGAAACGGGAGACCTTGTCATTAATATGAAGCACGGAAAAGCATCTGCACCCCGTCCGGATGATTGCGGAAAGAAACCGCCGGCACTGCCGGAGGGCGGGTTTTTTAAAGAGGCAGGAGATCTGTAAACGATACCCGGAAAGGGATTTTTGACGGAAGGAGCAGGATATGGCTTCCACGATGACTGGACGAGCAAGGCCGGAGGAGCTGCGAAGAGAACTTGAGAAACTTTTACATTCGCGCGGTGAAGCCGAAAAGGCAGTCAAACAGGCAAGAAACAGGCTCTTTATCAGCATTTTGCTGCTGCTTGCCGCCGGCTGCTACCTGTTTTATGCTTTCGGCGGCAGTTTCCTGAATGAATACAGGGCAGATATTGACAATACAATTATAACTGACCAGATTGTCATGCGCCCCTATCATATCTACCGCAGCGATGATGACATCGTCATGGAATGCGTTGTGGCAAATGGCGGCAAAAAAGATCTGAACCCCCCTTACTCGTTTTACGGAGTGACACTGTTGTCGCCGAAAGGGGAGGTCATAGCAAAGAGGACGTTTAACATCGCGGAAACGATTCCGGGTATGAGTGCTGTAAATGTCCGCTTCACGTATTCTTCCGGCATCACGGAATACGGACGCAGAGCGAATTTGCGGAATGTGGAACTGTCCTTCGAGTAGGAGACGGCAGGCAGGGATCGGAACAACATCGGATCTCGGCTGACCGGAGAATGGATGCATTTTCCGTATTGTACGCGGAGGCGCTTTGTCAGCCTGCCGAGATAAGAAACTGTTCATAATGAGAGTTCGGAAATTGAGATGGGAGAGAGAATATGTATTGTCATAATTGTGGGAAAGCCGTTTCTGACGTATCCAGGTTCTGTCCTTACTGTGGGGCGCAGCTTCCGGCACCTGCCGCGCCGGTCGATCAAAGGCCGGTCAATCAAAGGCCGGTCAATCAGCAGCCTGTACAGGGAAATCCGTATCAGAATATTCCGCCTGTGCAGAATCCGAAAGGCAGGACAAAAGGACAGACCGTCGACGTCCGTGCAATCCGTCCGGGACTGACGAAGAAAGAGTTTATGAATCTTCCGGAACTGAAGAAAGAGAAATCGTGGCTCACCTGGGCCGGGATCGTGCAGATTGTGACGGGAGTTCTGAACTTCGCATCCGTGGGACAGCTGGCAGAAATGGAAGCCCGGGGAGCGAGCGTGAGCCAGGGGTATATGATTCTGCTGGTTCTGATATCGGTCTTTTTTATCGGGACGGGGATCGGAATTCTGCGTACAACCAATATGATGCTGATCTATATTGTGGCGGGGTTTTCCGTGGTCTGGATTATTCTGGTTCTGGCGACAGGAGGCAATATCGGAGTCGGGGCACTGGCAATCCTGTTTGCGATCTACGGGGCGCGGAAGATCGACGGGCTTTGGAATGAGTATCAGCAGATCCGATGACTTCAAAGAAGAGGAGACAGGGAATGATTCCCTGCCTCCCTTTTTTGAGCGTATTGCTGCCGGGCTGCTTCTTCAGAATTCAAAATCACAGGCAACGGATGCGCACCGCACCTCATGCATTCTCTTTTTGACCGGCAGGTGGACCGGGTGCGTCTGGTAGGCGTCGAAGGAGGCACGGCTGTCGAAGGTCGTGATGAGGGCGAGGTCATAGGAGCGCTCGCTGTGCAGGATATCCTGACCGGATTCCAGATCGAGCAGACCTTCTATGCGGCCCTTCATACCGTAGAAATTCTTTACCAGCTGGGGGATCTCCTCCTTATATTCGTCCTTGATTTTAAATAATACAATGTGCCGAATCATAGTCATGTTCCTTTCGTATAAAGTGAGCTTTGCCGATATGGTGCAGGGACGGGATCCCGCAGCGCGATCCAAAACGGACCCGGCAGAGGGATATGATCCCGCGATTCAAAGCGGAATGGGTGGAAGGATATGATCCCGCGGCCCAATCTACAGCGGAATGGGCGGAAGGATATGATCCCGCGGCCCAATCCAAAGCGGAATGGGGAAGAGATAGGTTCCTGTGGTCCGATCCAAAGCAGATTCGGAGCAGGGAAGAGCACCCCGGTATCCGCAGTTGATGCGTTTGTCATACACATTTCATCATGACGCGCTGCATCACAACACATTTCGTCATGACACACTGCATCACAACAGATTTCACCATGACATTCTGTATCACAAATAACTCCAGCATTCCACAATTCATCATAACACATGGAGAAGAAATAAAGAAGCGTCTCCGGGACTGCTGTTCAGACACCGGGGACGCTCCTTAAAATGCCGGTTTTCCTTGCGGTAACAGGGTTTTTCGGAAAATGTACAGTCAGCCACGGTTCCTGTCCCCGTGGCATTTTTTCAAAAGTTTTTTGTGGGCGTCCTCGATGCCTCCGGTCAGCAGAAGGAGACCGACGCCGGTTCCCACCAGGACGAACAGGAGGGTGGGGGCGATGATGTCGGAGAAGAGATAGAAGGAGATGCTGTCAAGAATGGCAGCCGGGAGCCAGCAGATTGCGCAGAGGATAATGCCGGCAGTGCGGAAACGGGTGATGCCGCCGCGGATCTGCGCGAGCCGGTTTTCCGTGAACATTTCTGCATCCGGGGAGAGAATGCAGTTTCTTTTAAAGATGAATTTCCATTTTTTCTTCAGTGAGTCCGCGTAGATGACGCACAGAACGCCGAACAGAATGAGCCCGAAGAAAAGGAGATTCTCGATGAGGGCGAAAATTCCGTGAAAGAGGGAAAGATGATCCGCCAACTCCCCGAATATCGTGTGGGCGCAGATGCTGTAGATGAAGCTCGCGACTCCGGCGGCGTCGATCATGCTGATTTTTGTCATCTCCTTCAGGAACGTTTCTGCCTCTCCCGTCTGGAGGACAGGGCGGTAGTACTTTGCACTTTCAAGGTCCGGCACAGGCTCGCTCTCCCGGGAGGATTCCTGATACCCGCCGACCGGTACAAGGCTGCGGATCCCCAGCATATCCGCGAAGTCATCGAGGCTTCCGAATTCGGAGATCACGGTGCCGAGCGCCTCATTGTGAGAGACACCGTCCGCCGTCAGATCCGTGTATTTATCTTCCATCATCTGCCAGAGTTCATCCTTCGCACGCCGTACGTCCGGTGTGTCCGGAAGAGAGTCAAACATTGTGTTCAGGTAATTTCTAAGAGTTTCCATGTCAGTCCTCGCGATTATATCTGCTGCCGTACATAAAGCGGCCTGTATAAGGTTCTGCGTTCCGGGATGAGCCTTATGAAACCGGGCTCACTGCCCGCAATTCCGCTCCACAAACCGTTCGATGACATCTTTTGTGAGTTCCCATTCGGCACATTTGTCTAAGTAATAGGCCTCTCCTTTATCCGTGATCCGGTAATAGGTTCTTCGCTTTCCGTTCTCTGCTGTCTGTGAGAATGAGATGACATACCCGTTTTTTTCCATTCTGGAAAATGCGGAGTACAAAGTCGTCTCCTTAATCACATACTTTCCTTCCGCTATAATCCGGATGGACCGGGAAATCTCATATCCGTAAGAAGGGCGTTTCAGAAGCAGAAAGAGAATCATCGTGTCGATGTACCCGCGGATCACATCACTGCTGATTTCCGCCAAAGTATGTTCCTCCCCAGGGCTTGAAGCATTTGCAGTATCCTCCGCCTGTCGTTGCTACGTCTAACATAGTATGTTTGACATAGTAATCCTACTCCTTCTTAGGAGGACTGTCAAGATGGAAAAAAGAAATCTTTGAACGCTTGCGGTCATCTCCCGAAGGTGATAAGCTTTTTCATAATTCTTAAGGAGGGAAAAGTGCTGTTATGGTATCAATAGGAATACTCGGCGCGGGCACGTGGGGAATGGCTCTTGCCCGTATGCTCACCAATTGCGGACATGATGTGACAGTATGGTCAGCACTTCCGGATGAAATTGACAGGATGAAGGAGACGAGACGGCAGATCAATCTTCCGGGAATGGTTCTGCCGGATGATCTTCTTTTGACAAAGTCTGTCAGTGAGGTCTGCAGTGACAAGGAGATTCTTCTGTTTGCGGTGCCGTCTGTCTTTGTGCGGCGTACGGCGAAAGAGGCGGCTCCCTTCATTCCGGATGGACAGATTATTGCGGACGTCGCGAAAGGAATCGAACCGGATACGCTCTTTACAATGACGCAGGTGATCCGGGATGAACTCGCCAGGGACGGCAGACACAGCGGCGTCTCCTATGTGGCTCTGTCGGGGCCTACACACGCGGAGGAAGTCGCGCGGGATCTTCCGACGACAATCGTCTCTTCCTGCGAGGACATGCGGATTGCGGAGAAAGTGCAGGATGTCTTTATGAATTCCTGCATGCGTGTTTATACGAATCCGGATATTCTTGGGGTCGAACTGTGCGGAGCCGTGAAAAACATCATTGCTCTTGCCGCGGGGATGTGTGAAGGTCTGGGATATGGAGACAATGCGAAAGCGGCTCTGATTACCAGAGGAATGGCGGAAATCACAAGGCTCGGGCTTTCGATGGGATGCCGTGCGGAGACATTTCAGGGCCTTGCCGGAATCGGAGACCTCATTGTCACGGCGACGAGCCGGCACAGCCGCAATAACCGCTGCGGCTGCCTGATCGGGCAGGGAATCCCGACAAAAGAAGCGGTGGAAAAGATCGGAATGGTTGTCGAGGGAATCAATGCCATTCCCGCCGTGTGCACACTTTCTGAAAAATACGGTGTGGAGATGCCGATTTCCAGGGCCGTGGATGAGATCATAAACCGCGGAGCAGATCCAAGGAGCACGGTCATGAATCTGATGACCCGGAGGAGGAGAGCGGAGTAAGGCAATCTCCGCTCAACCCTTGGGATCCGTAACGACATCCATCTCGTTGGCTTCATTGATCAGATACTCGTTGAGTTCCTCATCCGTCATACTCTCCATGCCGGGGATGTCGACTTCTTCAAGTTCTTCCTCTTTCTCCGGGGCCGGCTCCTTCTCTGCGGAGGAGGCGGCTGTACTTTGAGCGCTCTCTCCCCCGGTGGGTTTTGTGCCGCACGAACTCAGCGTCAGGGTCATTAATGCACAGATTATCAGATAATTAATTCTCTTCATTGATGAAAAAACCTCCGTAGATATAATCTCCCGTGACTTCGTCTTCAAATGTCACGCTTTTTTCCAGCTGCGGTTTTTGACGGTCACTGATGTCGTAGTAGTATAAAGCCGTATCGCTGCTTAAGATAAGAGTGTCTTCGCTTAACTCCATCTGGTAATAAGCGTCTGCCAACTCGATGGATGTGATGTATTCCAGAGAATTACGGTCGTATAATTCTACCCGGGTGTCTGTGTAATCCTCACTCATGCATATTACGAAGACAGTCTGTTCATAGGGGAATGCGGCGTATCCTCCGTCACCCTGCAGCGTTTTCTCAGCCAGTTTTCCGGATGCCGGATCATACGTATAGAGGACGGTTCCGGAGACAAAGTAGAGCTGCTGCCCGAAGGCACTGAGCAGAACAGGATCCTCGGTCACATTTTCCGGGAGATCCTTGATTGTGATGCGGGACTCTTCCTCAAAGTCCACCCGGTAGAGCTGAAACCTGCCTGTGTCCAAATTCTCTCCGAGTCCATACAGCCGTCCGCCCATGACGCAGATATGAAGGGTCATGATATCTTCACAGGTTACCGTAGATATGCTGCCGCTCTCGCGGTTCATCCGGTCAAAGTATGTGACCCCGTTCAGATTGCTGAGTGCGTATAGGCAGGTGCCGTCCGCATCGAGGGCGGTGATATTGTCCCGCTTAAAATCGTATTCGGCTGCTTCACCTGTTTTCAGGTCAAATCCCACTATTTTTCCGAAATCTTTTTTGGTCGCGATACCCACCGGGGCCTCGTAGAGGACACCGTCCCGAATGATCTGCTGCTGGTAGCCAAAATGACCCATCGTCCCATACGGACAGTTCCGCCGGCTGATCACCTGCCCGCTTTCGTCCAGAAGAAGGATCTTTGACGTCTCTTTGCTTTCCTGTGTGAGAATCAATCCCGTCCGGTAATCCGGACTCCAGGCAGCCTGTCCCCTGCCCGCACAGCCGACGAGGAGTGATGCGGCAAGCTGCACAAGAAACAGTAATTTCAAATGTCTTTTCATTATGGAAGATCCCCCTTTCCTGTTTACAGCGGGCAGATGGCCGACAGGGCCCCAAATCCCGGGGTGGATGCATTTTTATCTCTTTCTGTAGTAGATCGTGCAGGTTTTATTGGTTGTAACCAGCTCGATCGGGTGGACGGCGTTTCCGAAAGCCGCGGTGTTCATGTTGATGCCGTACTTGTCCTTGAAAGCCGCCCAGACAAGCTGCGAGCAGTAGAAGCGCTGTCGCGTACCTGTGTTGAAGTAGTTGAAGTTGTAGCGCTTGCCGATCTGTTTTCTGCACCAGTCAGCGGCCGCCGCGTCCTGGTTTCCGCTCGTATTTCTTAAAGTGACGCCATAGAATTCCCGCTTTGTCGATTTCCAGTTGTTCTTTCCCCACACGACTCCGTTTGACACTGACTCTATCACATTGTTGCGTGAGTACACAATAGCGGCGTGCCCCGTGGGGATCAGCCCTTTATAGAAGTCAGTCGTAACCAGGATCGTTCCCTTTCTGGTCGGATAGGATCCCCTCTCGGTTGCAGCGTGTACACTGGCCGGAGCGAGAATTGTGCTGAGCACCATTGCCAGTACGAGTGCGCGTGATATCAGTTTCTTCATTTGTACCTCCTTGCCAAAGATGTGGGCCGGTCCTGTCTTTCTCTCCGATCCGGATCTGCTGTGCGCGGAAAAATCCCTGAAACCGGCTGTTTTATGTATGCACCCATATCGTACTGCGGACGGTCTGCAATTTTGTTTTTTCACGACAGAATGCATTTTTTTCAGATAAATGAACCACGGGGACAGGAACCCCGGCTGACCGTTGCTTTCTTAAAAAAGCCCGGATCTATAAGGAATACAGGGGTTTAAAGGAGCGTCCCCGATGGCCGGGGCGTAAGGAGAAAGTCGCCTGCGCGACTGTGCCCGGCTCAAAAGTCCGGCTGCGCTCCCCGCATGAATGAGTGGTGGGGGAGCTGAAGTCCGTCTGCGAGCTTTATACCCGCTTAGGAATTTCCATCCTGCTTCCCTTGACGGGCGGCACAAATCGATGTGAAAGAGAATTGTTTACACCAAGCTGCCCGGCTTTTCGTATGCGGCAGGAAGATACCGGCCGGATATACACGAAGATCCTCACCGGATATACACGAAGATCCCGGCCGGATACACATGAAGATACCGGCTGGATGCACACGGTGATGTGATCCGGCTTTATTTTTGTTATAATGAAAAACGTATAGGAAGAGGGGAATGAGTATGCTTGTCGCGGATCATGAAAAGAAAAGAAAGAGTGCAAAGGCGTGGGTGTGGACAATTGCGGCCATGTTGCTGATCTTTGTGCACTCCGCCATGCCCGGTCCGCTCTCTTCGGTGGAGAGCGGAAAGATCGTTCAGGTAATCCTGGCCGTTCTTCATCTTTTTCATATCCGTGTTTCAGACGGCTCGCTCTCTTTTTTTATTCGAAAATGCGGCCATTTCACAGAATTCACCCTTCTCGGCCTCGCCCTTATGAACCAGCGGTGGGGCAGGCCGTGCAGGCAGCTGCCTTATGTCGCGGCAGCCGGTGCCCTATATGCCGTTACGGACGAGATCCATCAGTTTTTTGTCCCGGGAAGGAGCTGCGAATTCCGGGATGTCTGTATTGACACGGCAGGAGTTGCAGCGGGAGCTCTGCTGTACACATTTTTAAAAAAGAAGCACGTCGGACCGCGGCGCATCCTGACGGCGCTGTCCCTGCCGGCTCTGTTTTTTCTGCTGTGCGTTTATGAAGTGCAGGCCGGCACGGGCATCAAGTGCGTCTTTTATCAGCTCACGGGCCTCTACTGTCCGGGATGCGGCTCCGGCAGGGCCATTCATGCGCTGTTTCAGGGACAGTTCGCGGAGGCGTTCAGCTATAATATCCTTTTTATCGTGCTGGGCTCTCCATGTCTTTTGATCCTGATACACGAATATCTGCGCCTTGTATTCCCGTCGCTGCGCCTGAAACCGGTGTCGATCCCGCAGCCGCTTCTCGCCGGGGTCACTGCCGTCATCGTCCTTTACTGGATCCTTCGCAATATCCCTGCCTTTTCTTTTCTGGCCCCCTGAACCACGGGGACAGGAACCCCGGCTGAGTGGAGTTTGTTTAAAAATGCTTGTAATTACGCTGTCTGCCGGCATTTTAAGTACCGTCCCCGGTGGCTGAAATTTCCCTTTTTCGAGTGGACCACGGTTCCTGTCCCCGTGGCTCAATGCGGCTCAATTATAAACGATTTTTGTTGACGCGAAGTTTTTCAAACCGTATGATAAATATAACAGATATACAGGAGCCTGTTCTGAATGGAGCAGAGAGACTAAAGGAGGGAGACAGAAGATGTTAGTATGCCCCTATTGCGGAGCCCAGAACGCGGATGATAACGCATTCTGCTCCAATTGCGGCGCAGCGCTGAAGGACGCAAATCAGCCGCAGCAGAATTTCGAAGTGAATGAGAAGCCGGCCCAGACATACCAGCAGAATGATCCCGGCCCTCAGCAGACCTATCAGCAGAACCAGTGGAATTACGCGCCGCAGCCGATCGCTCCGATCCCGACCGGCGGGCTTATGGCGTGGTCGATTATCACGATCCTGCTCTGCACGATTCCGGGCATCGTCGCGCTTGTTAATACGCTTGGGATCAATAAAGCTGCGACGCTGGAGGAGCAGCAGAAGAAGATGTCCTCGGCAAGAATGTGGTGCATTATCGGAACGATTCTGGGTATCCTCGCGATCATCGGAAATCTTGCCGCGAGAGGCTCCATGTAGGGTGGTGCGGCTGGAACCTTGCGCCGTGCGCTCTGCCGGGAGGCATGGAAATGCGGCCGGGGCACGGAAGATCCGGATCATCTTGTCACCATGAGAAAGTATAAAAGAGAGAAGAGCCGGCCGCGTCACTGCGGTCCGCGCCTTCTCTCTTTTCCATTCTCCGGGCAGCCCAACTGTGCGGCGATCCGCGAAAAATTCCCGGAAGCACCTTTCGGGATGTGCCGGAATGGGTTCATTTTACGAAGTCAGTGTGATAAAATCCTATGAAGTGACTGCGGAAATATGCAGCAGTATCTTTTTTCGAAGGGATTTCAACCGGAGGGGCGCGGCGCATGCTTTTATCATCGGAATATCGCAGACAGAGAGCGGAGCATGATCTCGCCAGGACGTGGCCGCAGTGGAAGATCCACCGTCTTCTCGGAACCGGCTCATACGGCGAGGTATATGAAATATCGAAAGAAGAATACGGAATCACGTCGTACGCGGCCTTAAAAGTCCTGCGCGTCGAAGAGGGACAGCCGGCTGCTTCTCCTGCCATGCAGGGGGCGCGGAACGCGAAGCTCGGCGATTCATTTATCCGAAATATCAGCAATGAGATCAACATTATGGAGCAGCTGAAAGGCGCCCCGGGAATCGTCGTGATCGAAGACTATGCAGTGCTTCGCGACAAGGAGGAATGCACGATCCTGATCCGGATGGAACTCCTTCTTGCCATCACGAATTACTTCCGGGAGGGCAGCCGCGTCGACGAGGCGGAAGTTCTGAAACTGGGGATCGATATCTGCCGGGCGCTGGCGTGCTGCGAAGAGCGGAACATCATTCACAGGGATATTAAGGAGAGCAATCTGTTCCGGGACCGCTTCGGCAATTACAAACTCGGTGACTTCGGGATCTCCCGCTATATGGAATCTGTGCGGCAGAGCCAGACCATGACCGGAACCGGCACGCTCTCGTATATGGCCCCGGAGGTGTACAGGGGACAGCCTTACAACAACACGGCGGATCTGTATTCACTCGGGATTGTGCTCTATAATCTGATGAACGGGATGCGCCTCCCATTTACGCCGTCCTTCCCCAATCCGGTCAGTGAGAATGACTTCACTTATGCCAATATGCGCAGAATCAACGGGGAAATGCTTCCACTCCCCGCCTTCGCATCCCCAAAGCTGGCATCCGTACTTATGCGGGCCTGCGACCCGAATCCCGCGAGACGCTATCAGACTGCGAAGGATTTCTGCAGAGCTCTGGAAGCGTGCGCGGAGAGGGAGAACGAAAAAGGGACGGCGGGCGCAGACCGTTCAGCAGGAGCTGCAGGACCCTCATCCGGCGCGGATCAACCCGTCGGAGGAGCCGGCTGCCGCAGACCTTCATCCGGCGCGGATCAACCCGTCGGAGGAGCCGGCTGCCGCAGACCTTCATCCGGCGCGGATCAACCTGCCGGTGGAGCCGGTCCTTATGGACGTCCTGCGGGCGGGGCCGGTCATCAATCGGCGGGACCGCAGGGCATGCTGCGAAGATTCTGGGAGGAGTCCCGCCTGCTGACTGTTCTATTCGGCGCACTTGCGCTGGTGGTTGTTTTCAGTATCATCTACAGTATGGCGGCATATGGGCTGCCTGCGATCCGCCGGCTGAAAAAACCGCCCGCGGAGAGCAGTCTCCACGAGGAGATCCCCGAAGAACATTTGGAAGGATTCCCGGAAGAAAGCCGGGCAGAGTCGGAGACCGAAGACAGTGCGGTACCGGATGCGGCTGCGGGAGATGTTGCTGTGTCAGACGGCGCCGGCATCCCTCAGGCAGGTTCGCCGGCGGAAGGCGCGGCTGTCGCACCCGGAAAGGATGTTCTGCCGGCTTCGCAGCAGGCAGAGGAAACGGGAGGTGCCGGGAAAACACCGGAAGAGGAATCGTCAAAGCCGGAAGAGGCGGAAACACCGAAAGGGGAATCATCAAAGCCGGAAAAACCGGAAACATCGGAAGAGAAAACATCCGGGCCGGAAGCAGATACACCCGAAGCGGAACCGGACGTACCTGTATTCGGCAGCTACCCGCATATGGCGGTGCACTTTGACGAAATACCGTCTGACCTCTTCGCTGAGATCACATCGGATCTGGAGGCACATATTTTGGCGAGGGACGTGGGCCGAGGCAAGTATGGAGTCCACATAGAGAGCATGCAGTATGTCGGGGCGATCTTTATGGGACGGCGGGCGTCCGTATATGATTCCGGAAATGAATCCGAATATAAGAACAAGCTGTTTCCGGTCTACGAGGTTACGGCCGTATACGATAAAGAGGAAAACGGAAAGGTCTATTCCGCGGAGATCACAAATTACTATTACCGCAGATATCTCAATATTGAGCTCACCGGCGAAGGTACGGCGGATACGGATCTCTCCGTGAGTACGGATCCCAAGCCGTCGACCGTTACGCTGATCTCATCGGACGGAAAAGAGAGAATCGAACATGCCGGCTATCAGGGTCTTCCGACCCTTGAGGAAGTCATGGATTTTCTCTGCCCGCGGAATGAGGACGCCTATTATATCGAATATGAAGAGGGATAACAGCAGGAGAGCTTTCATAACATGGAAGGCCGTCTCTTGGGGACGGCGGAACGGGGATTCCTATGAACAGGACTAAGAGACGGATCTGCCGCATCACAGGCGCGGCACTTATCTTCGGGCTTCTGATGGGCACGCTGGTCTTTCCGGAAGCGGAGGCGCACGGTGCGGAAAAGAAAAAGAAATATTTCGGGCTGAATGAGGTTTACCCCATAACGGACGCAAGGTATCTCACAACGGACCGGTTCCTGGACCGGGCGGGCCGGATCCTTGACTACGCGGAAAAGCATAAATATGTATACGGGAATTCCATGGCTGACCCGCCGTGTACGGACCGGAAGATCAGCTGCGACAGGCTGGTGGCGGCGACGCTTTGGTCGCTGGGATTCACGGACCAGCCCGAGGGAGGAGTCGTTGTCCACTGGGACGACCCGAAGAGAGACCTCGGATCTTTCCTGAAAGCCCACGGTTTCATTGAGTCCGAGGGTATTGAAAATGCGAAGAAGGGGTTCGTACTCATCGTGACGGATATGCACGGCGGGTACAAAGGACATGCATTTATTGTGGCGGATGTCGATGGCGGCAGCATCAATATGGACGGCTCCAACATCAAGCGCTATGACGCCGGTATGGTCTGGCCGGAGAAATCCAGTGAGGCGTATCCGGAAGAGCCGGTGGAAGGCTGTCCCTATCCGCTGGATCATGATGTATTCGTATACAACCTTCCGGATGCAGAGGAGTCGCTGTACACCTCCGTGTATGATTATGATTATTATATATCCCACTATCCGTTGGTGAAGGAGATCACCGGGGCAGATCCGGGGAAGGTATTTTCCTTCTTCGTTAATTACGGGATGGATCTCGGACACACGGCCTGCGCAGGATTTGATGTGCGCGAGTATAAGAAAAAGCGCGGGGATCTGGCGGAACTGTATAAGAATGACTGGAGAAGTTACTATCTTTCTTATATGAACAGCTGATCCGGGGCAGGGGTGCCCTGCTTCCGGAGACACTGTGCCGCGGACGGTGCCTCCTTACAGGGAAGAGCCGGACTTATATCTTTTGATACTGACTAAGACAGACGATCAGGAGTGACTGCATATGCACAAAGAATTCTTAATGGGAAATGAAGCCATTGCACTCGGCGCCCTCGCCGCCGGCGTAAAATTCGCCGCCGGCTACCCGGGCACCCCGTCCACCGAAGTCCTCGAGACCATCGCGAAGCGGAATCCGGGCACCGTCCACGTGGAGTGGTCTGTCAACGAGAAGGCCGCTGTGGAGGCTGCCGGCGGTGCTTCCTACGCGGGGGCCCGCACATTGGTCACGATGAAGCAGATGGGCATGAACGTCGCTTCAGATCCCATGATGTGCCTGAGCTATATCGGCGTGAAGGGTGGAATGGTGGTGATGGTCGCCGATGACCCGGGCCCGATCTCCTCGCAGACGGAGCAGGACACGCGCACCTTCGCTCAATACGCGAAGGTCCCCGTCTTTGACGCATCCTCGGTCGCCGAGGCCTATGAAATGATCCAGGAGGCCTTCGATTTTTCCGAGACATACGGAACGCCCGTCATCTTCCGCGCCACAACCCGCGTCGACCACGGCTACGAAGCGATCACGGTGAAAGACCCGGAGGAATACCGCATCCATGTGCCGGACGGGTTTGTGAAGGATTCCTCGAGATGGGTCATTTTCCCGAAACTTTCCGTGAAAAATCATGCGCTGATAGAGAAGCGGAATGCGGACCTGACAGCTGTCCTGTCAAAATATCCGCGCAACGGCATTGAGGCGGAGACCGCATATCCGGGGCGGGGAATTGCCACGCACGGCATCAGTTACCGCTATACGGAGGATGTTCTCGGAGAGGAACGGCCGCGCCTCCTGAAAGTCGCGACGCCCTTCCCCTTCCCGGAGGAACTGGCGCTCCGTTTCCTCGACGGCCTTGCGGAAGTGCTGTGCATCGAGGAACTTGATCCCGTGATTGAGCGGGCCCTTCTCCATACCGCCGGGAAATATCATCTTCCCGTCAGAATCCGGGGCAAGCTGACCGGTGACATCCAGCCTTCGGGAGAAAACTCCCCGGCTTCCGTGCAGAAAGCAGTAAGCCATTTTCTGGGCACGGAAAATGCAGCCGGCGCGGCACCTCCGGAAGATCCGGTTCCGCCCCTTCCGGTCCGCCCGCCCGTCCTGTGCGGCGGGTGTCCCCACCGCGCCTCCTTCTATGCTGTGAAGCAGGCCATGAAGGGAAAAAAGACGATCTACTGCGGCGATATCGGCTGCTATACACTCGGCAACGCGATGCCGCTCGATATGTGCGATACCTGCCTCTGTATGGGGGCCGGGATCAATATCGCGCAGGGAGTTTTTCACGTCGAACCGGACACAAAAGCATTTGCGTTCGTGGGGGATTCGACCTTCTTCGCATCCGGCATTACCGGTGCCGTCAATGCGGTGTACAACGGGACGGATATGACACTCGTCATTCTTGACAATTCGACGACGGCCATGACCGGCCACCAGCCGCATCCGGGCACCGGACGGACCCTCATGGGGCAGGCGGTGGATCCGGTTTCCATTCCCGCTGTTCTTAAGGCCATCGGCGCTTCGTCTGTAGAAACAGTGGATCCGCTGGACCACAGACAGGCGGTCGAGGCGGTGAAGAGGGCGGCGGAGCTGCCGGGACTGAAGGCGATCATTTTTAAATCGCCCTGTATTGCGCTGACAAAGCCGAAGGGACGGTCCCACGTGGATCCCGACGCATGCATCGCCTGCGGCAAATGCATCCGTGAGCTCGGCTGCCCCGGCCTCATTAAGAAAGACGGCAAAGCATATATCGACAGCGCCCAGTGCACCGGATGCACGCTCTGTGAACAGATCTGTCCGGTCCACGCCATATCCGGAGGCGGGAAGAATGAGCCGGGAAAGCAGGGTATGGCAGTTGAACCGCAAAAGCAGGTTCCGGTCGCTGAATCGCAGAAGCAGGCCCCATCTTTAAAATCCCCGGGGAATACCCGGAGAGCTGGGGAAGCGGCTGCCTCAGAAGGAGAAAACGTCCCTGCTGATAAGCTTTCCTTTACGAAGAGCGGCCTTACCAGGAATATCATCCTCTGCGGGGTCGGCGGCCAGGGGACGATTCTGGCGTCCCGGCTCATAGCCGATGCCGCGATGAAGCAGGATATCCCCGTGAAGACCGCTGAGACGATCGGCATGGCACAGCGGGGAGGAAGCGTGTTTTCGCACCTGCGGATGGGAGCGTGCGCAGGCCCCATGATCGCGCCGGGCGGAGCGGACCTCATCATAGGATTCGAACCGGCGGAGACGGTGAGGCTCCTTCCGTACCTGAAGGAGAACGGATCGGTGGTCGTGAGCGCCCGGCCGGTGATGCCGGTGAGTGCGATGATCGGCGCGGCGCCTTATCCGTACGAAGAGGTTCTCGCGTATCTTAAAGCGCATGTCAGGAACCTGACACTCATCGACACCAAGCAGGCAGTCCGGGATCTCGGTTCCGATAAAGTACTCAATGTCGTACTGCTTGGAGCGGCGGCGGAGAGCGGAGAACTCGGTCTCACGGTCGATGACCTGCGGGAAGCCATGCACGCGCGGCTCCCGGAGAGGCTTCACGAAGTCAATGACCGGGCGTTGGAGTATACGCTGCAGACCCGGTAGGCCTGAACCGAGAAATACATTAGTGTAAGACCCGCAAAGAAAGCAGAGCAGCAGGCCTGAACCAGGCATTAACTCGCGCAGGGCATGCAATAAAGTAAAGAGAGGGATGTGAAATGCAAATTAATGAGATGCAGTTACAGCAGGTAAACCGTCAGATCGAAAGACTGGTTAATAGCGGCAATTTCTACGGCAAAAAACTGAAGGATGCCGGCATTGACGGCGTCCGGAACGTAGAGGATTTTGAGAGCCTTCCGTTCTCGGAGAAGCAGGATCTCCGCGAGGCCTATCCCCTCGGACTCATGGCGGTCCCCGAGGAAGAGGTGGTCCGGATTCATTCCTCCTCCGGCACAACGGGGACGCCCGTGATCATTCCCTACACGGCAAAGGACGTAGATGACTGGGGACTGATGTTCAAGCGCTGTTACGAATTTGCCGGCATTACCAATAAAGACCGCATTCACATTACCCCGGGCTACGGCCTCTGGACCGCCGGAATCGGATTCCAGAACGGCGCCGAAAAGCTCGGCTCCATGGTCATTCCCATGGGACCGGGCAATACGGATAAGCAGCTGCAGATGATGATGGACATGAAATCGACAGTTCTCTGCGCCACATCTTCCTACGCGCTGCTCCTCGCGGAGGAGATCGAAAAAAGGGGCATCAAGGACAAAGTTTGCCTCAAAAAGGGCGTCATCGGTTCGGAGAGGTGGGGCGAGAAGATGCGCCGCCGGATCGCGAACGAACTCGGAATCGAACTATACGATATCTACGGACTTACGGAAATCTATGGTCCGGGAATCGGCATCAACTGCAAATACGACACAGGAATGCACATCTGGGACGATTATATCTATCTGGAGATCATTGATCCGGTGACCTTAAAACCGGTGCCGGACGGTGAATTCGGTGAGATCGTGATCACGACGCTGGTCAAGGAGGGAGCGCCTCTTATCCGCTACCGCACCCACGATCTGTCGAGGATCCTTCCGGGCGAATGCCCCTGCGGCTCCAAATATCCGCGCATCGACGTGATCCAGGGCCGGAGTGACGACATGATGAAGATCAAGGGCGTCAACGTATTCCCGAAGCAGATCGAGGAGATTCTCGCATCCTTCCCCGAACTTTCGAGCGAATACCAGATCCGCATCTCGCACCTCGACGGCCGCGACACGATGCGTATCTATGTAGAAACGAACGGAAGCGTCAACTTCCTGCAGATGGCCGACCGCGTCGCCTCGCGCGTCAAGAGCCGCATCGGGTTCACCCCGCTCGTCAAAGTTGTCGAGCTGGGCCTTCTGCCCCGCAGCGAAAAGAAGACCAGGCGTGTCATCGACGAGAGGTACGACTGATTGTACCGCGGGGACAGGAACTGCGGCTCAGAATCGTCTGATACAGACGGAACAGCTGCTGTAATAATATCTCAGTAAGGAATGTCCCCCGCCTATGCAGGCGGCAGGTTTCAAGCCAAGTCCCGCGGGCGGGACTTGAAAGAGTCATGGGTTTTTTACCTGTGACTCTTTTTTTTGTATATAATAGTTGTGACGCACCCAAATAATTTCCGGTCTATTAAGATAGAGACGGAAAGGAACAGGCTGGGACAGACAGCAGGGAGCTCTTATGGAAGACACTATGATCATCGACCTCTATGTAAAACGCATCGAAGCCGCAATTACGGAATCGGACCGCAAGTACGGGGCGTACTGCGGCACCATAGCCGGCAATATTTTAAAAAATGCCCAGGACACAGAGGAGTGTGTCAGTGACACCTGGCTCCGCGCCTGGAACACGATCCCCCCGACGATCCCGGTAAGACTCAAGGCCTTCTTCGGAAAAATCGCGCGAAATCTGGCGCTCAACCGCTGGGAGCGGGAGCGCGCAGCCAGGCGAGGGGGCGGCGAGACGGATCTCGCGCTCGACGAACTCACGGAGTGCGTATCGAATGCCCATGCGGAGGAGTGGTCGGCCGACCGCGCCGTTCTGACAGACGTCCTCAATCGCTTCCTTTCAGAACTTCCGGAGGAGACACGCGGGATGTTTGTCCGGAGATACTGGTACATGGATTCCGTGAAGGATATCGCCGCGCGGTACGGCGCCGGGGAGAGCAAAGTGAAGATGACGCTTATGCGCGCGAGGCGGGAGCTGGCAAAGCAGCTCGCGGCGGAAGGAATCGACGTCTGACCGCAGCACGTGAAGCGGGAGCTGGCAAAGCAGCTCGCGGCGGAAGGAATCGACGTCTGACCGCAGCACGTGAAGCGGGAGCGGAAGACAGCGGTTTAGAACAGATAACGAGGGCTTTAAAAGACAGGGAGTGCGATACAATGAAAGGTGAAGACCTGCTCCATGCGATGGAGAATATAAAAGACGAATACATTGAAGAAGCAGACAGGGTTCCGGACACGAAAAATGCATCCACTGCCGAACCCGGATCTGAAAAGAAACAGAATGCGGACAGAAAAATCATTCGGATCCGTCCCGCGGTCCTGATCAGTGTGGCAGCTGCGTGCCTGCTTCTGGCCGGCGTCTTCCGAGTGCTGAATCAACCGAAAATGAACGCCATGAGCACCGAAGTGAACTGGGAGGCGGCAGCGGAGGGTGAAGCCATGGAAGAGGCTGCAGAAGAGGACACCGCGCTGGGAGAGACTGCTGAAGAGGACGCTGCACCGGAGGAGACAGATGAGACGGCAGCGGAGACGGATACTTATACCGATACGGAAGGAGAGAACAGCGCGGAAGCGCAGATCGCAAATCCCTTTATCTCCTGCGGAACGATTGAGGAGGCAGAAAAACTGGCCGGATTCTCCTTCTCCCCGGAAGGCGTAAAAGACGCGGTCGATTCGGTTGAACGTGAGGATATCCGGGCAATCAAAGATACCATGATCGAAATCATCTATTTCGATACGGCAGGAGAAGAAGTCTTTCGTATCCGGAAAGGAAGCGGATCGGAGGATATCAGCGGCGACTATAACGAATATGCGGAGCAGAAGACTTCGGGGATCGGTGGAACTGAGGTGACTATGATGGGGGATAATGGGCGCATTTCCGTGGCAAAGTGGACGGATGACGGATACACTTTCGCTGTCTGTGCGGAGGATCGTCCGATGACGCCCGAGGAGATGAAGTCCGTCATTGAATGCATGCGGTAATGACCGGATGATACCGTGCCATATGGGAAATAATCGTGCATCCGCAGTTCATGAGCAGGGAACGTCATGAGCAGGGAACGAAGCAGATTGAAAAAACGAAGCAGATGGAAAATGTCCGCTTTACAGCAGGAAGACAAATCGATTTTGGATAAACGGGCTGTGTGAGAAACGCCGTTTTAACGTGTCAGCGGGCGAAACAATCAGTGACCGAAAAGCCCGGAGAGGAGGCAGGTTATGAGAAAGAAAGCAGAGAACGGAGCAAAAATCGCAGCGCTGATCCTGGCAGCTGCAGTGACGGTCGCCGGCTGCGGCGGATCTTCCGCCAATCATGCGAGCGCGCCTTATGCCTCAGAAGAAGCCGCCTATGAATACGACGGCGACTATGAAGAAGCGGCGGCCGAGGAGGTCGGCACCGCCGACTATGGCTACTATGACGAAGGGGAAGAGGTTGCGGAAGCGTCCGGCGCGTATGCTGATATTCCTGTGGAGGCAGCGGAGCCGGAAATGGAAAAATCGGCCGATGTGTCCGCATCGAATGCAGGTGGGGACGGCAGTCAGACTGAATCCGCAGACAGCGGCGCGGCCGCATCTTCTGATGATACCGCGGCAAAAAAGAAAGCGGAGGAAAAACTGGTCTACACCTGTTCCCTTACAATGCAGACCCTGACGTACGAAGAAACGGTCCGGAATATCCGCGGCAAGATCAAAGAGGCCGGCGGCATCATCGAGAACGAGGAAGAGACCAACAGCGACAGCTATTGGTTTGAAGCGGGACACCGCAGGACGCAGGGCAGGATGAGGCTCTTTATTACCGTCCGCATCCCGACGCCGAAATACGAAAGTTTTCTCCATTCCCTCGAGGGCGAAGGAAAAATCATGAACAGGAATTCCTCCGTCGAGAACATCAGCCGCCGCTACCGCGATACGCAGGCCATCATCCGGAACCTCGAGATCCAGGAAGAAAGACTGCAGGCTATGATGGATAAGGCGGAGACGATTGAGGATATGATTGCGGTGGAGGATCGCCTGACGGAAGTGCAGACGGAACTCGACCAGCGCCGGACGCAGCTTGCTTCCATGGACACGGATGTGGCGCTTTCCACCGTCAACCTCTCTGTTGAGGAAGTTGTGCAATATACGCCCGAGCCGGAGAAGAAGGATACTTTCGCTGACCGCCTTAAAAACGCCGTGAAAGGATCCGCGTCTAATTTCCTGCAGCTTTTGGAGAACATTCTCTTTGCGGCGATCTACCTGATTCCTGTCATTGCCGTCTTCCTGGTGCTCTTCCTGATGATCCGCGCTGTCTGGCGCGCGTACCGCAGAAAGCACCCGAAGGCACCGAAGCCGCCCAAGGCACCGAAAGCGCCGCGCAGATCGCTGACAGGGCGCGGAGGGCAGGCTCCGTCTGCAGAGCCTTCTTCTGTACAGTCTTCTTCTGCAAAGCCTTCTTCTGTACAGCCTTCTTCTGCAGAGTCTTCTTCTGTACAGTCTTCTTCTGCAGAGCCTTCTGCCAATGCGGAGCCGTCTATAACAGAATCTTCCCCGGAGGCTGCAGAACTGTTTAAGCAATAGCCGGAAGAGGCCCAGTGTCGGAAGAAAGGCGCGTCAGGCCTGCAGCTAGGTCTCGGCAGCAGGCCCGGCAGTAGAAGAAAAGCAAATCGGGCCTGCAGCCTGCTCACAGCAGCAGGCCCGGCAGCGGGTCGAAAAGCAGTCCCGAAAGGGTCAAAGAGGCGGTCGAAAAGGCAGGCAGCATTGAGAGAACACACAAAGTTCTCTTGTATCTCCTTGAACCTGCGGTATAATAATCTAAGGGGAAAAGGGGGTACACACAATTGAAAAAATGGCTTAAACTCCTGCTGTTTCTCGTAGTCGCTGCGCTCGTCGCAGGCGGGGGAGCCGCCTACGGCACGTTTGAGCGCTACCAACGGCAGAATGTATTTCTGGAAAAAACAACACTCGGCGGAACGGAGATCGGGGGCAGCACGCCCGCGCAGGTCGCCGACGCGCTCGCCGCATATTATGACACGAAGAAGACTTCCGTCCGGATCCTGGAGCACGGGGAGGACGCCATTACCGGCACACTGGATGTATTTGGATACAGCTGCGACCGGGATACTTTCATGAAGTTTCTGGAAACGGCGCTCGCGGACCAGCGGAAGAATTTTCCCGCCCTTGTGCGTTCCCTTCGGGACGGCTACACCGTGAGGAGCCGGGAGGCGTACCTGTTCAACGAAGAGGCTTTTCAGGCTGCCGTTTCCGCGGACAAGCTTGCCGTCCCGCGCGTGGAGACCGTCGACCCGAAGATCAAACATGACAAGAAGAAAAACTACTACTATGTCGTGGAAGGTTCTGAGGGCAATATGATTGACGAGGAGGGGCTCAGAACTGTTGTCCGTGAAACACTGGACAGGTATGTGAGCGCCGGCAACATTCCCAAAGAAATTACCATCGACATGCCGGAGACGCTTTACACATCCCTGCCTCCGAAAGACAATATAAAAGAACTCCAGAAAGAGTGCGATGCCAAAAATCTCGAGATCCGCAAGAAGGAGACGCTCGCGCAGTTCAAGAAGTGCTCCGTCACATATACCTTCGGGAGCGAGACGAAGGAACTGGACTCCAAGACAATCCGGAGCTGGATCACGGTGGACGACACATTGGCCGTCACCATCGACGACACCAAGATCCAGGCATATGTCACAGGTCTCAAAGCGAAGTACGACACGCTGTACATTAAGCGGTCATTCCAGACCACGACCGGTAAGACCGTCACGTTCAAAGGCAAGCAGAACGAGTACGGCTACCACATCGATTCGGCGGCGGAGTGTGCGCAGCTCAGGCAGGATATCCTCTCCCGGACCGCGGTCACCCGCGAGCCCATCTATATGGCAACCAATGACTATGGCAATCCCTACTATCTCCGCCGAAACGGCACTGACGATCTCTGCGGCACCTACGTCGAGGTCAATCTGACGAAGCAGCACCTGTGGTTCTACAAGGACGGCGCTCTCATCATCGAGAGTGATATCGTATCCGGTGATGTGGGTGACAATAAGGAGACACACGTCGGGGTGATGCCGCTTGCTTTTAAGGAGAGCCCGAGAGTTCTCACCGGCGACGAGGCGAGCGGGAGCGGAAGCTACTCCACGAAGGTGCAGTACTGGATGCCATTTTACAACGGACAGGGGCTGCATGACGCGAGATGGCGCCACAGCTTCGGCGGCAATATTTACCGCTCCAGCGGGTCCCACGGCTGCGTCAATCTGCCGCCGTCCGTCGCGGAGACCATCTACAAAAACATAGAGGTCGGAACAGCCATTATCATCTACAAGGAACCCAGGAAATAACAGGGAAATGCTCATAAGCAGGGAGCGAAGCGGATTGTGAATATCCCCTTTACTAAGGAGGTGCCCTATGTTCTGCCCCAGATGCGGAAATCAAATCGACAACGACGCCAAATTCTGCCGCTACTGCGGTACACCTGTGGAAGTGAAGCGGAGCTCCGGAGAAAAGCTTTTGATCGCTGTCATTGCTATTGCATTTGTCGCTGTGTGCGCATTCATCGTGCTTCTTCTGGTTCCGCTGCGGCGGAAACCTTCCGGGCAGCAGGACATCGCGGAATCCGCGGCGGAAGCGCAGGGCATGAACGAAACCGCCCCCGGTGAGGCGGCAGCGGATGCGGGGCCGGGTGCAGAAGCGGGCGGTGAAGGCGACGGTTCTGACAGTCAGACGGGAACGGCTGTCGGAAGCGCGGATACGGAGATCATCCAGGTCAATTACATACCGCGGCCGTCCTTTGGAAAGACAGCGGTGGGAATGAACACCGGTGAAGCGACCATCTCGTTCGACGCGTCCGTACCCGCTTACACGATCGATGACGGTCTCGGCAACGTCATCAATCTTTCTGATTATTACTTCTCCGATGAGGAGATGGCCGTGCTCTCCGGAAACGGATTTTTCGTCCGCGAGGGAGGCGCCGGCCTTGAATTCTTCGAGCATTACGAGAACAACCGCTATTACAAAACGCCGAATTTCATCACGGTTGACTCGATGATGCACACATACCACCTCTTCTTCAGCCATCTGCTGAAACAGACGGAGCGGAATCATATCGTGGGTGAACTCACGTCCCTGAGCGACGCGATGTTTTCGAAAAGCTGCATCATCTATGAATCCCTGAAAGGGACGGAGTGGGAAAATGCGGCCGGCCGCAACGCCGCTTTCTTCGCAGTCGGATCTTCGCTTCTCGGCGGTTCTCCGGACATTCCCGCCGAACTGACAGATACGGTTTCCGCTGAACTGAGCCTCATCAATGCCGCACAGGGGATCGCGAATTCCCCGCTCACGGGTGTTCCGGACGACTATACGCAGTATATTCCGCGCGGCTATTATGAGGGTGACACGGCGCTTGAGGCCTATTTCCGCGCGATGATGTGGTACGGGCGCGCGAACTTTGCCGCAAGTGACGAGGATCTTACAAGGAGCGCCGTCCTTATGACCCTCTCCTTCGATGAAGAGACGATGCCCGCCTGGGAGTCGATCTACACCGTGACGAGCTTTTTCGCGGGCGCCAGTGATGACTGCACCTATTATGAGTATAAACCCGCCATAGAGATGGCATACGGGGAAAATGCATCCATCGAGAGCCTTCCCGGCAGCGCTGACGCCTTCAGTGAACTTATGCGGATCGTCTCCAAAATGCCGGCCCCGAAGATCAACGCCGTTCCGACACCGGACGAAGGAAATGAGGACGCTGACAAAACGGAACTCAACAAGGGCTTCCGTTTCATGGGTCAGCGCTTCTCGCTGGACGGCGCGATCTTCCAGAATCTCGTCTACAATCAGGTGGTGCCGGATGAATCCGAAAAGAAGCGGATGCTGCCGGACGCACTGGACGTACCGGCTGCATTTGGCTCCGATACCGCGCTGCAGATCCTTGACCAGGAGGGGCTGACGGCATACCCCAATTATCAGGAACAGATGCAGCTTATGCGCGACTACATCGCCAATGCGGAAGAGGATGTATGGACGGCTTCTCTGTACAGCCGCTGGCTGAGTACGCTGCGGCCGCTGCTGGAAAACAAGGGGGAGGGATATCCGCTGTTTATGCAGAACGAGGACTGGACGAAGAAAAACCTGCAGTCCTTCCTCGGCAGTTACACGGAGCTCAAGCATGATACGGTACTCTACTCCAAACAGGTCATGGTCGAGATGGGAGGCGATCTCATCGAGGACAAGGATGACCGCGGCTATGTGGAGCCGGAACCGGAGATCTTCCGCCGTCTCGGACTCCTGACGAGATCCACGAAGGAGGGACTCGAAGGATACGGACTCCTCGAAGGCGAGGACGCGGAGAATCTGGATCTTCTGGCGACGCTCACGGAATATCTCGAGACCATCGCTCGGAAGGAACTGCAAAACGAGGTTCCGACGGAGGAGGAATTCGAAATCATCCGCAGCTTCGGCGGACAGATCGAGCATTTCTGGGAGACCGTGCACCGGGAGGACGCGGATAACGAATATTTCTCCAGCAGGGAATTCCCCGCGGCGGTTGTGACGGATATCGCGTCCAACTCGAATGGGGAAACACTGGAAGTCGGTACCGGTAAAGTCGGCGCGATCTACTGCGTCGTACCGGTCGACGGAACACTGCGCATCGCGAGCGGAACCGTATTCAGCTTCTACGAGTTTGTGCAGCCGTCTTCCGACCGGCTGACGGACACGAAGTGGAAGCGGATGATGGGAATCGAGCTCGACGAGGACGGCACCTACCGCACGCCGGAGAAGGAGACGCCGGAGTGGACAAGATCGTTCCAGATCCCCCTGCAGTATTGATGATGCCTGTGTGAAGCAGACTGTCCATATAAGCGGACGACTCTTTTTGAACGGGGGACCGGGTCCGGCTGCCTAAAGCAGCCTGCGGCGCAAGCCGCATCAGGAAGCACGTGTCTTCAGACATGCGAGCTTCACGGAATTCCGGATAATAAGATAGTATGCAGATCGGTCCGGCAGAAGGAAAATGCTCCCTTCTAAGCAGCCGGAACGGAAGGTATAATCGGCAGATGAAAGAAACCGGGAAAAAGAAGCTTTGTCATACAGTTTTTGTAATAGCGGCATTTACTGCCGCTATTGCTTTATGTGCATTCTTTTTTATCCGGAAGAAGAAATCCTTTATAGCAGACCCTGAACTTCCGGAATGGGTCGTCTGGGAGATCCGCGATGCGTCTGCCGATCTTTTGGGAGACGGAGGGGAGGAACGGCTGCTTCTTAAGGACGGAACACTCCGTGTCCACTCCGGTGATACGTTGCTGTATGAGACAAAAAAAGAGTGGAAAATAGCGGACATAGATGCGCTCGATCTCACGGAAAACGGGAAGACGGAGATCCTGATGCTGGTATGGAAGAAAGGAAGCTTCGGAACTTCAAAGCCGTTCTGGATCGAGCGGGACGATACCGGGTGGTCACAGCATATCTTTGTATTCGAATGCCGGGAGGGAAAGATTGAGCCCCTGTGGATGTCTTCGGACCTGGGGATGGAGGTCCGGGAGTGGCGGACAGACGAAGAAAAACGTCTGCATCTCATCTCGGTCAAAGGGACGGAGACTGTCTGGGCCTGGGACAGCTGGGGATTTACGCTTGTCGGGGAACAGCCGGCAGCTGCCAATGAAGAAGGTACCTCTTCTTTTGACGTTTCCGGATCGACGGGTTCCGGAGAGGGAAGATCCGGTGATGAAGGAAGTTCAGAGGCGGATCAGCCGGAAAAACAATCCGGGTCTGCTGATTTGGCCGGGAATGGATCCGGCGAACTGACGATGATTGCCGTCGGGGACAATCTGATCCATGAGAGTATCTACAGAGCCTGCGGGGATCCGGAGAGCGGGATCTTCGACTTTACGCCGCTGTATAAGGAAGTAAAGAATGAGATTTCCGGATATGACCTGGCCGTCGTTAACCAGGAGACCGCTCTGGTTTCGGATCCCGGCCTTTATGGCTCATTTCCCGATTTCGGGACGCCTTCCGAGGCGGGAGACGCCCTGGCGGACGCCGGATTCGATGTGGTCTGCGCAGCTACGAATCACGTCAATGATAAGGGGAAAGCAGGGATGGAGGAGACGCTGCGGTTCTGGAAACAGTACCCGGACATCACGCTCCTCGGACTGCATGAGTCTGCCGGGGCTTATCAGAAGATCGACTGGGTGGAGAAGAACGGGATCCGGCTCGCGCTGTTCAACTATACCTTCGGACTTAACGGACACGCGCTGCCCGCGGACGAAAAATGGCGTGTGAATCTCCTTACGGATGAGCAGAAGCTGATCCGCGACCTGGAAGCGGCTGAGGAAGAGGCGGATGTATCCGTCTGCTTTCTGCATGCGGGTGCCGAGTACAGCAGCGGTCCTTCCGCGGAACTCCGGGAGATCGCGGAGAGACTTACGGCAGCGGGAGCAGATCTCATCATCTGTACGCATCCGCATGTTGTGCAGAAGGCGGAGATCATCACCGATGAATCTGAACAGGATCCCTCCTCCGCGCGGCGAAGCATCGTATGCTGGAGTCTGGGAAATTTTATCTCGAATCAGATGAATCCGGAGACGGCTGTCGGTGCCGCGGCCGACATCCGCTTCACCCTTGCGGACCGGGCACCTGATGAGGAAGCTGCTTCCGGAACAGAGACATTCCTGTCCGGAGAGGATGCAAAGTGGAGCACGGATCCCTTATGCGTTCTGTCGGGCGGAAAGAGAACTGTCGTCATTTCCTGCAGGCTGCGGCCGACGGTCTGCCATTTCAGAAAGGGGAAGACGCAGGCCTTCTTCCTGGAGTCCTATACAGATGAACTGGCAGCCGCCCATTCCCTAAGCACAGCGGATCACCCCCTTTCCGTGCAAACGCTCCTTACAATCTGGAAAGAGAAGTCGCAGTGAAAGACCATCAAATCCATTTTGTGTACAGATTCGGACTGGTTCGATGAAACAGAAAGAAAAACTCCCGCGGCAGGACAAAAAAGATAGCGTTATAATATTATTTATTATCGGAATATCAAAAATCTCTATTTCCAGGTAAAATTATTGCAAATAGATATAAAATATTCTTATCCATAAAAGTGATACTATATCATTCATATAGTCACGATTATTCTCTACCATTCTTCGCGGGAATCGAGTATAATAGGAAGCCACCGAAGATTGCAATGCATGCCGGGCGGAGGAAATGCGGCTGCCCGCAGGCATGGGAAAAAAGCGGATTTCGGTGATGAACGTCCGCTTTAGGAGGATCTATGAGTTTTTTTGATCTGCTGACTTTATTCGGCGGTCTCGCTATGTTTCTTTACGGCATGCGTCTCATGGGAGACGGCCTGCAGGAGAGTTCATCCGGAACACTGAAGGTTGCCATGGAGCATGTCACCAACAACCCGTTTAAAGCATTTCTTCTCGGACTGGCTGTCACAGCTCTCATCCAGTCCTCCACGGCGACCATCGTCATTACGGCCGGTCTGGTGGCGGCGGGAATTCTTACGCTTCACCAGTCGCTGGGCATCATCGTCGGCGCCAATGTCGGAACAACAGTGACCGGCCAGATCATCCGTCTTCTTGACATGGATGCATCCGCGGGGTCCTGGCTTCAGATCTTTAAGCCGTCATCTCTTGCACCGATTGCGCTGATCATCGGGATTGTCATGGTCATGGGAGGACACTTTAAGAATTCCCATGCGATCGGCAATATCGCAATCGGATTCGGCATCCTTTTTTCAGGCCTGCTCAATATGACGGGCGCGGTCGACTCTCTCACACAGTCAGGCGTTTTTGAGACCATGCTGTCGGGGCTCGGTGATAACCCGTTTTTAGGGTACGTGAGCGGAGCCGCCGTTGCATTTATCCTGCAGAGTTCTTCCGCTTCGGTCGGTATCCTGCAGGCATTCTCTTCATCCGGGCTGCTGTCTTTCAAGGGGGTGTATCCGGTTATCATCGGGATCTATCTTGGGGACTGCGTTACGACTGCGATCGTCTGTTGGATCGGGGCCAAGCCGGATGCGAGACGGACGGGAATTGTCAATATTCTGTTTAACCTGTGTAAGTCTGCACTCGTGTTTGTGGCGGTGGCGGTTATCCACAGGATCGGTCTGCTGGACGGCCTCTGGGATAAGACCGTCAATTCCGGAATCATCGCCGATACGAATACAGTCTTTAATCTCGGCTGCGCTCTCGCGCTGTTCCCGCTGCTCAATACCTTCGAGCGGATGAGTCTTAAGATTGTCAGGGACGAGAAAGCTCCTGAGAACAAATATAAGGATAAGCTGGACGGCCTCAATCCGGTGTTCTTCAACACGCCGGCGATCGCGCTTCGGAGCTGTTACAGCCTTCTTCTGTCCCAGTTCGAAGCGGCAGGCGGCAATGTCCGGTCCGCGATCGGACTCCTCAGCGCTTACGACGGGAAGACGAAGGAAGAGATTAATAACGAGGAGTCCAACATCGATCTGATGACCGACCGGGGAAGCCGCTATATCGTGGAGCTGCTGCCCCACCTGCAGGAGGAGTATCACATTTCGATCCTTGACCAGTATTACAAGGTCATCTCCGAGTTTGAGCGCATCGGCGACGAGGCGGTGCGGATCGCCGATACGGCGGAGGATCTCTCCGAGCACGAAGTGGAGTTTTCGGATGTGGCTAAGAAGGAACTGCAGGTTCTGACGGAACTGACGGAGCGGATGCTCGTGGATGCGGATATTGCGTTCCGGAAGAGGGACGAGGAGGCGGCATACCGGATCGAGCCCTACGAGGATGTCGCGAAAGAACTGATCAATACGTTCAAGGTCAATCATCTGAACCGTATGGGAAGCGGCAAGTGCAATATTTACGCGGACGCCGACTTCATGAACCTTCTTTCGAGTTTCAAGAGGATCGCGAGTGCATGTACCAATATAGGCGAGGCGGTCGTAATCCGCGTGAATCCGGAACTGGCCACGTCCGAGCACAACTACTTTGAGACACTTCGCTCGGGTAATAATGCGTGGTATAATGAGGCTTATAAAAAAGCCCACGGGGAATTCTTCGGGAAGCTTCCGGAGGAGTCTCTTGAGCTTCGGTCGTCGGCGCCGCGGGCCCAGGCTCCGGATACGGAGATCGAACCGGAAGATATGCATGAGGACACTGCAAAGATCCCATCTTGCGAAGTTGAGCAGGATGCTTTATATTAGGGGTCATGGGATCGAAAGAAGACAATCGGAGATGGTTTTTCAGAGGATTACGAAACGGGGTACCCATCGGTCTGGGGTACCTCGCTGTTTCGTTTGCGCTCGGTATCGCCGCCAGACAGGCGGGGCTTTCAGCTTTTCAGGCGACGCTCGCCAGTCTTTTAAATAATGCGTCGGCGGGGGAATACGCCGGTTTTACGGTGATCGCCTCGGGGGCCCCGTATTTCGAGATCGCGGTCATCACCCTGATCGTAAACGCGCGGTATCTTCTCATGTCCACGGCTCTATCGCAGAAGTTCTCATCGGATACGCCTTTTTATCACCGGCTTTTCGTGGCTCATTTTATTACGGACGAGATCTTCGGCGCGTCGGTCACCATGCCGGGGAAGCTGAATCCCTTTTATAATTACGGACTTGCGGCAAGTTCCCTCTCCCTGTGGGCACTCGGAACCTGCCTGGGTGTGATCATGGGCAATGTGCTGCCCGCGCGTCTCGTCACCGCTCTGTCCGTCCTGCTCTATGGAATGTTCCTTGCAATCATTATTCCGCCGGCCAGAGAGTCGAAAGTGGTGCGGGGACTCATAGCGGCTGCGTTTGCCGCCAGCTATGCGGCCTCCGTTCTGCCCGGCATCTCGTCTCTTACAGAAGGCAACAGGATTATCATTCTGACGGTGGCCCTGTCACTGATCGCGGCGGTGCTGTTCCCGATCCCGGAGGATGATTCGATATGAACCGCAATCCATATATATACATCTTTATCATGTTCGGCGTATCCTATCTGATCCGCGCACTGCCCCTGACACTGATCCGGAGGGAGATCAAAAGCCGCACAATCCGGTCCTTCCTCTATTATGTGCCGTATGTGACGCTCGCTGTGATGACCTTCCCGGCGATTCTTCACGCCACGGGGAGCCCGGCGGCGGGGATGACCGCCCTGATCGCGGGGATTATCCTGGCGTGGTTCCATGCGGGACTGTTTCCGGTCGCGATCGTGTGCAGCGCGGTGGTTTTTATCTGCAGTTTCATTATGTGACCGGACACTGCGGAGACACTGATTAAAGAGTGCGGATTATACAGACAGCCCATAACTCCATCGGAGATATGGGCTGTAATCATGATATCCTGCCGGACGGACCGGGCAGGCCTGTAAGAATCAGCTGTCAACGCTTGGCATTTCCCGGAAAGCAAGCCCGAACTGCTGCGCAAATGCATGCGCAAAGGAATGCTCCTCCGCGCAGATCACCACCTCCGGGCAGTCCACGAATACCTCCGCGCAGATCTCCGTGACACTGTCCGGAATCCGGACGTCCCCGAGCTTTCCGCACCCGCGGAAGGCCCATTCCCCGATCGCCGTCACCGTTCCCGGGATAGTGATTTCCCGGAGTGATCCGCAGTTCAGGAACAGTTCCTTCCGGATCCGGTCAATCCCTTCGGGGAGCGTCACTTCCTCCAGCCCTCTGCAGCCGGCAAATGCACCCACGCCCAGTTCCCGCACACTGTCCGGAATACAGACCTTCTTTAAAAGCGGGCTGTCCGCAAAACAGCGGGAGTCAACGCTTCTGATTCCGTCCGGGATGGAGACGCACTCCAAACGGCATGGGTCACCGCTGTGCTTCAGGTGACCGTTCTTTGTGCAGAAACCTTCCCTTACCATATCTTCGGGCAGGCTGATCCGGCTGACGTTCACAGTAACTCCTTTCTGACAGCTCTCAAGGCTGTCCGGTTAAAGCGGACATTCGCAATCCGCTTCTTTTCCCTCTCATGAACCGCGACCTTCATAAGGCGGCTTCCCGGCAGGAGGCTTTACTCCTTCCGGAACAAGAACCCCGTAAGGTCCATCTGCGTCTCTGCGGCTAAGGGGCAGGGGACAGTGTGACGCGGATCAGTTTCCAAATACCTTGTCCGCACACCGCACAGTATCCATAGCTTCCCTGGCATAGTAATCCGCTCCGATCGAGTCCGCGTACTCCTGTGTCATGACCGCGCCTCCCACGACGACAGCCGTATCCGGTTTCTCTTTTCGCAGGAGCCGGATTGTCTCCTCCATGCTTCCGACTGTCGTTGTCATGAGGGCGGAGAGACCGACCAGGGAAATGTTCTCCGCAACGGCCGCGGAGACGATTTTCGACGGCGGGACATCCTTGCCCAGATCGAGCACTTCATACCCGTAATTTTCGAGAAGAACTTTCACGATATTCTTCCCGATGTCGTGAATGTCCCCCTTTACAGTGGCGAGGATGACGCGCCCTTTGGACTTCTGCGCATCGCCCCGCATCGCTTCTTTGATCACGTCAAATGCGGCCCTCGCAGCCTCCGCGCTCATGAGCAGCTGCGGCAGGAAGAGGGTGCCCGACTCAAATCCTTTTCCCACGAGATTGAGCGCCGGGATCAGCTCGCCGTCCACGATGGACAGAGGCGGGACACCTCTCCCGATCTGTTTGACAGCCTCCGCAGCCGCGCGCTCTCCCATACCGAAATGCACGGCGTCCATCAGGGGCGTCGCCGATGCGGCGGATTCCGCCTGGGAAGCAGATCCCTCCGACGATACTCCGCCTGTTCCGGCAGGAGAGGACAGGGGCGGATTGGATGCATTTCCCCTGAGACTTAGGCCAAATGCATACTCTTTTTTGTCCGCGTACGCCTCAATATACTCCCGGCACTGCGGATCCAGCCCGCTTATGGCAATGTATGCCCGCCAGGCAGCCATCATGGCCGTACTCAGCGGGTTCATGATCGCGCAGGAGAGACCGGCCTGCAGAGCCATCGCAAAAAATGTGCTGTTGACGATCTCGCGTTGCGGAAGACCGAAGGAGATATTGGAAACGCCGAGAATCGTGTGTACGTTCAGTTCCTCCCGTACCCGCCGGATCGTTTCCAGCGTGGTCTGCGCGGACGCGGAATCCGTCGAGATCGTCATAGCGAGCCCGTCGATCAGGATATCCTCCCGGGGAATGCCGTATGCCTCTGCCTCGCGGATGATCCTGCCGGCGATGCGGACGCGGCCCTCGGCCGTATCCGGGATCCCGTCTTCATCGAGGGTCAGGGCGACAATGACGCCGCCGTACTTTGCGGCGGCCGGAAAGACGGCATCCATACTTTCCCGCTTGCCGTTCACGGAATTAATCAGGGCCTTGCCGTTGTAATGCCGGAGGGCAGTGCTAAGAGCCTCCGGATCCGTCGTGTCGATCTCAAGCGGGAGCGCCGTGACACTCTGCAGACGCGACATGACCGTATCGAGCATGGCCGGTTCGTCGATTTCGGGGAGGCCGACGTTGACGTCCAGGATTTGCGCCCCGGCGTCCTCCTGCACAATCCCCTGCTCCAGAATGTAGTCGATATCATTTTCGCGGAGGGCCTGCTTGAAACGTTTTTTTCCGGTCGGGTTGATCCGTTCCCCGATGAGGACGGGACGGCGGCCGATCTCGACGACTCTTGAGAATGAGGAGACGGCTGTCCTGTATTTTCTGACGGGCTCCTGAAACGGCAGATCCCTTGTCCGCCGGACGGTTTCGCGGATGTATTCCGGCGTCGTTCCGCAGCACCCTCCGATGACGTGGACGCCTGCCTCCGCGATCTGCACCATCGCCTCCGCGAAATCTTCCGGCGAAAGGTCGTACACGGTCTGTCCGTTTTCCTGCCGGGGAAGACCGGCGTTCGGATTGCAGATCACCGGAACAGATGCGGTCTTTACGAGCTTTTCCGCGATCGGCAGCAGCTGTTTCGGGCCGAGTGAGCAGTTGAGCCCGAGGGCATCCACCCCGAGCCCCTCAAACATCGGGACGACGCTTTCTACGGTGCCGCCGGTCAGCATCCGGCCCTTCGAGTCGTATACCATCGTCACCGTCACCGGCAGGCTGCTGTTCTCCTTTACCGCCAGCACAGCGGCCTTCGCCTCCAGCGTGTCGCCCATCGTCTCGATGGAGACCAGATCCGCGCCGGCATCCGCCCCGTACCGCACGACCTCGGCGAACAGACGGACCGCCTCTTCGAAGTCCAGGTCGCCCATAGGCTTCATGAGCCTGCCGGTCGGCCCCAGATCGAGGGCGACATATCCGTCCTCCCTTCCCGCAAGCCGCATCCCTTCGCGGACGTGCGCCACCGCTTCCTTCACGATTTCCTCCAGATGCTCCGGGTAGTGCAGGCGGTTTGCGCCGAACGTATTCGTGACCACGATATCGCTTCCGGCTTCAAAATAGCTCCGCGCGACATCCGTCATCACATCCGGATGGGTCAGGTTCCACCACTCCGGCAGTTCTCCTCCTTTCAGCCCTTTCGCCTGCAGGAGGGAACCGGTTCCCCCGTCGCAGTAGAGCCGCTCTCGTCCGAGACGCTCAAGAAATGATTTCATGTATATATTCCTCCGTGCCGCGCAGACGGATCCGCCGGCACCTCTATATTCTGCTGTAGGAACAGTTTCCGGCCCTGCCGCATGTCTCGCATCCGTGCAGGGTGCACCCCGTGTCCGTCTCCGAGAGCCCGACCACGGCTGTCACGGATTTTGACGGCATCATAAGAAGGCTCTCCGTGAGCGTCACGCCGATTCTTTTAGGGACCTCGAGGATCCGGAAGAGATCCGCCTGATGTGCCAGGTCAAAGTCGCCGTATCCCGGTGAAAACCGGGGGCGCGTGTGGAGACCTTCCATGCGCGCTTTCTTTGCGGCCTGCCGGCATACCTCGTCGCACCAGGCCTCAATGAGCGCCGTGCCGGCCGCCTGTACGATGACGGCGCAGCTCATCTTTCTTTCCGCGGAATATCTGGCAGAGAGCCGGTCCGGCCAGATTCCGATCGTCGCGGCGAGGAGATATGCCTCTCCGCAGCCGCGCAGATTCTTCGCGAGCGACCGGCTTCTGACCTCCATGCCCGCGATGGAAAATGCATCCGTTCCTTTCCACTCGACAGGAAAAACCCGGTGCACTTCCCTTGGAAGAAGGGAGGGCAAAAGCTGCCCGAGGCATTCATCCACAGCCCTTTGCACTTCCGCATCAGGTTCTGTCTTTCCATAACCGAGATAGCGGTAGATTTCCTGTTTTTCGATCCTGTTTATGTCAAATGCATCCACTGTTATCCACCTGTTCGGGAAGAACTGCTGCACCCGTGAGCGGCTTTCTGTCTGCGGTCAGCAGAGTACCTCGGAGAGCAGCCGCATGATCTCCGCTGACACATAGGGTTTGTTCATTGTATATACGTGAATGTGGCGGATTCCGTTCGCCACGAGGTCGATGATCTGTTCCGCCGCGTAGACAATCCCGGCCTGCCGCATGGCTTCCGGATTGTCCCCGTAATGGTCGACGATGTTCCGGAACCGCTGCGGGACGTCCGCGCCGGACATAAGGACGCTCCTTCCCAGCTGCTTCGCGTTTGTGATCGGCATGATTCCGGCGATCACAGGAACGCGGATCTCTTTTTCACGGATCCGGTAGAGGAAGTTGTAATAGATATTATTGTCAAAGAAGAGCTGCGTGGTCAGGAAGTCAAGTCCGGCATCTACCTTCTCTTTGAGATAACCGATATCGTCCGCCTTGTGCTCACATTCGATGTGTCCTTCGGGATAGCACGCGCCCCCGATACAGAAATCTCCGAGTTCCTTGAGATCCCGGATCAGTTCGATCGCGTGATGATAGTCCTCCGAGACACGTCCGTCTGCCGGAATGTCTCCCCGGAGGGCCAGGATGTTCTCGATCCCCAGATCTCTGTAGCGGCCTACCATATCCCGGACAAAGGCCCGGGAGGAGGAGACGCAGGTGAGATGTGCCAGAACCGGCACACCGTATTCATTCTGAATCTCCGACGCGATTCCCGCGGTAAATGTGCCGGTTCCGCCCCCGGCCCCGTATGTCACGCTCATAAAATCGGGCTTAAGAGCTGCGATTTTTTTGGCAGTGGCGGCTGTATTTTCATATTTCTCTGAAGTTTTCGGAGGAAAGACCTCGAGAGACAGAGTCACCTTGTCCTGTTTCAGTATATCGGAAATCTTCATTCTTTCTCACCTGCCAGATCTGTCAGTTTTTTGCTGTAGAAAAAGTCATGAACCAGTTTGTCGTACTCCCTCCAAAGGGGAAGCGTCCTGCACGAGGAGGAACGCGGGCAGTCCGCTGCATCCGGTGTCAGGCAGGCCACTGTGGCGAGGGAGCCCTCCATAAGCTCAATAATCTCACCGACAGTATAATCCTCGGGCTTCCTGCAGAGTTTATATCCGCCGCCCTTTCCGCTGACGCCGGTGAGAAGTCCGCCGGCGACCATTTCCTTTACGATGATCTCCAGATACTTCTTTGATATTTCCTGTCTCTCCGCGATATCCTTCAGAGGAATGTACCCGGTGCTGCCCTGCTCCGCGAGATCAATCATAACGCGGAGTGCGTACCGTCCCTTTGTCGAAATCATGCTGTCACCTCCCTAATGCGTCTGTATTTCTCCTATTATAACGTAGGCAGATAGGTAAGTAAAGAAATCATTTGCCGCAGTACGGGTGCTGCCGGCGGGAGGGCAAACTCCTCCCATATTTGTTCACTTAGTTCCGGGGGTGAAAAAGTTTTTCAAATAACCTATTGACATAGTAGGCAGATAGATATATAATCACCACCAGTTGATGAAACGAAAGACGAGGAACCAGAACAGGGTTTTAAATGTATGACAAGCCCATTCCGGTTCGTCATGGAAAGCAGCAGAAAGGAGGCGCAGGGATGTTCAGAAGTTCGTCAAAGTCGCGGCGCGGCACCATGTGTATGCGAATGCGGAACTCCCGGGCATGTAAGATGGCTGGAGCGCTTTTTCTGCGGAAATGCGCCGAAACGCAGTGTTAAGAGAAGGGTGATACATATAAGTCCCGCCTTGCTGTATCATGTGCCATATGCCCGGGAGCTGCCGCTTCCGGGTATTTTTTATCCGGATTGTCAGGAAACCGGAAAGAGATGCAGAATTAAAAGGAGAGTTCAGATGAGTCAATATAAATTCGAAACCTTACAGCTTCATGTCGGACAGGAACAGGCAGACCCCGCCACGGACGCGCGCGCGGTCCCGATCTACCAGACTACCTCGTATGTCTTCCACAACAGTCAGCACGCCGCGGACCGTTTCGGGCTCGCCGACCCGGGCAATATCTACGGCAGACTTACGAACAGCACGCAGGACGTTCTGGAGAAAAGGGTCGCCGCTCTTGAAGGCGGCAGCGCAGCACTCGCCCTTGCCTCCGGGGCCGCCGCCATCACCTATACGATCGAAGCCCTCGCCGCGAACGGCGGTCACATCGTCGCCCAGAAAACTATTTACGGCGGAAGTTTCAATCTCCTGTCCCACACCCTCCCTCAATACGGGATCAGGACGACTTTCGCAGACGCGCACAACCTCGAAGAGATCGAGAACGCCATCGAGGATGATACCAGGGCAGTCTATCTGGAGACACTCGGCAACCCGAACAGCGATATCCCGGATATCGATGCGATCGCAGAGATCGCGCACCGGCACGGACTTCCGCTCGTTATAGACAACACTTTCGGAACCCCCTACCTCATCCGTCCCATCGAGCACGGCGCAGATATCGTCGTCCACTCCGCCACAAAATTCCTCGGCGGCCACGGCACAACCCTCGGCGGCATCATCGTGGAGTCCGGAAAGTTTGACTGGAAGGCGAGCGGGAAGTATCCGAACATCGCGGATCCGAATCCCAGCTATCACGGCGTTTCATTCTATGATGCGGTGGGACCGGCTGCATTTGTCACTTATATCCGGGCGATTCTGCTCCGTGACACCGGGGCAACCCTGGCGCCGTTCAGTGCGTTTCTGCTTCTGCAGGGTGTGGAGACACTCTCGCTCCGGCTGGACAGGCATGCGGAGAATACAAAGAAAGTCGTGGAATACCTGTCTTCGCATCCTCTTGTGGAGAAGGTCAACCATCCCTCCCTCCCGGACCATCCGGATCATGCGCTGTATGAGCGGTATTTCCAGAACGGCGGCGCGTCGATCTTCACATTCGAAATTAAGGGCGGGCAGAAGGAGGCCTGGACCTTCATCGACAATCTGCAGATCTTCTCCCTTCTGGCAAATGTGGCCGATGTCAAGAGCCTCGTCATCCACCCCGCCTCCACCACGCACTCGCAGCTCACGGAAGAGGAACTGCTCGACCAGGGGATCAGGCCCAACACGATCCGGCTTTCCATTGGGACGGAACACATCGATGACATTATCGCGGATCTGGAAGCGGGATTCGCAGCGGTCGGGTCTGTATGATATAATGAAGCGTCTGTTAATGAGACATCATCTCATTTTCGGTAAAGGCGCAGCGGATCCGGACTCCCTTTCGAGGAATCCGTTTCCGGCTGGGTCAACAACATCATAAATGATAAGGAAGGTGAAAACTATGGCAGCGATCAGCAAAGGAGCAATCGGTCTCATCGGAAATACACCGCTTGTGGAAGTGGTTAATATAGAAAAGGAGCTGAACCTGGAAGCGACGGTCCTTGTCAAACTGGAATATTTTAATCCGGCGGGCAGCGTCAAGGACAGAATCGCGAAGGCGATGATCGAGGACGCGGAGGAGAAAGGCCTTCTGAACGAGGGATCTGTCATCATCGAACCGACTTCCGGAAACACCGGGATCGGCCTCGCCTCGATCGCGGCGGCGAAGGGGTACCGCATCATCCTGACGATGCCGGAGACGATGAGTGTGGAGAGAAGAAATATCCTGAAGGCATACGGCGCGGAACTGGTTCTGACGGAAGGGGCCAAAGGGATGAAGGGGGCGATCGCCAAAGCGGAGGAGCTGGCGGCAGAGATTCCCGGCGGTTTCATTCCGGGACAGTTTGTCAACCCTGCCAATCCGGCGATTCACTATTCCACGACGGGGCCGGAGATCTGGCGCGATACGGACGGCAAAGTCGACATCTTCATCGCCGGTGTCGGAACCGGCGGCACGCTGACCGGCGTCGGCGAATATCTGAAGGAGCAGAATCCCGATATTCAGATCGTCGCACTTGAGCCGAAGGATTCACCTGTCCTCTCCGAAGGAAAGGCAGGCGCGCATAAGATCCAGGGGATCGGAGCCGGATTTGTTCCCGATGTGCTGAACACAGGGATTTATAACGAAGTGTTCCCGTGCGCGGGCGAGGATGCGTTTGCGGCGTCGAAGCTTCTTGCGAAGAAGGAGGGCATCTCGGTCGGCATCTCCTCAGGCGCGGCGCTGCATGGCGCTATCGAACTTGCGAAGAGACCGCAGAATAAGGGAAAAGTGATTGTTGCGCTTCTGCCGGACAGCGGTGACAGGTATTATTCGACGCCGCTGTTTACGGAGTAAGAATGCGGACGCGTTTCCAAAAGCGGCGGCCGGAGCT
>JAFRMI010000044.1 GCA_017430765.1 Lachnospiraceae bacterium | reverse complement strand
CGCGTGACCTCGGCAACCGCAGAGGCGATATGTATGAGATCGGCCTTTGGGAGGACAGCATTGTCGAGAGCGGCAACGACATCATGTACGCGATCAACATCCCGCAGGAGTCCGTCACGATTCCGGAGACTATGGATGCGATCCGCGCGGCTCTTTCCATGCAGACAACCCGTGAAGAGGGAACTGCCGCAACGAATAAGTATCTGAAAATCGGCCGTTTTAAATAAGCCGAAAATATTAAAATGAAACTCTGCGCTTCCGCAGATTTTGGGGATATCCCGTCAGGCAGAATCCTGTCTGACGGGATATCCGTTTTTATCGAATAGGAAATTCCTCGGAATTCCCTATTCGATAAAAAGCCTCCGGCAGGATGCACACGGGCACGTATGGAAACTGTCGCTTACGCGACGGTGCCCGGCGCAAAAGTCCGGCTGCGCTCCCCTCATGAATGAGGGGCGGGGGAGTTGAAGTCCGCTTGCGGACTTTATTCTCGAACAGACAGGAACCCTTTATTCTGCAGGGATTTTTTACATTTACAGAAAGAGCGGTATTTAATATAATAAGTGGAGAAATAGAACAGCAGCAGCCAAGAACCATTTAGAAGCTGCTCCGTGAATTAGGAACGGTTCCAGATCCTCCGCTTTTATGCGGATGCGGAATTGCCGGAAAACCGATACGAGTGTAAAGGAGAGAACTTCATGGAGAATCAATTCGCCTTCACCGAGATGGACCAGCATTACTTTGGTCACGCCACACATTATGATCTGTACAGGAAACTTGGAGCTCACCCGACGGAGGTGGACGGACAGAAGGGGACCTGGTTTGCGGTCTGGGCACCGAATGCAAAGTCAGTTTCCGTGATCGGTGATTTTAACGATTGGAATAAGGAAGCCAATGTGATCTCGGAAAAAGACGAGATCGGCGTCTGGCAGACCTTTATTCCGGGCGTTATGCCGGGAGCGCTGTATAAGTATTTCATTATCGGTGCAAAAGATCAGGAGCTCTATAAAGCGGATCCGTTTGCAAATATGTCGGAACTTCGACCCGGAACGGCGTCCCGCGTCGTTGATATCTCGAATCTTCCCTGGACGGATAAGACGTGGATGAAGAAGCGGCGGTCGTTTGACATTAACAAGGATCCGATGATTATCTATGAGGCGCACATAGGCTCCTGGATGAAACACCCGGCCTGCGACGGAATCCCCGATGGATTCTATACCTATCGGGAATTTGCTGAACGCGCAGCGGACTATATCAAAAATATGGGCTATACCCATATCGAACTGATGGGAATCGCGGAGCATCCGTTTGACGGTTCCTGGGGCTATCAGGTGACGGGATATTACGCACCGACTTCCAGGTACGGCACACCCGAAGATTTCGCGTATATGGTCAATTACTTCCATAAGAAGGGAATCGGCGTGATTCTGGACTGGGTACCGGCACATTTCCCGAAGGATGAGTGCGGCCTGGCTGAATTTGACGGATATGCCCTCTATGAACACGGTGATCCGAGACAGGGAGAGCATCCCGAATGGGGAACCAAGATCTTCAACTACGGCCGGCCGGAAGTCAAGAATTACCTGCTTGCCAATGCGCTCTTCTGGGTCGAATATATGCACATCGACGGGCTTCGCGTCGACGCGGTCGCATCCATGCTGTATCTCGATTACGGCAAGGAGGACGGGCAGTGGGTCGCGAATAAGTACGGTGACAACAAGAATCTCGACGCAATCGAGTTTTTCAAGCACCTCAATACGCTTCTCCGCGGGCGCAATCCCGGCGCGGTGACGATTGCCGAGGAGTCCACAGCATGGCCGAAGGTCACGGGAGATGTCGAGAAAGAGGACGGACTTGGATTCTCGATGAAGTGGAATATGGGCTGGATGAATGACTTCCTGGAATACATGAAGCTGGATCCCCTGTTCCGGAAGGGCAACCACAATAAGATGACGTTTTCGACGTCCTATGCATACAGTGAGAAGTATGTGCTTGTGCTGTCTCATGACGAGGTGGTGCATCTGAAATGTTCGATGTGGAACAAGATGCCGGGGATTTACGAGGACAAATTCTCGAACCTTAAGGCTGGATACACCTATATGGCTGGTCATCCGGGCAAGAAACTGCTCTTTATGGGCCAGGAATTCGGGCAGCAGAGAGAGTGGAGCGAGGAGCGCGAGATCGACTGGTTCCTTCTTGATACACCGCTCAACGCGCAGCTCAGGGACTATGTCAAGGCTCTGTGGAAGATGGCCCGCAAGTATCCGGCGATCTATGCGACAGACTATGATCCGAACGGATTCGCCTGGATCAATGCGGACGATGCGGCGAGAAGCATATACAGCTTTGTCAGGAAGTCGCCGGACGGCAAGGGCAATCTGCTCTTTGTGATTAATATGACACCGATGGAGCGGACCGATTATCGCGTCGGATGCTTTGTCCCCGGAAAATACAAGCTGATTCTCAATTCAATGGATCCGAAATTCGGCGGTATGGCCCCGATCTCGAAGAAGACGTATAAAGCGGAGAAAACGGAGTGCGACGGCAAGCCGTACTCGATCGGATTTCCGCTTCCGGCATATGGAGCCTGTGTTTTTGTATATGATGATCCGGAGGTCTAAATGAAGATCAAAAAAGAACATGTATTTATCGGCGTCCTTCCGTTTGCGACCGGTGCAGCGGTCTGGCTGGTCAAGCTGTGCCACGATAAACTGCTGCCGCGTTTTGTAAAGAAAGAGGAAGAGGCCGGCACGGAATCCTCCCAGCAGGATATTTTTGAGGAGGAAGACCTGGAACAGACGTTTGAGGAAGTTCCGGTGACTGAAGAGGAGGCGGATGGAGAGGCTTCCGCCTGTGAAGCGTGCGAGGGAGAGGCTCCTGCGGAAGAAGTTCCCGCCTGCGAAGTATGCGATGGAGAGGCTTCTGCGCAAGAAGCTTCCGCCTGTGAGGCGTGCGAGGAAGAGGCCCCTGCGGAAGAAGTTCCCGCTTACGAAGCCTGCGCAGAGGAGGTCTCTGCGGAAGAAGTTCCCACTTGCGAAGCCTGCGCAGAAGAGGTCTCTGCGGAAGAAGCTTCCGCCTGTGAGGCATGTGAGGAAGAGACTCCTGCGGAAGAGGCAGAGGCGTAAGGCAATCCTTGCCAAAAAGTTAACTTCCCCTTATAATAAATGGATGCGAAAAAACAGGCGTCAGAAGAGATTCTTCTGATGCCCTTAAGTGATGGAATAAGATAATCGGAAAGGCCTTCCCGCGGCCCGGAAGAAGAGAACTGAAAACTCCTTCCGCCAGAGGACAGCCTGTATGATGGTGAAGAGGAATCCCATGGCAAATGCCGAGAAAACGGGTGACAACTTCATAGTGAACGATCTGGACGACCTGGATGATCTTCCGGATGTCCGGGGAGAAGATGAGCCGGATAACGAGACGCTTCTCGCGTCAATCGGCGGCAGAAAGCGCCAGAGCGGGAGCAAGCGGACATTGAAGATACCTAAAAGCCTTCATTTCCCTGAGGGGATCCGTCTGCCTGCCCGGAAAAAGGGAGCTGCGGATCCGGCAGAGAGCACGGCCGCATCTGCCGGATCCGGCGGAGAGAACCCGGATGAGGAACATGCAAAGGAGCATGCTCCCAAGGTGGATGTTCTGCGTTTTGATGATGCTGCCGGCGAGATTTATGCCGAGGAAGAGGTGCCCGATTCCGTCTCTTCCCCCACTGCAGCAGCGGAAGAGATGGCGGAAATGGCGGACACCGGGCTGTATGCAGAAGAAGACAGAACGTCCGGCAGCGAAGAAGCGTTTGCGGGAGACGATTCCGTTTCCGAAACGTCAGATCCCGGAGAAATCATCGCGGAAGAACCTTCCCGTGAGAAGGCCGCTGTATCCGCTGCGGCTTCCGGAAGCGGCAGCATCGGGGAAAAAACAGGCAAAAAGGCACCCGGCCGCGCCGGAAAACCGGTACGCCCGGCTTCCTATAAGGAGAGCGCCGGCGTGATCGACGCCCTTGCGGATGTCAATGACCGTATGCCCTGGACGCATATCATACGGAGACGGAGGGCCGCCAAAGCGCAGAAGGAGGCACTCGCGATTGAGAGGGACGCGATTGTTATTACGCCGTGTGACACTGATGTGGGACTGACGGACCGGCAGGTGCAGGATCGCGCAAAACTCGGCATGGTCAATGTCACGAGTGCAAAGCATGTGCGTACGACACGGCAGATTGTCCTCTCCCACACGCTGACCTATTTCAATTTCCTGAATATCGTTCTCGGAGTTCTGGTCTTTATGACAGGCCAGTATAAGAATATGCTCTTCCTCGGCGTCATCGTCTGCAATGCCGTCATCGGGATCGCGCAGGAGATGAAAGTGAAGCAGCTGATTGACAAGCTGAGCGTCATCACGGCGTCCAGGGCGGATGTTCTGCGGAACAACGGGACGAAAGTCAATATTCCGATCGAGGAGATTGTCCGGGACGACGTACTTCTTTTCGGAATCGGGGACCAGATTGTGACGGACGGAACCCTCCTTACAGGAGAGGGCGTGGAAGTCAATGAGTCAATGCTGACCGGCGAATCCAGGCCGGTGCAGAAAAAGCCGGGAGACACACTTCTTTCGGGAAGCTTTGTTGTTGCGGGAACGGGCTCCATGCAGGCTGTGCGGGTCGGAGACGAGTGCTACGCCGCAACGATCGTGGCAAAGACGCAGAAGAAGAGGCGCGCGTCGTCCGAGATGCAGACCGCGATCAATCGCATCATCAAGGTCGTGTCTGTTGCGATTATTCCGATCGGCCTTCTGCTTTACCGCAGCCAGAACGCCGCTGCCGTGCAGACAGCCGCGCGCTACGGCTATGACGCCGGATGGATCTTCAGTGAATCCATCGTCCGCACCGTATCCGGCATTATCGGCATGATTCCGGAAGGGCTGGTGCTTCTCACCTCCGTGTCCTTTATCCTCGGCGTCGGGAGACTTGCGCGCAAAAAAGCCCTTGTTCAGGAGATGGAGGCGATCGAGTCTCTTGCCCGCGCGAATATCATCTGCACGGATAAGACAGGGACCATCACGACCGGGCAGCTCGAAGTCAGCAAGCTGATCGCTGTGGGCGACGTGAAGGCGGAGACGATCCGGACGGTGATGGCGCATATGATTGGCGCATTTTCCGATAAAAACGAGACGCAGGATGCACTTGAAAAATACTTCGGCAGAAAAACCGGCTGGGCGGTGAGCGACCTCATTCCGTTCTCGTCGGACCGGAAGTTCCGGGCGATCTCGTTCGAAAAATACGGCGCATATGTCCTCGGCGCGCCGGAGTTCCTCGTGCCGGAAAACAGGCGCGTCCTTGACTTCGTCAATTCCTACGCGAAGCAGGGGTACAGATGCCTTCTGCTCTGCCGCTCGAGCGGCATCTCCTCAATCGACGGGAGCAAGGGATCGCTGCTTCCGATGTCCGTCATCGTGATCTCGGATATCATCAAGGATGACGCTAAAGAGGTGTTCGACTACTTCGCGAAGACCGGTGTTGCGGTCAAGGTTCTCTCCGGCGACAATCCGGAGACCGTCTCCGCCGTTGCGCAGAAAGCCGGCGTGGCGGGTGCGGACAGGTATGTCGACGCTTCGACGCTTCCGGCAAACCCGGTAAAACTCGCGCAGGAGATCTCGCGGTACAATGTATTCGGAAGAGTGCGTCCGGAGCAGAAGCAGGCCTTCGTCCGGGCGTGGCAGGTGAACGGCAAGACTGTCGCCATGGTGGGCGACGGCGTGAACGACGTGCTCGCGATTAAGGACGCGGACTGCGGCATCGCGATGGCGAAGGGGTCCGAGGCGGCCAAACAGGCGGCCCATATCGTGCTCATGGACTCGGATTTTACCTCCATGAAGGACATCGTGCGCGAGGGAAAGACGATCATCTGCAATATCGAGCGCGTGAGTTCGCTGTATCTGACGAAGACGATATATTCGGCGCTTCTGTGCCTCATTTTTATCGCTCTGTCGCAGTCCTATCCGTGGACGACCCTGCAGATGGGCCTCATCAATGTCGTGGGAATCGGCATGCCGTCGTTCCTTCTGACGCTGGAGCAGCACGACAACTGGAAGGCGGAGGGATTCGTGATGCATGTGCTCCGCACGTGCCTGCCGTCCGCTATTACCATGGTCACCGCGATGCTGTTGGTGCAGATTCTTTCCCGGATCTTCCGCTGGGATGCTGAGCTTGTGTCGTATTTCAGCCTGATGCTGGGAGGACTGGTCGCGATGCTGGTCGTTGCAGCGGTTTCGTGGCCGCTCAACCGGTGGCGGAGGATCGTGCTGATCCTGTCGGTTGTGATATTTGCCGCCGCGATCGTGTTCCTGCCGGGGTTCTATGATATTCATTCGCTGTGGACGCCATGGTCGCTTCTGCTGATTCCGCTCGCTGTGCTCATCAGCATGGTGATTTACTGGACGAGCCGGAAGACGAATAAACTCGTCGCGCAGTATGAGGCGCGCCAGGGGATCAAACGGCACTGAACCGCTTCACTTTTCATCACGCATCATATTGACAGACACCGCGGTCTTTAAAGATCGCGGTTTTACTGACTCGCAGGAGGGCTTATGTATCTGATTGCCGGACTCGGAAATCCGGGAAAGAAATATGCGGGGACCCGCCACAACATGGGATTCGACGTCATCGACTGCCTCTCGGAGGAATACCGGATCCCGCTGGGAGCCGGCAGATTCCACGCCATGAGCGGAAGCGGTTTTATCGGGGATGAGAAGGTGCTGCTTCTTAAACCGCTTACGTATATGAACCTGAGCGGGACTGCCGTGCAGGAAGCCCTGCATTATTACAGACTGGATCCGGAGACGGACCTGCTTGTGATCAGTGACGACATAGACCTCGATGTCGGGCGCCTCCGCATACGGAAAAAAGGGAGCGCGGGGGGACAAAAAGGGCTGGCTCATATTATTCAGTGCATCGGAACGGATGCATTTCCGAGGGTGCGCATCGGAACGGGGGCGAAACCGGCCGGCTGGGAGCTGGCGGACTGGGTGCTCTCCACCTTCCCGGGTGAGGAGCGGAAAGCGATAGATGACGCGGTTGAAAAAGCCGCGAAAGCGTGCGCGGTCATCGTGACAGAGGGAGTGGACGCGGCGATGAACCGGTTCAATACGAAGCCTGTTAAAAAGAAAGCAGAAAAGCTGCTCCGCCCGGAGACCGCCGGAGCGGACAGCGGTCAAGAGGAACATGAATAAACAGATGATGATCGCGCCTCTTACGGAGCTCCGTGAATACGGGGAGATCCGCGGGAGGATGCGGAAAACAGACGGAATCCTGTCTCTTACGGGATGTGTGGAAGCGCAGAAAGCCCATATGATCTATGGGCTTTCTTATGATGTCCCGTATGTGCTCGTCATCACCGAGAACGACCTCTCCGCGCGCACGGTCTGCGAGAACCTCCGCTTTTTTGTGCCGGATGCGATGCTTTATCCCTCCAAGGACCTGCTTTTCTATCAGGCGGACGTCGCCTCGAATCTGCTCGACGGGCAGAGAATGCTTGTTATGCGGCGGATGATCGAGCGGAGAGAGGCGCGATCCGGCGCCGGAGGAGCTCTTCCGTCAGGGAAAGACGGGGCGGCGGGAGGCGGCAGGGACGGGGATCCGCTCGTCGTCGTTGTGCCGGTTACGTCACTTATGGACTACGTCACGCAGCGCCCAGTCATGGAGGCGGAGCGTCTTGTGCTGACACTCGGTGAAGAATATGACCTGGAAGAAATCCGCCGGGCACTCGTCCTTCTTGGCTATGAGCGCTGCGCGGAGTCCCAGATGCCGGGTCAGTTTGCCTCCCGGGGCGATATTCTGGACATCTGGCCCCTCACAGAGCCAAGCCCGGTCCGCATCGAGTTTTTCGGCGATGAGATCGACTCCATGCGCCGCTTTGACCCGGAGTCCCAGCGATCCGTGGAGGAAATCCGGGAGATCAAGGTCTATCCGGCCCACGATCACACCGGGGAAATGGCGCCGTTCCTGAGCTGGTTTGACCGTGACGCCACAGAGATCTTCCTCGATGAACCGGGCCGCATTCTCTCGTCCGCGCAGGCGACGGAGGAGGAACTGCGGGAGAGCATCGAGATGCGGATCCTTAAAGGCATGTACGGAGACGTCCCGGAGAAGGAAGAGGAAGAGCTGCCTGCGGGGAAGAAAACCGCCTCAAAAAAACGCGGAAAAAAAGGCGGACGGGCGGGGTCGCCTGCAGAGAAAGCCGATCCGGAGGATCCGTACTATCCGCTGGAATTATCTGAAATGATTCCGGATATCACCGGCGCTGCACAGCTGCAGGCCACCATCAATTCCATGCACTGCGTCGCACTCTCCATGCTGGATCTGCGCCGGGAGGGGTGGGACGTCAAAGATACGTGGGGGATGACTGTACAGGCGACCGGCAGCTATAAAAACAGTTTCGACTATCTTCTCGGCGACCTCAGGCGCTATCGGAAGAGAGGATACCGTGTCGCCGTTCTCACCGGCTCCCGGACCCGCGGGAAACGGCTGCTGGACGGCCTTCTTGAGGAAGATATCCCCGCTTTTTATACAGAAGATCCGGAGACGCCGCTTGCGGAAGGTCAGATCGCCATCCTGTACGGACACGCGAGCCGGGGCTACGAATATCCCCTGATCAAATTCGCCGTGATTGCGGAGTCCGATCTCTTCGGGGAGCAGGCAGCGAAGCGGAAGAAAAAAGTTCTCTACGGAAGCGACGGACAGCTCATCGGAGGCGCGAAGGAGGGGGAAGCGGCCAAAGATGCGGACCGAAAGGAAGAGAAACGACGCGCCGAGAGGAACCGTGTCACGAGCTTCTCGGAACTGCGGTACGGGGATTACGTCGTTCACGAGAACCATGGCCTCGGAATCTACCGCGGAATTGAGCAGGTCGAGGTGGACGGGGTCCTGAAGGACTATATCAAGATCGAATACAGCGGAAGCAATCTCTTTATTCTGGCGACCCAGCTGGATATGCTGATGAAATACGCCGGAAGCGGGAGCGTGAAGCCCAAGCTTAATAAACTGGGCGGGGACGCCTGGACGAAGACCCGCGCCCGCGTAAATACCGCTGTCAAAAATATTGCGAAGGATCTGATCTCTCTCTATGCTGCGCGGCAGGCGGAGAACGGTTTTGTTTACGGGCCTGACACCGAGTGGCAGAAGGAATTTGAAGAGATGTTCCCCTATGAGGAGACCGAGGACCAGATCGCGGCCATTCGGGATACAAAGCGCGATATGGAAAGTCCCAGGATCATGGACCGCCTGATCTGCGGGGACGTCGGTTACGGCAAAACCGAGATCGCGCTGCGCGCGGCATTTAAAGCCGTACAGGAGGGGAAGCAGGTTGCGTATCTGGTGCCGACGACGATTCTGGCACAGCAGCATTTTAATACGTTTGCGCAGCGGATGAAGGACTTTCCTGTGCGCGTGGAGATGCTGTCCCGTTTCAGAACGCCCGCACAGACATCGAAGACAATCCGTGAACTTGCCTCCGGACAGGTGGATGTCGTGATCGGTACGCACCGCCTTCTGTCTAAAGATGTGAAATGGAAGGACCTGGGTCTTCTCATCATCGACGAGGAGCAGAGGTTCGGCGTCACCCATAAGGAGAAGATTAAAAAGCTGAAGACGAATGTCGATGTCCTGGTTCTTACCGCGACGCCGATACCCCGGACGCTCCATATGAGCCTCATCGGCATCCGGGATATGTCGGTTCTGGAGGAACCGCCGCAGGACCGGGTTCCGATTCAGACATACGTCATGGAGTACAACCCGGAGCTTGTCCGCGAAGCGATCAGCCGGGAGATGGCGAGGGGAGGACAGACCTACTACGTCTACAACCGCGTGAACAACATCGCGGAGATTGCCGCCAGAATCCGGAAACTGGTGCCGGAGGCGGTCATCTCCTATGCGCACGGACAGATGCGCGAGGCGGAACTGGAACAGATTATGGTCGACTTTATCAACGGGGATATCGATGTTCTCGTCACGACGACAATCATAGAAACGGGACTGGATATCGGCAATGTGAATACGATGATCATCCACGATGCCGATAAGATGGGCCTGTCCCAGCTCTACCAGCTGCGGGGACGCGTCGGGAGGACAAACCGGACCGCGTACGCATTCCTGATGTACAAAAGGGACCGCGTCCTGAAAGAGGTTGCGGAGAAGAGACTGTCCGCGATCCGGGAGTTCACGGAGCTTGGCAGCGGCATCCGCATCGCGATGCGGGACCTTGAAATCCGCGGAGCGGGGAATCTTCTCGGAGCCGAGCAGTCCGGGCATATGGAAGCGGTCGGCTACGATTTATACGCGAAGATGCTCGCCGACGCCGTGCGGGAAGAAAAAGGAATCCCCAAAGAGGAAAGCTTTGAGACCGTTGTGGATCTGTCGGTGGATGCATTTATCCCGGGGAAATATATTCCCAATGAATTTCAGAAACTGGACGCTTACAAGCGGATCGCCGGCATCACGCAGCCGGGTGACTGTGACGATATCTATGACGAGCTGCTTGACCGCTACGGAGAACCGCCCAGAAGCGTCACGAACCTGATAAAGATCGCGGATCTGAAGGCGGCGGCACACGCCGCGTATATCACGGAGATTAAGGAGACGCCGGCACAGGTAAAGCTTCTTATGCACCCTGATCCGAAAATCGATGTGTCCGTGATACCGGAGCTGATTCGGAAATATTGCGGGAAGTTTACGATTCACCCGTACGCGAATGAGACATTTTTTCTGTATCACGGGGATCGGGCGGAGGAAGAAATGCTTTCCGCACTGAAAACATTCGTTTCAGAACTTGTCGAGACCCCGAAAAAGGTGTAAAATAAGCGATTGCAGTCTGTATTGCATAAACGGACGGGAAAGAGAACAGATTTGTTCTGTGTAATAAAAGGAGAGAAAACATGAGGATGATGAAGAAGGCGGCAGCTCTTGTCCTGGCTGCATCTCTCGGAGTATCTGCGCTTACGGGATGCGGCAGTACGAAGCTCGACGGTACGAAGACGCTGATTGCGTTGGGTGATGATACAGTGTCCCTCGGCGCCGGAAGTCTCTATGCCAGGTACCAGCAGGCACAGATTTATAAGTACTGGGGAGCCTATTTCGGACAGGGCGGCGAGATCTTTGATATGGTTACCAACAGCTCCACCGGCGAGACATACGGAGAGTCCCTGAAGGAATCAGCCATGGACGATCTGAAGAAGATGCTTGCCATTAAGCAGCACGCTTCCGAGTATAAGGTGGAACTCACGGAGGAGCAGAAGAGCGCGATCGATGCGGCAGCACAGGCGTATATCGACGGAAACGGCGATGAAGTAAAGAACATGATCGGCGCCTCGAAAGAGGACGCAGTGACGCTCATGGAGCTGCAGACGATCAGAAGCCTTATGATGGATCCGATCGTTGCGGACGTGGACACGAATATTCCGGACGATGAAGTGCAGCAAAGTTCTCTTACCTATATTACGGTCAATGTGAACGATGACGAGGACGACAGCACGGATGACGAAGCCGCGGCCAAGGATACGGCGCAGAAGGTTCTTGACGCGATTCTGGCGCTCGAGAAGGTGGCAGACGCGGATCTGTCGGAGACCGCCAGCGGCTTTGAAGAGGGACTTACAGCCTCAACGGGCACATTTACGACCAATGACCCGGAAGACACGTATCTTGACGCTTCCATCATTGAGGCGGTGAAGGACGCCAAAGAAGGTGAGGTCATTGACCACGTGATCAAGAGCGAGGACGGAGATCATTATTATATCGTCCGCTTTGACAAGACATTCGATGAGGACGCGACGGAGTCCGAGAGGAATTCCGCGATTGTCCAGAGAAAGCAGGACAAGTATAATGAGGTCACGGACGGCTGGGTCGAAGAAGCGGAATTCACGATCGACGAGGATGCCTGGAAGTCGGTGGTCATAAATGACGCGGCGGCGTATACATTGAAAGATCCCGAAAGCACGGCCGAGGAAGCTGCTGAACCGGCAGCAGAATCGGAAGCTGTGTCAGCGGCTGAGTCCGCGGCGGAGTCAGAAATTATGTCAGCCGTTGAATCCGCGGCGGAGTCGGCAGCGGAGTAAGAGAATAGAAATTGTATGAAACAGGGAGAACGGGAGACCGTTCTCCTTTTTGTTGAGAGCAGGGCGGCAGTTATTTTTGCGTCGAAGGTATGAGCGGATGGCGCGGTGTAAGATGAACTTGTTAAAATTCACAAAAACACAATAATTTACAGGAAGAATATGTTGAAAATCTACCATAAATCGGATACACTTTTGTACGATGCAAAATGAGTGCCGAAGTTTGAAATTCTGCATAATCGGGGGAATATGACATGCATGGTGACAACTTAACAGCCCGATTCATGGAAATTTACGGAGCAGGTGATATGCCCCGTCTCTTTTTTGCGCCCGGAAGAGTGAATCTGATCGGAGAGCACACGGCTTACAACGGGGGACATGTTCTGACATGCGCACTGAATATCGGTACATATGCCGCGGTGCGTCCGCGTACGGACCGAATTGTCCGGATCTCTTCCCTCAGTAATGGCGGCGGTACGGTCAAAGAGTTTTCTCTCGACCATCCCTTCGGAGGCGAGGGGCAGGATCACTGGATCCTACATCCAAAGGGCGTCATATGGGCATTTGAGCAGGTGGGGTACCGGCTGCCGCGCGGAATGGACATCCTGTTTGACAGCGATATGCCGATCAGCGCGGGCCTGTCCTCGTCCGCCTCTCTCGGAGTTGTTACGGCAGTCGCACTGCGCGACATCTTCTGGACACCGGAGCTGGACAGCATGGAGCTTGCGAAGCTTGTCACACGCGGAGCAACCGAATACGCGCGGGAGGCGATCGGGATCACAGGTCCTTACGCGTCGCTTATGGGCGTAAAGGATCACGCGATCTTTCTGACTGTGCCGACCCTTCGCTGTGAGATGATACCGCTGTGCTTTGAGAACTGCCGGATTGTTCTGACAGATACGGGGGTTCCCTGCGGCTTCCGCAGTGCTGAGTACAATCTTAGAAAGAGTGAATGTGAAAAAGCGCTAAAGAAGCTGCAGGTTGTGTCCAATATCAAGTATCTGTGCGATATCGGTTCCGACCGCTTCGAGAGCTGCAAGGATGTGATTATGAACGAGACATATACGAAGCGGGCCCGGCACGCTGTATATGAGAACATGCGCAGTATACGCGCTGTGAGCGCTCTGAGGGTCAGAAATTTAAACCGCGTCGGAGAGCTCATGAAGCAGTCTCACATCTCTCTCAGGGACGATTACGAGGTCTCCTGCCCGGAACTGGATCTTCTGGCGGAGAATGCATGGACCCTGCCCGGCGTCATTGGGAGCCGCATGACGGGAGGAGGATTCGGCGGATGCACGATCACTATTCTCCGGGAAGAGGAACTGGATCATTTCTGTGAGGCGCAAAGAAACGTATACCGCGAACATTTCGGAAGAGATCCGGAGTTTTATGTGGTGGAAGCGGGCGATGGCACGCGGGAGATGACGCAGAATTATGAAGAGAAAGCTTTATGAACCCCGTCTCCCGGGTCTTAAGTGGATGCCGCACCGTTTACACTGTTCGAATTCATGAAATTTTACGTCAACATACATTACGTTAACAATCAGGGGACTTATCCACAGCATACGCATGGGGATGAGTCCTGTTTTTATGCAAAAAATCGGAGTTATACACGAAATTATCCACTGTGTCCACTAAAAATGCGGCTTTTTTATGGAAACCGGGAGGGTTACGTAAGATGGGAAGGTGGATAACCGGGATGCATTTTCACAGGCAAAGTGTGAAAAATCAATGAAACGCACCAAAAGAGAAGAAAATTCATCCTGCGCATCATAAGATGGTCACAATTTCGATGCAAAATGAACCTGTTCCGCACGCCTGCTGTCTGGGAAAAACGTTTACTAAGTGTTGAAATAGGGCGTGTGATCATGTAAACTACTCGTCATGAGACTTCGAAATATACCGGAAGCGAAAGGGATTGTCGAGGCAAGCCCCTTCGTGATAAAGAACCCCGGAACGATGCGGGGCGAATGGAAAAAGAACGGACGTCCCCTGTATCTCGAGATCGGGATGGGAAAGGGACGGTTTATCATCGAGATGGCCATGACGCACCCGGAAAATGACTATCTCGGAATCGAGCGTTACGAATCGGTTCTCTTCCGCGCCTGTGAGCGCATGGCCGGTGTGCCCTATAATACACCGGCGGATCAGATGGAGAGGGCGGAGAATCCGGAGAAGGAGGAGGCCTTCACAGTTCCGGAGAATCTTCATTTTCTGCGGGTGGATGCGGCGGAACTGCCCGATCTCTTTGAGGCGGGAGAAGTTGATGGGATCTACCTTAACTTCTCGGATCCGTGGCCGAAGGCGCGGCATGCAAAGAGACGGCTGACCTCACGGGAGTTCCTCGCCCGCTATGAGAAGGTGCTTGCGGACGGAGGACGGCTCGAGTTTAAGACGGACAATCAGACGCTGTTTGCATATTCTCTTGAAGAGATCGAGGCGGCGGAACACTGGGAGCTTCTCTATGAGACAAGGAATCTCCATCGTGACGCTGCACTTTGCGCCGGCAATATTATGACCGAATATGAAAGAAAGTTCTCCAATCTCGGGAACCCGATCTGCAAACTGGCGGCGGTGTACAGGAGATGAGCGGGAATGGCTGCATTTTCAAAAAAGATTGTATCCGGACAAACTGCCCATTCAGGGAATAAGATGAAAAACGGATACTTATTAAAGGGAGGATTATTATGACAAAGAAATGGATTTCGGTTCTTCTGGCAGGTGTTTTGACATGCGGAATGATCAGCCTTTCCGGCTGCGGAGCGGAGAACGGCACAGCCGACTCCGGCGAAGTGGAGAGCGCGGTCGAACTCACGGAAGAGGACCTTGAGGAAGAAGATCTTGAGGATGACGGGCTCGAGGAATTCGACGCGGAAGAGGCCGGGGACGACAGCGAGCTGGTTTATGAGGAAGACGGGGAGGACATTCCGGAGACAGAAGAGGAGAAGGCTTTTAACGGGTATCTCGAGAAGAATACCATCACAGAGCTTCTTAAAAACCACAAGAACATCGAGTTCGTGGAGAACAACACCAATCCGGACGGATCTGAGGTCTATGCTTATACAATGTATGTGGACCCCGATCTCAGACTTACGGAATATACGGATGGATTTCAGGAGATCATCACAAAGGACCGTTACGACGGCTTTGACTCCGAAAGAAATGTTCCTGTCCGTTATGTCTTCTACGATGAGGAGATGAAAAATGAGCAGATCGACGCCTCTGACGACCTCATCTTCCTGTGGGCAGGAGAAGTGATTGAGGAGCAGGGAGAGGAGGACGGCGCGGTTGTTTTCAAATCCTTTGTGCGCGACGCCTCCTATGTGGATATGTCCCTCTACGATGAGAATACGACGGCGGAAGACGGGGATATCCTGAGCCGCGTGACGAAATTCGACAAGGAGAGCGGAGACCTCATCAGCTCGGTCGTGACGTTTGAGAAGAAGGGCGGAGATGCCAGCCAGGTCGCGGAATACACGCTGAAGGCGGATGTTGAGACGAAGACCCCGGATGCGGAGCTTCTGGCCAAGCTTGACGGCAAGGACACACACAAGCTGTCTCTGACGCTCGATCCCGGTACGGAGGACGAAGTTGTCATGACATCGGAAGTCGGCAAAGGATGCGCGTTCTATCCGTATATCTATGATGGATATACGTTCTATGAGGACAAGGAGTGCACGAAAGAAGTCGACGAGGATACGGTTTACGGCGAGACAGAGAAGGATCTCACGATCTACGCGGTCTACGAGTATGATGAAGACCTTGACGGCGAGGAGATCGTGCTGGACGGGGACGACCTTGATATCGAAGATGCGGAAGAGGGCGAAGACGGCGAAGAACTGTCTGACAGCGATCTGACGGAAGTCTTTGGAATCGAAGAGGCTGACGAAAGCGGGGTCGTCGGATAAAAAAGCACCGAAAAAAAACATCGGATAAAAAATAAAATAATGCTTGCAATTCTACAGGTGTGTAGATATAATAATACGTGCGTCACGGAACAACGTGGCGCACGTGATTCATAAGGATGCGCCTCTAGCTCAGTTGGCTAGAGCACCTGACTCTTAATCAGGGTGTCCGGGGTTCGAGTCCCCGGAGGCGCATGCGATTTGTACCCGTTTCTGTAAGTTCTTTACAGAAGCGGGCGCTTAATTTTTCCCGAAAAATCAGGCGTTTTCAAGATTTTTGAGCACCCGCACATTTCAGATTTTACAAAAGT
>JAFRMI010000043.1 GCA_017430765.1 Lachnospiraceae bacterium | reverse complement strand
AGATCCGGGAAATATGCATGGAACGTGCCGTCCTCACGTTCTTTTATGACGGCGGGATATACAAATCTCATCTTACTCCTTCTGCTACCTGGTCATTCAGGTCCCGCTCGCGAGACCGTCCTGGAACCCACCGCCTGCAGGGGCGGGGGACTGTTCACGCGTTTCACAAGATATCCCCCGAAATCAGAATGACTTCGGGGGATCATTTCGTTAAAACCGGTATCCTGGCATCAGAACTTGCCTGCCTCCGCAGCGCCCTGAACCGCAACCGCGACGGCGACAGTCGCGCCGACCATCGGGTTGTTGCCCATGCCGATGAGTCCCATCATCTCGACGTGTGCCGGAACTGAGCTGGATCCCGCGAACTGCGCAGAGCTGTGCATACGTCCCATGGTATCTGTCATACCGTAGGAAGCGGGGCCTGCTGCCATGTTGTCGGGATGCAGTGTACGGCCTGTGCCGCCGCCGGAAGCGACTGAGAAGTACTTCTTTCCGGCTTCCACTCTTTCCTTCTTATAAGTTCCCGCCACCGGATGCTGGAAACGGGTCGGATTCGTGGAGTTGCCCGTGATGGAGACGTCGACGTTCTCTTTCCACATGATCGCGACGCCTTCAGAGACATCGTCCGAGCCGTAGCAGTTGACTTTCGCGCGCGGGCCGTTCGAATAAGCGGTTCTCGAAATCTCCTTCACCTCTCCGGACTTATAATCCATCTGTGTTTCCACATGGGTGAATCCGTTGATTCTGGAGATAATCTTCGCGGCGTCCTTGCCGAGACCGTTAAGGATGACACGGAGAGGCTTTTTGCGGACCTTGTTCGCGTTGTTGGCGATGCCGATGGCGCCTTCCGCAGCGGCGAAGGACTCGTGGCCCGCGAGGAACGCGAAGCATTCTGTATCTTCTTCAAGGAGCATCTTGCCGAGGTTGCCGTGGCCGAGGCCGACCTTTCTGTGATCCGCGACCGATCCCGGAATGCAGAAGGACTGAAGGCCTTCACCAATCGCAGCTGCAGCTTCCGCCGCCGTGCGGGCATTCTTCTTAATCGCGATCGCAGCGCCTACCGTGTAAGCATATTTTGCATTCTCAAAGCAGATCGGCTGAATTCCTTCTACCAGATGATAGATATCGAGACCTGCATCTTCCGTAATCTTGACCGCTTCCTCAAGAGAGGCGATTCCGTACTTTTCAAGGACGGCCTGAATCTGGTCAATACGTCTTTCATAGGCTTCAAATGTGATTGCCATTATAGTATCCTCCTCTCTTTATTCTCTTCTCGGGTCGATCAGCTTCACAGCATCCGCGACACGGCCGTACTGGCCTCTCGCCTTCTCCAGAGCTGTCTGTGCATCGTCGCCGGCCTTGATGAAATCCATCATCTTGCCGAAATTAATGAACTGATAGCCGATAATTTCATTATTCTCATCGAGCGCGATCTTTTCGCAGTAGCCCTCTGTCATCTCAAGATAACGCGGGCCTTTCTTGATCGTGCCGTACATAGTACCGACCATGGAGCGGTCGCCCTTGCCGAGATCCTCGAATCCGGCGCCGATCGCGAGACCGTCATCCGAGAATGCGGACTGGGAGCGGCCATAGGCGATCTGCAGGAACAGTTCTCTCATGGCTGTATTGATCGCGTCGCAGACAAGGTCTGTATTCAGAGCTTCCAGCACAGTGAGTCCGGGAAGAATCTCGGCTGCCATAGCCGCGGAGTGAGTCATTCCGGAACATCCGATCGTCTCGACAAGAGCTTCCTGAATAATTCCGTCCTTCACGTTAAGGGAGAGCTTACAAGCACCCTGCTGAGGAGCGCACCAGCCGATTCCGTGGGTATAGCCTTTAATGTCCTCGACCTTCTTCACCGAGATCCACTGGCCTTCCTCAGGTATCGGTGCAGCACCGTGATGCACGCCCTGCGTTACCGGGCACATCGATTCAACTTTGTTCGTATAAATCATTGCAAAATCTCCTTTCTGGAAAATTTATCCGCTCAGCAAAGTATACCATGAAAAGGGCGCAAGGAGAACCCTAATTTTGGTGAAATTGCAGTATGAAATCGGTTTTACGAGAGCGGAGATCATCATTAATTTCACATTTATATGACAGTGTGATAAAATACGAAAATCGGTGTAAACCGACGTCAGAACATCTCCATAGAATGAATAACTGCCGGCTCTGCCTGAAGGAATATCGAGGAGGATTCTCATGAATAAAATTTATCCGGAAAGACCCGGATTTCCCCGTATGCTCGACGCGTCCGTCCTGAAATATATTGCGGTCGTCACGATGCTGATCGATCACGCCGCCCTGTGCCTTATCTACAATATGATACTGAAGCCGGCTGCCCCGATCAGCCGCGGCACGCAGCTTTACAGCCTCTACCTGTTCTATAAATTTCTCCGGGGTGTCGGAAGGCTGGCCTTTCCGATCTTCTGCTTTTTTCTCGTGGAGGGATTCCGGTACACGAGGAGCCGGAAGAAATACGCGCTCCGGCTGTTTCTCTTCGGCCTGATCTCTGAGGTCCCCTTTGACCTGTGTTCAAAACTCACATTTCCCAACCACATGCACCAGAATGTGATGTTTGAACTGTTAATGGGCGTTATCATGCTCTCGGCGTGGGAATATTTTGAGCACAGAAAGTCACAGGATATAGCGGAGCCTGACGCAGAGCGCGAAAGCGAGACAGACGCCCCAAAAAGTTCGCCTGCTCCCTCCCTGTTTCAGAATGTACAGATACTTACCCTTCTGCAGGTTCTCTCTGCCGCCGCATGCATGGCTGCGGCACAGTTCCTCCACCTCGATTACGGCTATAAGGGCCTCGGACTGATCCTGGTTCTGTATCTTCTGCAGTATGACCGTCTGATCCAGTGCGCCGCGGGCGCCGTTGTAATCGGCATATGGGAACTGCCCGCAGTTCTGTCGTTTCTTCTGCTGTTTTTCTACAGCGGAAAACGCGGGAAACAGAGCCGCTATTTCTTCTATGCCTTCTATCCCGCACACCTCCTGCTTCTTTACGGCATATCCCGTCTTATGCCATAAACGGATGCGAAAAAGCGCCAAAAAAAGAAGGGCCGGAATGGTCCTTCTTTTTTGGAATATGTTTTCCGCACTGCCTCATCTTTCGCAAAATGCAGCAAAGATCTTCCTGCGCCTTATTTTTTAGGAATCTGTTCCCCCGTATTCTTCCAGATCGTGTTGGACTTCACGATGCCCCGCACGCAGGACGTCGGGTAAATCATGGAATGCTGTCCGACGATCGTTCCGGGATTGAGAACCGCGTTGCAGCCGACTTCGACCCAGTCGCCGAGAATCGCGCCGATCTTTCTGCGTCCGGTCACGTATTCCTCCTCGCCCTTGATGATAATATTGGTCCTGTCCGCCTTAATATTTGAGGTGATGGAACCGGCGCCCATGTGCGCGTGGAATCCGAGAATGGAATCCCCGACGTAATTGTAGTGCGGCGTCTCACAGTTGTTAAAAATAATCACGTTCTTAAGCTCCGCGGAATTTCCGACGACGGAGTGATTGCCGACAATCGCATCACCCCGGATGAACGCGCACTGTCTGACCTGCGCATTTTCACCGATAATACAGGCTCCTCCGATATAAGCGGAGTCAAAAACTTTAGCCGACTTCGCGATCCAGATGTCGTCCGCTACCTGATCGTAGAGATCCGGGGACAGTGTGGGGCCGATTTCAAGAATCAGGTCATGGATGCCTGCGAGAGCTTCCCACGGATATGTAAATTGTCTCAGATACTCTCCGGCGATCGATTCCTCAAGTGTAAACAGTTCCTCAATTTTTACCTGTTCTTCCTGTGCCATGCCTTACCTCCTTACTGCCTGGCCGGCGCTCTGCCTTATTGCTGTTTATCCGGTTATTTCTCCCGGTATTTCCCTTGTAATATTTTGCCGCTTCATCATAAAATCTGCGGAGGTCCGTCCCGTTCCGAAGCCCTTTCACGGCATTAGTCCTCCGGGCGACGAATCCACCCAGCTTCTCCATGTATTCTTCCGTTGAGATCGTCCCGTCGGCGACGCCTGTCAGTCCCTTCTCCCAGCTCGCCGTAAGGGCGGCGTCAAGAAGCGGGCGGATGGAGTGATCCACGACGTCATAGACCATTTCCCCCAGAAGCTCCGGTGTGATCACCTGCGTCTTTTTGTTGAGACGGAGATACCCGATCCGGACAAGCTTGGCGAGTATTTCCGCCCTGGTGGCGGATGTGCCGATACCGGATCCGCGGATCTGCTCGCGAAGCGATTCGTCTTCAATGAGCTGGCCCGCGTTTTCCATTGCCAGAATCATGGATCCGGATGTATAGCGGGACGGCGGTTTCGTCTCGCCCTCGCGGATGGAAAAGCCCCTGACAAGGAGTTTCTTTCCTTTCCGCAGTGACAGAAGCGCATCCGCCTGCTCCCCTGACGAATCGTTTTCCTGTGCGTTCGCCTCCGCGGACGCGCCGGACGGTATCCCGGCGACCCGCAGGTACCCGGGTTCCTTAAGAATCCGGGAGGAGGCGAAAAAGTGCTCATTTTTAAAGATAATCTCCGCCTGCACTTTCTGATACACGGCCGGAGGATAAAAGATGGAAAGGAATCTCCGTACAATCAGGTCATACACCTTCCGCGAAAGGTCCGAAAGAGACCGCAGAGCACCAAGACCCGACCCGGTCGGGATGATGGCGTAGTGATCCGTAATCGCCTTATCGTCGGTATAGCGGGTTTTTTCGATTGACCGGTAAGCGTTTCCGCTTAAAATCTCCTCCGCAAAGGCGGCGGCAGAATCAACACCTTTAAGGCCGCTGATATTTTTCCCGATCTCCCTGGCCACCGCGCTCGACAGAACTCTCGCATCCGTCCTTGGATAGGTAGTCAGCTTTTTCTCATACAGCTCCTGCGCGATTTTCAGCGTCTGATCCGGTGAGATTTTAAACATCCTGGAGCAGTCGTTCTGCAGCTCCGCGAGATTATAGAGAAGCGGCGGATTCTTCTTCTCCGTCTTTTTTGATACACCGAGAACCTCCGCCGTAAGATCATCCTCCGCGGCGTATTCCGGCACCGCCCCCTCCCTTCGCTGCGGGTTCTCCCGTCCCAGAAGGAAAGAGATAAAATCCTCCGCGTCCTTCCGTTCCCGGAACCCGTTGTCCCGGTAGAGGGCAGGCGAATTCTCATATCTGCTTCCGGGCACTGCTTTCCAGTCCGCCGTGACATCCTCGAAAGATCCGCTCACGCGGAAGAACGGCTGCCGCACGAAATTCCGGATCTCCCGCTCCCTGCGGACGACCATGCCGAGAACGCAGGTCATCACGCGGCCTACGGCGACCGCGGCGTACTTCCCGCCCCGGTAATCCGCGATCTCCCTTCCGAACCGCAGGGACAGGACGCGCGAGAAATTGATCCCCATAAGGTAATCTTCCTTCGCGCGCAGATACGCGGACTCCGCCAGATGATCGTAGGCGGAAAGCGGTTTCGCCTCCCTGATGCCGCGAAGGATCTCCTCCTCCGTAAACGAGTCAATCCAGACCCTCCTGCGGTCTTTTTTCCGGACGGACGGCGGCGACATCATCTCGACGAGCCGGTAGATATATTCCCCCTCACGTCCCGAGTCCGTACACACATAAATCCGATCCACATCCTGCCGCGCAAGCAGCCCGCTTACGACTTTAAACTGCTTCGCTGAGGACCCGATCACATCATACTTAAACGTTTCCGGCAAAAACGGAAGCGTATCATAGCTCCATTTTTTCATGGAGGGATCATAGGCCTCGGGATAACTCATTGTCACGAGATGTCCGAAGCACCAGGTGATGATATATTCATCCGTTTCCTGAAAGCCGTCCTGCCTGCCCCCCCGAAGGCCGAGCGCCTTGGCGAACTCCTGTGCAACAGACGGCTTTTCGGCGATAAAGAGCTGTTTCCCCAAGATTCCTCCGTTTTATTTTTTCGTGATATATCCGAGGGCTTTGAGCATCTCGGCGCAAAGTACGGCGCCGCCGGCTGCTCCGCGAAGCGTATTGTGAGAGAGCCCTACGAATTTGTAGTCAAAGATGCTGTCCTCCCGGATGCGGCCGATCGACACGCCCATGCCGTTTCCGTAATTGACGTCAAGGGCTACCTGCGGGCGGTCATTGTCCTCCAGGTACTGGATAAAATGCTCCGGCGCGCTCGGGAGTTTAAGTTCCTGCGGTTTTCCGGAAAATGCGCGCAGCTTTTCAATCAGCTCCTCTTTCGTCGGTTTCTTCTTAAAGTTGAGGAACACCGTCGCCGTATGGCCGTTGAGAACCGGCACGCGGATGCACTGGGAAGTGATGCGCAGATCGCTCTCCAGCTTCACAATCGCGTTTCCTTCGATGGAGCCGAAAACCTTCATCGGCTCCTGCTCGGATTTTTCCTCCTCGCCTCCGATATAGGGAATGATATTTCCCTCCATCTCCGGCCAGTCCGCAAAGACCTTTCCGGCACCGGAGATCGCCTGGTATGTAGAGACCACGACCTCTGCCGGCTCATATTCCATCCACGCGGCGAGGGCCGGTGTATAGGACTGGATGGAGCAGTTCGGTTTCACGGCGATGAAGCCGCGTTTCGTTCCGAGCCTCTCCCTCTGGGCGGCAATGATATCGAAGTGCTGCGGATTGATCTCCGGTATCACCATCGGTACATCGGGCGTCCAGCGGTGTGCGCTGTTATTGGAAACGACGGGAGTCTCCGTCTTCGCATATTCCTCCTCGATCGCACGGATCTCATCCTTAGACATATTGACAGCGGAAAATACGAAATCCACCTCCGAAGCGACATGGGCTACATCTTTCACATCTTTGATAACCAGCTGTTTCACCGCCTCCGGCATGGGAGCATCCATCTTCCAGCGTCCCCCCACAGACTCCTCATAGGTCTTCCCTGCGCTCGACGCGGATGCGGCAAGTGTCGTAATTTCAAAGAACGGATGATCCGCGAGCAGCGTGATAAAGCGCTGTCCCACCATACCGGTCGCTCCAAGAATTCCCACTTTCAATTTTTCACTCATTGTTTCTTCCTCCTCTTTGCAATATGCCAGGTGCACTCAGCATCGTAACCATCATTCACAATGGCCGCTTTTTACTCTCCCGTCTCCAAAGCACCGGTACGAATCAGAAAAGCGCGCGCACCTGCAAGCTCCTCTTCCATCGCGCCGGGCGCTCCTTTCGTCGTTCTTCTCTCCACACAGGTTTTGAGCGAAATCGCCTCATAAATATCTTCATCAAATGCGGCACACTCCGCCCGGTAATCAGCAAGGGGAAGATCGTCCATCCGGATCCCGCGCTCAATGCACGTAAGTACAAGTCTTCCGATCACACCGTGTGCGTCCCGGAAAGGAACGCCCTTCCTGACAAGGTAATCCGCCGCATCTGTCGCATTCGCGAAACCGCCGCAGGCACTCTCCGCCATCCGCTCCGCATTGAACGAAGACGTCATGAGCATGCCGGTCATGAGCCTGATGCAGCCTTTCGTCGTGTCGACCGCATCAAATGTCAGCTCTTTGTCCTCCTGCATATCCTTGTCATAGGCAAGCGGAATCCCCTTCATGGTAACAAGCAGGGAGTTCATAGCGCCGTACACGCGCCCCGTCTTTCCGCGGATGAGCTCTGCGATGTCCGGGTTCTTCTTCTGCGGCATGATGCTGCTTCCGGTCGCATATGTGTCATCCAGCTCTATAAAACGGTACTCGTTGGAATTCCAGATGATGATCTCCTCGGAAAGCCTGGACAGATGCATCATCGTGATCGCGAACGAACCCAGGATCTCGATCACATAATCCCGGTCCGAGACACCGTCCATCGAATTGCTGCACGGCCGGTCAAAGCCAAGCAGGGACGCCGTAAAGTTTCGGTCAAGCGGGTATGTGGTTCCTGCGAGCGCCCCGCTCCCAAGCGGGCACACGTTCATGCGCTCCCGGATGGAAATAAGCCGCTCATAGTCCCTCCTGAACATCTCAAAATACGCCCCGAAGTGGTGGCCGCACGTCACGGGCTGGGCTTTCTGGAGATGCGTAAAGCCCGGCATATATGTGTCCTTTTCCCGTTCCATGATCGCAAAGACCGCACTGAGAAGCTCTTTTAGAAGGTCCGCCGTCTCATCGAGTTCATCCCGCATGAAAAGCCGCATATCAAGAGCCACCTGGTCATTCCGCGAGCGGCCGGTATGCAGGCGTTTGCCCGCATCTCCGATCCTCTTTGTGAGCTCCGCCTCGACAAAGCTGTGAATATCCTCCGCTTCGCCCTCTACGGCGAGTGCTCCGTCCTCTACATCCTTAAGAATGCCCTCGAGCCCCTCTATGATCTGTTCCCCGTCTTCTTCAGAGATGATCCCCTGTGCGGCGAGCATCGCGGCGTGCGCAATGCTGCCGCGCACATCCTGCTCAAACAGCCGCCTGTCGAACGAAAGGGACGCGTTAAAAGCATAGACGAGGTCATCCGTCTCTTTTGTGAACCTTCCTCCCCAAAGCTGTGCCATAATTGCTGCTCCTTCCTGTATGGTGCAAAGAGAGCGTACCATGAAATCTGACTGAATTGATACATTATAATTCAACAGAGTGCTGTTGCGCAAGGCATTTCAGACGGATTTGCTCCTTCCCCGCGTTAAGCAGCTCACTTCTTTCAGCGGGGGTCAGTTCATCAGCCGGGACCGGGTACTGTACCATATATCTGCGAAGCTCTTCTTTGGTCATTTTCTTCCCTTTCCTGAAAAATGATCCGGCGCGATTCCCTCACCGCTGCGATGTTCTCCCAGAATTCTTTCCATCCAGACCATATCGTACCACCGTCCGAATTTAAAGCCGCATTTATGAAATCTCCCCGCTGTTTTGAAACCGAGGCGCTCATGAAAATGCACACTGGCCTTCGTCAGGTATTCGTCTTCCGTCTCCGGATCGGCGATACACGCGTAGAGGTTCAGAATACCGGCTGCTTTAAGTCTTCCGATCAGTTCCTCATAGAGTTTCCGGCCAAGTCCGCGGCCCTGTGCCGTGGGATCGAGATAGATCGTCAGTTCCACGGACCAGTCATACGCCGCCCGCTCTATAAAAGGTCCCGCATAGGCAAATCCGAGAATCTCCTCCCCCATTCCCGCGGCAAGATACGGATATCGCTTCGTGATCTTTTGCATTCTTCTGAGAAATTCTTCTTTTTCCGGCACCGCATATTCGAATGAGACGGCTGTATTTTCCACATAATATCCGTAGATTGCAAGCAGTCGCTCCACATCATCGGGACGTGCGTCCCGGATCCATAACTCATTCTTTTTCTTTTCTTCCATAAAACACACCCGATCGCAAAATTTCTTTCCTCGCTCTCCGTTTCACCCTTTTGGGGAGCTGCGGCTTTCCGGCCGCACGGCGCCGGTTTGCAGCATTTCTTTCCAAATTTATGCGATCCGCTTACACAGCGATTTATCTTTTCGAAAACACACATCCGCAGTAGTTCTGCCTGTAAAGCCCGTACTTTTGCGAGAGTTCCGTAGAACGTTGAAATCCTCCTTTTTTCTTGAAATCGCACGGCAGCCACTTCACACCATGCGCATCCGCCTCTTCCTCTCCGATCCGGTTTAGAACTTCCGCATCTTTGAGCGGTGAAATCGTAAGCGTCGTGGTCACATAATCAAACCCGCCCTCCGCAGCGATTCTGGCGGCTTCAGCCAGCCGGAGACGGAAGCATGCGCGGCAGCGCTCTCCCCCCTCTTCACACTTCTCAAGCCCCCGCACCGCTTCAAAAAACCGCTCCGGTTCAAAGCATCCTGCCTTAAACGCCACAGGATGCAGAAAAGGCATCTCCCGAATCAGTCTTTCCAGTTCTTTCAGGCGGTGTGAATATTCTTCCTGCTCTGTTATGTTCGGATTATAATAATAATCCGTGATCGTGAAATACCGGGACAGATACTCCAGCACATAAGTGCTGCACGGCGCACAGCAGGAATGCAGAAGAAGGCGGGGGGTTCGTCCCTCCGCCTCGATGGTTTCAATGATCCTGTCCAGTTCTTTTTGGTAATTCCTTTTTCTGTCCATAAGCACAGCCTTCCTGTCTAATCCGTTTTGTCCCTATCTTACATGAAGCTTTCGAAGAAGAGACAGCAGCCTCGTTCCCATTGGCATCCTGCGAAGTTCATCATCCGTCAGGTCAGACACTTTTCCGTAAATGATAAAATACACCAATATTCCGGCAAGTACAGAAACCGCCATAAGCAGCGCACTAATAAGATATCGTCCGAATATACCCGGAAGGAATATCTTAGGCGCCCAGTAGATAACGGCCACCGCGATACCCATGACAAATGCGCTCTTAAGCGGCGGAAGGAACTGCCGCAGAGAGTGCCTGTATCCGGCCAGTTTCCGGACGGATCGGGCATTTAAAAACATCACAGTGATGGAGTACACCACCGTCGCGGCAAGAATCCCATACACGTGGAGTCCCATAAGAACCGTAATGACAGTAATCACGACATTGACAAGGAGTCCGATGGCGGCATGGATCACAGGAAGTCTGGGAAAGCCGAGCCCCTGCAGTACCCCGTTCGTCACGGTTGATAGAGAATAAGAGATGACCGAGACCGCTCCGAGCGAGAGTAATATCGCAGCTCCGCGCACATCCGATCCCGGATACAGGGCGTACATGACGGGGTAGGAAAGGATTCCCACGCCAAAGGCCGAGGGAATCGCGATAAACAGTGTCAGCTTCACGCACTCATCGATCTTCTCTACGGCGCCCCCTCTCTCTCCGGAAGCGACGGAAGTCGCCACAGCGGGAATCAGCGCGGTGGACGTCGCGGATGCCAGGGCAATCGGAATATTAATGATCGGCTTTACCTGATAACCGAAGAGTCCGTAAAGAGATGCGATCTCTCCGGCATCCGTTCCCTTTCTCGTCATAATCTGTTTGAATATCTCCTGGTCCACTACGGATGTAAGATTGTAGACGCAGGTTGCGAGAATGATCGGCGTGCACATAAGAAGGATCACCTTGAATACATCCCGGTACGTCTCCTCCTTCTCCGTCCTGTCTGCAGCCACCCGTCCCTCGATGAGATCGCGGTTGAGAAGGTATACGCCGAGCATAAGAACAAGGCCCGTCACAACACCGACTCCCGTACCGATCGTTCCGCCGGCCGCCCCATACTTGGCCATCAGGGCTTCATTTCCCATAAACGGTTTTGTCAGGAAATAAGCCATCACGACCGAAAAAACCGCGTTCATAATCTGTTCCGCAACCTGTGACACCGCCGTCGGCTTCATGGTGTTATGAGCCTGGAAAAAACCGCGGAAGACACCGAGGAAACCGGAGAGAAAGATGGTCGGGGAAAGCATCCGCAGAGCCGTCACCGCATCCGGAGACTTGCGCATGATAAAGGGCGCCCCGAAGAATGCGGCCGCCGCACCCACGGTTCCTGCCGCAAGGACATAGAGAAGGGCGGCTTTGAATACCTTAAACGCATCCTTGTATCGACGGACCGCCAGACGTTCCGCCATTACTTTCGAGACCGCACTCGGTATACTGTAGGATGCGATCAGGAGGATAATCGTATACCATTCGAAGGCATATTGATAGTATCCGGCCCCAATGCTTCCCATATAGTGCCGGAGCGGGCTTCTGTAGAGAAGCCCGATCACGCTCGAGGTCATCTGGGCTGCCATAAGAAATGCAGCCTGTCTGACTACCGCGCCTTTTTTAGAATCCGCCATAGGGTAACTCCTTTATTCAAGTCTCGCTCACGGTTCAATCTGCCAGTCAATCGGCGGGATACCGTTCTCTTCCAAAAATGCATTGCATCTGGAAAAAGGCCTGCTTCCGAAAAATCCGCCATATGCGGAGAGGGGCGACGGGTGCGCCGACTCGATGACCAGGTGTTTTGGATTTCTGATCATGCTTTTCTTTCTTCTGGCAGCCCCTCCCCAGAGAATAAACACAAGGGGCCGGTCCTCATCGGCAAGCACCCGGATCGCCGCGTCGGTAAACTCTTCCCACCCGATATTTTTGTGGGAGTTCGCACGGTGCGCCTGCACTGTCAGGACAGTATTAAGAAGAAGAACTCCTTCCCCTGCCCATTTTGTCAGATCGCCGTGCGATGGGATGGAGCAGCCCAGATCGTCGTGCAGTTCCTGATAGATGTTAACAAGCGACGGGGGTATCCGGACGCCCTTATGAACGGAGAAGCAAAGACCGTTCGCCTGTCCGGGTTCATGGTACGGATCCTGTCCCAGAATAACCGCTTTCACGTCCGGAAGCGGCGTAAATGCAAACGCGTTAAAGATATCCCGGCTGGGAGGATAGATCTCGCGCGTTTTGTATTCGCTGAGCACCGTCTTATAAAGTTTTGCGTAATAAGGCTTTCTGAACTCTCCTTTGAGCGCTTCTTCCCATGCACCTTCGATCGCCATATCCATCCCCATTCCGCTGCCATCGGCAGACATACCGGCAATACTTAAAAGGATCTGTTATCTTCCGCACCGGAAACAGTCCCGCTGCCGCAGCTGAAGCAGATCTGTATCGGTGTCCTGCACATTAAAGGCGCACCGGTACGCCTTTCGCGGAGAGATACTCCTTAACTTCCCGGATCTCAAGCTCCTTATAATGAAACAGAGAAGCCGCAAGGGCGGCGTCCGCGCCTCCTTCCGTAAGGGCCGTGTAGAAGTCTTCCAGAGACCCGGCACCGCCGGAGGCAATCACTGGCACACCGACATGATCGGCGATGGTGCGGGTAAGCGGCAGGTCATAACCGGCCTTAGTTCCATCCGCATCCATTGAGGTAAGCAGGATTTCTCCGGCTCCAAGGGACACAGCTTTCTCCGCCCACTCGACCGCGTCAATCCCGGTGTCCTCGCGGCCGCCTTTCACATAGACCGTCCACCCATCTCCTCGCGGGCGGCGCCTCGCGTCAATCGCGACGACGATACACTGATTTCCGAATTTCATCGCTCCGTCCCGAATGAGCTGCGGATTCCTGACCGCTGCGGAATTGACGGATATCTTATCCGCGCCTTCCCGCAGGATTGCCCGCATGTCATCGACCGTACGAATACCGCCTCCCACTGTAAAAGGTATGAAGACCTGTTCCGCGACGCGGCGTACGAGATCCACAACCGTATTCCTTTTATCAGAAGTCGCCGTGATGTCCAAAAATACAAGTTCGTCCGCGCCCGCCGCGTTATAGGCCTTCGCGATCTCGACGGGATCACCGGCATCCGTCAGATTGACAAAATTAACGCCTTTCACGACACGTCCCCCGTTCACATCCAGACAGGGTATAATTCTTTTCGTCAGCATAAGCACTCCTATTCCGATTTCATTTTGATAAAATTCTCCAGGATCGAAAGGCCGACGTCCCCTGATTTTTCAGGATGGAACTGCGTCGCGCAGATCCTGCCCTTCTGCACGGAAGCGTGAAAAATGCAGCTGTATTCTGAAACTGCCTTCACACAATTTGTATTAACCGCGTCCACATAATATGAGTGAACGAAATATACATATGAGTTGCCGGGAATATCTTTGAACAGATCTCCCTCATTCATCAGATGAATCGAATTCCAACCGATCTGGGGAATTTTAAACCCTTCTCTTTCCGGGAACCGTTTCACGGTTCCTTTCAGGATGCCGAGGCCTTTTACACCGGGGCTTTCCTCACTGCCTTCAAAGAGGAGCTGCATTCCGACACAGATGCCGAGAAATGGGATCTTTCTCTGAATCACTTCGCGGATCACCGGGACAAGTCCATACCTCTCCAGGTTCCCCATCGCATCGCCGAAATTTCCGACACCGGGAAGGATCACATGATCCGCATTAAGGATCTGCTCCGGATCCCTCGTCAGACACGCTTCATGTCCCAGCTTCTCGACAGCTTTCTCCACGCTTTTAACATTACCGGCATCATAATCTATAATTGCGACCATGTATCTTTCCCCTTTACTTCAATCGGAACCGTTTCAAATATACTTCATACAGGCCGTCTTTTCAACGCTTTTAACAGCAGCTGCGCCATATGACGCCCGAGAACATCCCTGCGCAGGCCGGAAATTCGTTTCCCGATATCGGAAGTCGTTTGACACCGGATGGTACAGGTGCTACATTTTTCTCATCAAATGACGGTGCGAACAGATGTGGAAACCGAACATTCGCAATCCGCTTCCTTTCCTGCCCGGGAACCGCAGCTGAAAAAGACGGAGAACTGTTAAGCGGGTTAAGCTGTCGACATCTTACAGGAGGACACTTAATGAGTAACGAAGAAAAATATCTGATCATGACTTTTCCAAACACTCCCTCCGTTATGGAGGCGGAGGGGGTGCTGAAAGAGCGTTTTTCGGTCACCATCATGCCGATTCCGAGGGAACTCACCGCATCCTGCGGACTGGCTGTCCGTTTT
>JAFRMI010000042.1 GCA_017430765.1 Lachnospiraceae bacterium | reverse complement strand
TAAATATGGTAGATTTCAAACAGGAATGCTATAATCTGACATAGTAAGAGAATGAAACTGCTATCTTACCAAATTCCCATTCCACAAAAAAGAATAACCGGAGGTAACATCAGATGAAATCATTCACCTACACCGTAACAGACCCCGTCGGCATCTACGCACGTCCCGCCGGCAACCTCGTAAAAGTCATGAAGGAATATACCTGCGGCATCACCATAAGCGGCAACGGCAAGACGGTCGACGCCAAAAAGCTGATGCAGGTCATGACACTTGGCATCAAGCAGGGACAGGAAGTGGAACTCTCTTTTGACGGCGCCGACGAAGAGGCTGCCTGCTCTGCGGTTCTTGCATATATGCAGGAGAACCTGTGATGATCCGCTGCTCCTGAGACTTTAGCAGATTGACACCCGCCGCTGAGGCCGGCCTGAAACCAACCGCCTGCAGAAGCGGGGGCATCCCTTACTGAGATGTATCACCTGGCAGACTTTCTCCGTATTCTGGTCAGTGCGTTATCGACCTGCTTCGGCGTCTTGCCGATCCGGGACGCGATCTCTCTGTAATCAAGTCCCGAAAGATACAGTTTCAAAACCTTTTTTTCCATCGGACTCAGCCGGCTCGCGATCCTCGCGAGCCGCTCGTCTTTTCCGAGCTGTTCGAGCACGATCGTCTCCGGGCTCTCCATATCCCCGGACATCGCCAGCTCCATCTCCTCCTCCGTCATGGAAACAAAATCGTTGAGCGGCCGGTTCTTCTCGCGCCGGGAGGACTCGATGGCTCTCAGGATCTGCCGGTCAATGCAAAGGCCCGCAAATGTGATAAACCGCGCCTCCCTGCCGGGATCATAATCCCGGATAGCCCGGTAAAGACCGATCATACCCTCCTGGATCAGATCATCCCGGTCTCCGCCGGCCAGGAACCGGGCCCGGGTAAGCCGGAGGACATACGGCTTGTATTTAGAGAGCAGAAATTCGACGGCGTCACCGTCCCCTGCCCGGCAGCGCGCAATGAGCTGCTCATCTGTCAGAGTCCGAAGATCCATTATCTGAGAATTCCTCTCTGTCTCACGGCCTCATACAGGAGTACCGCGCAGGCGACCGACGCATTAAGGGAATCAATCCTGCCTGTCATGGGAACACGCGCCGTAAAATCACACGCTTCCCTCACAAGACGGGAAACCCCGCGGCCCTCGCTTCCGATCACGACGCCGAGCGGCCCTTTCAGATCCAGATCATACATCGGAACGCCTTCCATATCCGCGCAGACAAACCAGACGCCGCGCTTCTTAAGATCCGAGATCGTCTTCTTCAGGTTCGTGACCTTCGCCACCGGAACATGATAGAGTGCCCCCGCGGAAGCACGGACAACCGTGGCCGTAAGCCCCGCCGAACGGTGTTTTGTCACAATGACGCCGTGGGCACCCGCCTGGCATGCCGTGCGGATGATCGCTCCGAGATTGTGCGGATCTTCGATTTCATCGAGAAGAACGAGGAAGGGCGGCTCACCCCTCTCCTCCGCCAGACGGAACATATCGTCCACATCCGCGTATGAAAAAGCCGTCACCTGTGCGATGACGCCCTGATGGTGACCGGTTGTCGTCATGGCGTCAAGGCGGTCTTTCGTGACAAAGCTTACGATTGTGCCTGTTTTCTTAGCTTCACGGAGGATCGTCTGGATCGGACCGTCCATAAGATGCTCCTGTACATATAATTTATCGACCGTCTTTCCGGAGCGGTACGCCTCCAGAACCGCATTTCTCCCCTCTGCTCTTCCGCCTTCCGGCATGATCATCTCTCCCTGAAATATATAAGAATGTGCTTTTTTCGCTCTACTGTAACTTACCCTATCATATGATGCGGGCATCAAATAATCAACATCCCGTTTTGGAATGCTTCCGCCAAAGAGCGTCGTTCACCTTCTCCTGTTCGTTCCGGCAGACGCTGCGCCCGCACGGTGTGCGGATGGCGGACAGGCCCGGGGCGGATCCGGCAGAGCTCCGATCGCCGCGTCGATCAGTTCGTACGCTCTCTCCGTGCGTCCGGTCAGATAGAGATACCCGATGAGGGCCTCAAAACCGGTTGCGCGGCGGTAATCCGTAATCGAGGCATTCTTGGCGGATGTGTAGGACCGGGCGTTCCTGCCGCGGCGGTAGATCTTCTCCTCTTCCTCTGTAAGAAGGGGAAGAAGCACCTCTGTCATGGCAGACTGCGCCTCCGCGCTGACAAGCCGGTTTTTCTTTCGGTTAAGGTCGTTCGGCCGCGCATTGCCGTGAAGAACGAACATTGTACGAATCGCCTGCTCATAAAAAGAATCTCCCACAAAGGCAAGGACAAGCGGGGAGTAACTCCCCGCCTCAGCCGCTGTAAGAGATGGTATATACTTATCTTTCAAAATGGCATCCATCACTTATATTCTCTTCCACTTCACGCCGTCCCTGGTATCGAGCAGTTCGATCCCCTGCGCCTTCAGCTCATCGCGGATGCGGTCCGCGGTAGCAAAATCGCGCGCTTTCCGCGCCGCCTGGCGCTCCGCGATCAGCGCCTCGATTTTGGAATCAAGTTCTTCTTTCTCAGGAAGTATGATGAGCCCCAGGACATCGGAGAGTTCCTGCAGCACTTTAAAAACCGCTTCGGCCAGTTTCGGAGAAGCGTCATCTGCGACATTCGTATTCGCAAAACGAACAAGGTCAAACACGACGGAGAGCGCGTCTGCCGTATTCGCGTCGTCATCCATCTTCTCGTCAAAGCGGGCGATGAATGCCGCCGCCTCCTCCGCGATCTTCTTCTCCTCCTCCGTCATCTCCCCGCCCTGCCGGGATGCGATGTCATGAAGCCGGTCCGCCGCTGTGCGGATTCTTTCAAGGGACGCCTTCGCGGATTCCATCAGATCGGCGCTGAAATTAAGCGGGCTCCTGTAATGCGCGCTCAGCATGAAGAGGCGAAGCACCTGGAGGTCATAGGATTTGGAGATATCCCGCACGGTGAAAAAGTTTCCGAGCGACTTGGACATCTTCTTATTATCGATATTAAGAAATGCGTTGTGCATCCAGTAATTGGCAAAGGGAACGCCGTTCGCGCACCTCGACTGGGCAATCTCATTCTCATGGTGCGGGAACACGAGGTCCTCTCCGCCTGCGTGGATATCGATCGTGTCCCCGAGATAATGCTTCGCCATAACCGAGCACTCGATGTGCCAGCCGGGACGTCCCTCGCTCCAGGGAGATTCCCAGAACGGCTCCCCTTCTTTCTTCGGCTTCCACAGCACGAAATCCAACGGATCTTCCTTCTCGTCCTCCCCGCTCACAGCAAGGGATCGGAAACCGGAGCGGAGATCGTCCAGGTTCTTATGGGACAGTTCCCCGTAATCCTTGAAACTCCTCGTCGAAAAATACACCGTCCCGTTCTTCTCATACGCGTGTCCGCTCTCGATCAGCGAACCGATCATGCGGATCATCCCGCCGATCTCCTCCGTAGCACGCGGGTGTGTCGTCGCGGGCTTTACGTTCATGTCCGCCATGTCCTTTTTGCACTCGGCGATATACCTCTCGGCGATCTCCTCGGACGTGACGCCCTCCTCAATGGCGGCTTTGATGATCTTGTCATCGACATCCGTGAAATTCGAGACATAGTTCACCTCAAATCCCCTGTGTTCCAGATACCGCCGGAATGTATCGAAGATGATCATAGGCCGCGCGTTCCCGATATGAATCAGGTTATAGACCGTCGGGCCGCAGACATACATGCTGACTTTTCCCGGTTCGATCGGCACAAACTCCTGCTTTGTCATCGTAAGTGTATTAAATATCTTCATGAAAAACCCTCTCCTATGGAAAATGCGCCGTCCTCTCTTCCCGGAATATCCCTCCGGCAGGGCGTCCCGCATACAAAACTCACAACGTCATTCTAAGGGATTTATAGGACCGCCGCAAGTAGGACTTTTATCCGCCGCGCGCGCCGTTGTGCAGGAACGGCATCACCTAAGACCCGGTTCACCGCCCCAGTGCACAGGCCGCCTGCCGCCTAAGACCCGCCTCACCGCTCCAGTGCACAGACCGCCTGCGCGGCAATACCTTCGCCCGAGCCGGTAAATCCCAGCCGCTCCTCCGTCGTCGCCTTCACACTGACCCGGTCCGCAGGGACAGACAGGGCACCGGCAATATTTTCCCGCATTCTTTCAATATGCGGCCGCATCTTCGGGGCCTGCGCCACAATTGTCGCATCCACGTTGTTCAGGGAATATCCGGCATCCTTTAGAATCTCCCCGGTCTTCTTAAGAAGGGCCAGGGAATCCGCTCCCTCATACGCCGGATCTGAATCCGGAAAATGCAGCCCTATATCACCCAGCGCCCCCGCTCCCAGAAGCGCGTCCATAATCGCATGCACGAGAACATCCGCGTCCGAATGGCCCAGAAGACCTTTTTCATAAGGAATCGTGACACCTCCGATGACCAGCTTTCTCCCTTCCACAAGCCTGTGCACGTCATATCCTGTTCCTACTCTAATCACATGAACCTCCATTCCGCCGTCTCCGGCTGACATTTTGGCACTCATAATCAAGAAAGAGAGCCTCTCACTTGTAAAAAACCTCCGAAGGATCCGGATTTGGGCCGATCCTGCTTTTTCTTACTTCCGGCCCGGGACATCTTCGCTCACGCGGGCCGGATCCCTGCCTGCAAAAAAGCCCGATAGAGGTACCGATTGTCATGAATGCTCTCCCTGTGCTATACTTTCCTGTGTCCCGGTTCCGGGAGGAGGCTGCGCCGCAGGGTGTCGGCCGGTCCGCATCCAGTGCACCTATATTGACCAGTCTGGGAATGTGAGACCGCCGGGACACTGTTCTTTTTACTTCCCTTTTACAAAATCTTCCATGGAGAGATCTGCCAGATCCAATATAGACGGCTTTACCGCATAGACAGTTTCCCTGTCGCCGTTCAGCATGCAGTAGACGTCCTGTGTCATCTCGTTTTGTATACCGATCCGTATCTCCGTTGTCATCCCATCCGTATCCGTGATTGTCAGAACGGAAGAAGGCTCCCTGAGTCCGTATGCCGCGGGATCCTCACCACTGATAACAGAGGTCACGCCAATGCCCGTAACAGATGCGGCCAGTCTCGAGACCTTCTTCTGGTCAAGCTCCGCCTCCCGCACTGTATTTGTACCGTTTTCTCTTACCGCGCTGCCCGCTGTTTCCGCGCTGCTCACTGTCTCCGCGCTGTTCACCGCCGCGCCGCTTACACTCACTGTCCCCGTTCCGTTATCCGTCCCCGCGTCGTCTGCACTCACCCATACCCCGTCTTTCCGTGCAAATACCAGTTTCCTTCCGTCCGCAAAGCTCCACCGGATCTCCGCGATGCGGTCTGCCGTAAGGGGAAGCAGGGACGGCTGTCCTTCTTCAGGCTTCCGTCCTTTTTTCGCAAGGAATACGAACCCCGCAGCAAGAGCGAGCAGAATTCCGGCAAGAAGCGCCAGCGTCCGCACTCTCCTCCCGGTCATCTTCTCCTCCTCCGGACAAACACATACGCCCCCGCTAACAGGATCAATGCCGGAAGAGCAAGCATCAGGATATTGCCGAGGATGAGCGGCGCACTCGAAGGCAGCACCGTCTGCGGGATCACCAGTGCCTTCGGCGGCACGGCGGAAACGTGCTCTTCCTCCGTGAGATAGGAGACCGTCTGCGCAAACAGCGTCTCGTTGGCCTCCGGAAGCGCGCTGTTTTCCTGGATGAGTGTGGAGAGGGCATCCGGGCTGAATATACAGGGAGACGTAAAATACACAAGTTTTGTGATCTTTCTCTCCGCTTCCCCGTCCGCCTCCTCTTCATCGGCAGCCGGCACATCCGGATCCCCCATGGAATCCACCGAAGGCGTCTCCTCAATGCAGGCCGCCAGTGTAAACTCGCCGGCGGCATCCCCGCTCTCCCTCTCCACCGTTTTATCGATGGAGTTCTTCAGATAAGCCCCGCCGGAAGTTTTCAGCACCGGAAGCGCCGAAAAGACAATCTCATCGCTGTCCGACGTTAGGGATATGGCCTCCGGCAAAGCATAGAGCAGATTCTGTCCGGACAGGCCGCCCGTAAGCTGCGACGCGCATACCTCCGGAAGAATAAGGTAGGGGGCGCCGGCGAAATGGGATGCATTTTCCTCCATCACAAGACCCGGAAGGCGCATGATTCCGTATGCGGAGAGCACACTGTCAAGGATCGGCGTTTCCGTACCGGTCACCGCCCTCGGCATCGTCACAATCAGTGCGCGGCCGCCCTCACCCAGGTAGTAGCGGAGTCTCTTCCCCTCCAGCTCCGTGAGGTCTGCCGTCGGCGCAAACAAAATTACCGCCGCGCAGTCATCCGGAATCTCCTCCGAAAGGAGATTGACACTCTCCGTCTCAACCGACGCCTTGGAAAATGCATCCAGCATCAGTGTCCCCGGATCCATCTCCCCGTGACCTGTCAGAAGACAGATCTTCACTTTACGGTCCGCAAGAAGCCTTCCGATCGCCGCCGTAATCTGCCCCTCCGCATCGAAGGCGGCCGCCTGCCCTGTCTGACTGTCAAGTTGATAAAAGAGGGAGTAATCAGCCGCCTCGGCCCGCTCTCCCGCAACCGCGAGGACGCTTCCGAGCGAAACGGATGCATCCGTGTACTGCCTCACAAATGCGGGATTCCTCACCACGTCGACGCTCTCCGTGTGAACATGCGGCGAGCGGGCCGCGTAAGATGCGGCGAGATGCTCCACCGCCTCATCCTCCCGGCCGGGCGATGTGAGGATATAGAGCGTCACATCGCGGTCCAGGCTGTCCAGAAGGTTTGCGGTGCTCTCCCCGATCGAGTAGAGACCCGCGTCCGTTACATCGAACGCTGTGTACCGCTTCGGCAGCACAGATACCACAAGATTTGCAGCGGAAAGAATCCCCAGAAATACGGCAGACAGCAGCAGAAAATACACGCCGCTCGAGAACTTCTCATCCTTTCCCGCAGCGAAGCGCACCCATGTAAAGAAAAGTCCTGCCGCGATATAACTCACAAAATATACAATTCCGGAGAGAGAAAATACACCCCCGGAAAACTCCGTGAAATGAGCCTCAAAATCCAGCACCCGCAGAATAGATCCCGTTCTTCCGCTGTACCAGGCCGGCACCGCAAAATAGGTGCCCGTAAAAAGCAGGACCAGCAAAAGCACGGCGGACAGACTGACCGGAAGATTCCGCGTGAAAGAAAAAACCAGCACGCCCGCCAGAAGGGACAGCGCGTAGAGAAAGAGCAGGGAAACCGTCCCGGACGCGGAGACAGACGGAATGACAGCCCCCAGCATCTGCGTCAGGAAAACAAAGAACGTCGCAAGGATGGCGGCGACAACCGCATTTTCCGTACAGGAGGAGAAGAACATGCCAACCGCCAGATACGCGCAGCCCATAAGGAAAAACGCGAACAGGCAGCTGTAGTCCCACACAAGCGTCTCTCTTCCGAACGCGCGCATAATGAGGGGGTTCGCTGCCATAAAAAGAACCGGCACCGCAAAAACGGTGACAAGGGCGAGGTACTTTCCCGCGACGATCTCCGTCACGCGCACCGGGTAGGAAAAAAGCATCCGGTCGGTCTTTTTGCTCCGTTCCTCCGAAAATACGCGCATGGTCAGCACCGGTATCACAATGTAGAAAATCAGCGTGGAGCCGCTCAGAGCATAGTGATATGTCAGAAGGCCGCTCTGTAAATTGTAATAGCGGAACATTAGTCCTGCCAGAAGCAGCATGACCGCCGCGCTGACCGCCCCGGTCATGGTTGTGAGGCAGCCTCTGATCTCCCTTCGGTACACTGCCGTCATGTATTGCCTCCTGTCAGCTTCAAAAATACACTTGTGAGTCCTTTTTGTACAAGTGCTGCTCTCGCTGTATCATCGGTGCACAGTCTCGCCTCTTTGACAAGACTCTCTTCTCCAAATTCACACAGAATTGTCTCCGGTGATCCCGAGGCAGCAAGTCTTCCCTCAGCCAAAATAAGAAGTGTATCGCACACACCCGCCGCCTCAGCAAGATTGTGGGAACTGATCAGAACCGTGTGCTCCTCTTTTTGCTCAAGCAGAAGTTCCCGGAGGTTTTTCATCTGCTCCGGATCAAGTCCGGCCGCCGGCTCGTCAAAAACCAGAACCTTGGGATTCCCGATCAGCGCCTGCGCGAAGCCGCATCTCTGCCGGTAGCCCTTGGACAGGTTTCGAATCAGGCGGTTCTCCACTCCCGTAAGGGCAAGGCGCTGTGTGACGCGCTCCCTCTCCGCTGTGCGCTCCGCCTTCGACACCCTGCGCAGGCGCGCCGCAAAATCAAGATACTCCCGCACAGTCATATCATCGTACAGGGGCGGCGTTTCCGGCAGGTACCCGATCATCGCTTTCGCCCTTTCCGGTTCTTTCTGCAGATCCGTCCCCGCGATCCGGATCATGCCGCCGCTCGGCGCAAGGCATCCGGTCAGCATGGCGAGGGCCGTTGACTTTCCGGCCCCGTTCGGCCCGAGAAAACCGCAGATTTCCCCGTCTCCCACTGTGAAAGAGAGATCTTCAACCGCAGTATGCGCACCGAAGTGTTTTGTAAGATGGCTGACTTCTATCATATTTTTCCTGTACAACAAAGAAAAACTCTCCTGAGTCTTATACTCAGAAGAGTTTATCTCAATCTGTCTTTTGTATCAATAACGGATTACAGGTTGGCATTCATGAACTTCTCAAGCTCGGCAGCCGCTGTCTCTTCATCAGCGCCTTCGATCTTGAAAGTCACAGTCTCACCCTGCTTTGCGCCAAGGCCCATCACTGCAAAGATCTTGGAAGCATTGCCGGACTTCTCACCCTTGCAGATTGTCACTGCGCTCTGGAAGCTCTTCGCCAGCTTAACAAGCTCGCCAGCCGGTCTTGCATGGATACCTTCAGCGTCTTTGATTACATAACTAAATTCTTTCATTGGCCCAGCTCTCCTTTTGCTGTAATTATTGTTTTTCCTATTGTAGCACAGATGTCCATGAAAGTGTGATTATTTTTAAAAAGTTAATGTAACTATTCATCAGACTTTCATAATTGGCAGCGCTGTCCTCTGCTAAGCAGATATCCATTCAATTATGTCAATCTGTGTGAAAAGGACAGCCGCTGTTCACCGAAATCATGGATCTGTCCGTACGATCGTACCTGTTTACTGCAGTCCGCTCTCTTCCGGAGGAAGGGGCTTCTTGAGGAAGGACAGGATCAGGCAGCCGACGACGGAGCCGACCGCAAGTGCCACGAAGTACATGAGCGGGTTGCCGATGATCGGAATGACCCAGAAGCCGCCGTGCGGGGCCGGACTTGTGCATCCGAATGCGGCGGACAGAGCGCCTGCGACTGCGGATCCGATGATGCAGGACGGAAGAACACGTCCGGGATCAGCCGCCGCATAGGGGATCGCACCTTCGGAGATGAAGGAAAGACCCATAATCCAGTTGACAACACCTGCTTTTCTGTCGTTCTCTGTCCAGCGGTTCTTGAAGATAAGCGTGGAAAGAGCGATAACAATCGGAGGAACCATGCCGCCGACCATGACAGCCGCCATAATCACCTTACCGGAATCCGTTCCGGCTGCAAGCATCGCTGTTCCGAATACGTACGCCGCTTTGTTGAACGGGCCGCCCATGTCGATCGACATCATGCCGCCGACAATGGCGCCGAGAAGTACGAGGTTCGTTGTTCCCATGCTCTCGAGAACATTTGTCATACCTGTGTTAATCGCCGCGAAGATCGGGTTGACTGTAAACATGACAATTCCGATGGCAAGAATGCCGAGCAGCGGATAGAGCAGAACCGGCTTGATGCCTTCCAGAGAATCCGGAAGATTGTCGCATGCCTTCTCAAGCCACTTTGTCAGGTAGCCGGCGATAAAGCCCGCGAAGAGCGCGCCGAGGAAGCCGCCGCCGATCGCATCGGCACCGCCGAGCCATCCCCAGGAATAACCGGCGTTGGCAAGTGCGCCGCCGACAAAACCGACCGCAAGACCCGGACGGTCAGCGATGGACATGGCGATATAACCGGCGAGAATCGGAAGCATGAATCCGAACGCCTGTCCGCCGACTGCATTGAAGAAATGCGCGGCCGGTGTCGCGGAACCGAACGAAGAGCCCGCATTCGGCGCAAGGAATCCGTCGATCAGGAACGAGATCGCGATCAGAATACCGCCGCCGACGACGAACGGAAGCATATGGGAGACACCGTTCATCAGGTTCTTATAGAAGACCGCTCCCGCACTCTGTTTCTCTCCGGCACCCGAAGAAGCCACGACGGTTCCTTCCTGGATCGGAGCTTCCTCATTGAGGATTTTGTTGATCAGTTCTTCCGGCTTGTTGATACCGTTGGAGACGGATGTCTCATACACTCTCTTGCCGCCGAAGCGCGCGCGGTCCACGTTCTTGTCCGCCGCGATAATAATGCCCTTCGCATGTGCGATTTCGTCCGCTGTCAGGACATTCTTCGCACCGACGGAACCCTGTGTCTCCGCCTTCAGCTTAAGTCCCATGGCAGCCGCCTGCTTTTCAAGGGCTTCCGCCGCCATATAGGTGTGCGCGATACCCGTCGGGCAGGCTGTGATGGCCAGAAGATCCGGGTAATTGCCGGCATCGGTCGCGGCCTGCGCCGCGATCGCCTTCTCGCCTTCCTCAGCAACTCTCGCCGCCTCAGCCTTGTCGATCACTGCGAGGAATTCCTCCGGGGTTTTTGCCTTGCGGAGATTGTCCGTGAAATCTTCATCCATGAGAAGCGTCGCGAGACGGCTCAGGACTTCCAGATGTACGTTGTCCTTTGTATTCGGCGCCGCAATCATAAACAGGAGATCCGACGGTTCTCCGTCCGGCGCGTCATAATCCACGCCGCCGGGAATGGTCATCGCAGCAAGCCCCGGCTTTTTCACCGCATCTGTCTTGGCATGAGGGATCGCAATGCCCTCGCCCATCGCAGTTGTGCTTTCCTCCTCGCGGGCAAGGATCGCCTTCTTGTACTTGTCCACATCGCTGATGTTGCCGGATGCATTCTGAAGCGCAACGAGCTGATCAATCGCTTCCATCTTACTGGAAGCCTGCCCTCCAAGCTGAATGCCGTCCACTTTCAGCAGATCACTGATTTTCATGTATCCCTTTCCTCCTTGTTTCTCTTCTTTTCAGAAGAATGCCCTGCCTCAGCGGCAGATGATAAAGCATCTATGCAAACGGCTCAAGTCCGATGAAGCCGTCATGCAATCGTTGAATCTCAGCCCCCTCTTCCCGGTCCGGTGTCTGCCGTTCCGGTTATCGTATCCGGATTCGGTTTTCTCCGGATCGAAACCGCCGTGTCCCCGGACGTTTCAATCTAAGCGGCTGACTTAAAAAGGTTTCCGGAACGGTCGAAGCCGTGTCCCCGGACGTTCGGTCTAAATGGAAATCGCTGTCTTCAGATTGTCGCCAGCAGTGCTTCCACCTCAGGTCTCGTCGCCAGATCCGGCGAAAACGCGCTCGCTGAGCCCGTGCAGAGGCCCATCTTAAACGCGGTCTCATAGTCCCCGGTCTCCAGATATCCCGTCAGGAATCCCGCAACCATGGAATCTCCCGCGCCGACGGAGTTTACGACCGTTCCCTTCGGTGCAGGGCTCTTAACGATATCACCCTTCTCCGAAATAAATACCGCTCCTTCTCCCGCCATGGAAATAAGCACGTTCCTTGCTCCCTGCTCCTGCAGCTTTTTGGCGTACGGAATCACCTCATCCTGCTTTTTCAGTTCAACGCCGTAGATCGCGCCGAGCTCATGATTATTGGGCTTGATGAGGAAGGGGTGGTACTTAAGGACGTTGACCAGCAGGTCCTTCTCCGCGTCCACCACGATGTCAATCCCGCGTCCCTCAAGGCGGGTCATGATACGCTCATACATATCGCCCGGGAGGGTATTGGGAACAGAACCGGAGATCACAAGCAGATCGCCTTCTTTCAGAACATCCAGTTTCTTATAAAGCTCCTCGATGTCCTCGGGCTGAATGTCCGGTCCCTGCCCGTTGATCTCTGTCTCCTCATTCGACTTCATCTTGAGGTTGATCCGGGACATTCCTTTCTTCACCTCGACAAAATCAGAAGCGACGCCGAACTCCGAGAGACGGTCGCTGATCTCTCTGCCGGTGAAACCCGCCATGAAGCCGAGCGCCGTGCTGTCGTGCCCCATGTTCTTAAGGACAATCGATACATTGATGCCCTTGCCGCCGGGAAGGATATTCTCATAATACGTGCGGTTAATCTGTCCCGCCTTGAAATCCTTCACGCGGACGATGTAATCGATCGCCGGATTGAATGTGACTGTGTAGATCATAGATCCTGTTCCTCCCTTCATCACCACTGCTGTCACATCTGTTTCTTATCTTTCCTCCGTCTTCCCGGACCCTAAGACCGTCGAAGAGGATTCCGGACATTAAAGCGAAAGCATTCCTTCCGCTTTCTCCCAATTTGTTATTGCGCCTTATATCGTTTCCGGCTGCATGCGTTCTCCTTTACTTCCGCCGGGACAGGAGCCCCTCCCGGCCCCAGTCTGTACCTCTGCGGCAAAGAGTCGGTGAGCCCTCCAAAAGGATTCAGACCACATGTATATGCTCATATTTCCTGTACCGCTCCGGCACAGCGCTGTCCGTCACAATATCCGCGAAGTAAAATGAGCCGAAACTCACGGGAGCAATTCTGGAAAACTTGCTGTGGTCACAGAGAACATAGCGGTCTCTTGAGTGCTCCATCGCGGTTCTTTTTACCGCCGCTTCGTTGGATTCCGGCGTCGTAAAACCCGTGTCATCCGTCACTCCGTTGGTGCCGAAAAAACCGATCGTAAAATGGTACCGGCGGATTTCCTCCACCGTCTGCGCCCCGACCATCGCTTCCGTCACGGGTTTGATCTCCCCTCCCGGAAGAATCACCCGGCATCCTTTCTGCAGCAGCCTCCTTGCGTGTCCGATCGAATTCGTCACATATACGGCGTTTTTCTCCGTGATGTGCTCCACAAGCTGAGCCGTCGTAGAGCCCGCATCAATATAGACAAAATCACTCTTACCGATCAGCCCCGCCGCGAAACGGCCGATGGCGGCCTTCTCCTCCGCATGCGCAGCCGCCCTGTCCGAAATCTGTACGTCGCTGTTTACAAAACGCGGACTGTCATCCAGCGCAGTCGCTCCGCCGTGCACCCGCACAAGCTTATGCATCCGGTCCAGCTCCTGCAAATCCCGGCGGATCGTCGATTCGGATGTATTCAGCACCTCCGTCAGTTCCGCAACGGTCACGGTATTCTTCGCTTCAATCAGCTGGAGTATGACTCCCCATCTCTCTTCCGCAATCATCTTTATGCCCGTTTTTGCGTGTTGTTGACTGTTTTTCTCATTATATCCGTCAAATGTACCAATGTCAATCAATAGGCAGTCACCCTAAGTCAAAGAATTGCACAAAAAAAGCACCTGTGAACTGTGCATAATGCCAGTCACACCAGGCGCTTTCCCTTAGATTTTTCTTGTGCCAAACCGGTCCGCACCGCTTTGGATATACGTTTCATAGGATCCGGATCCCATCTCTCCCCGCACGAGGATTTTCACCTCCGGTCCTGCATACTCACGCAGAAGACGGATGGTATCCGCAGGCACGCATTTCCCGCCGCGGCTTTCGGATACCGTGACGTAATCCGCCTTCGCCTCTGAGATGATCCGGCACATCCGGATCATCTCTTCCTCCGAAAGCATTTCCGCCGGAATGATCACCTTCAAAGTGCTCCCGCGGCAGGCGGCCTTCACCATCGCGATCTCCGCTTCCACGTCGGCATACTTTCCGTCCCGGATCCAGCCGGCATTGACAGCCATCTCTACTTCATCCGCACCCTTGCCGGCTGCGTCAGCCGCCATAAAAGCCTTCGCGGAAGAAGTCTCAAATCCGTTCGGATATCCGACCACCGTCCCGACAGGAAGCCTCCTTCCGATGTACCGTTTCACATCCTCGACATAGCAGGGCGGGACACAGACGGAGGCTGTATGAAGCCGGATCGCGTCATCACACAGCTGCCGGATCTCCGCTCTCGTCGCCAGGGGGGCAAGAACTGTCAATTCCAGTCTGGCAAATATATCCTCCGGTCTCATTATCCCGTATGCCTCGCCACATACCGGCCATAAACCGCTTCCGTCGGTTCTCCGTCCTTCGCGGCCAGTTCGCCGCCGACGAAAGTGTACCGCGGCCTGCCCAGAACTTCCATTCCCTCAAACGGCGTATAGTCAACATTCTGGTGCTGACCAGCGGCTGTGACGGTCCACCGCACGGCGGGATCCCAAACGACCACATCCGCGTCCGAGCCCTCCGCAAGCGCACCTTTTTGCGGATACATCCCAAATACCTTTGCCGGTCCTGCGCTCAGATATCTGCAGTAGTCCGCCGGCGTCAGCCTGTCGCCGAAAATATGCATGAAAATCACCGGCCTGTGCTCAATTCCGGGCGCCCCGTTCGGGATCTTTGTAAAATCACCAAGTCCCGCGCATTTCTGCGTGTCATAGCGAAAGCTGCAATGATCCGTCGCAATGCTGTCAATCTCACCGGCAATAACCGCTTTCTTCAAAGCCTCTATATCCTCCTGCTTTCGCAGGGGCGGGCTGCATACGTACTTGGCGCCTTCAAATCCCGGAAGGGAATATTTGGAGTCGTCAAAAAGCATATACTGCGGACAGGACTCTACAAGCACCTCCTGTCCTCTCGCTCTTGCGGCACGGATCTCTTCCAGTCCCGCTTTCGTACTGAGGTGTACGATATGAACCGGGGCATCTGCCAGCTTTCCCAGATAGCAGAAGCGGTTGACCGCTTCCGCCTCCACCTCGGAAGGCCGGCTCAGGGGATGAGCGGAGGGTTCCGTGCGGCCCTCTGCGAGCTGGTCCTGCTGCATTTTTACGACGAGCGACCCGTTTTCGCAGTGGCATCCCACTATTCCGCCGATCTTTTTCACTTCGCGGAGGACTTCAAGGATCTGGGCATCCGTGAGAGCGGTGTCATACGCCATGTACACTTTGAACGATGTAACGCCTTCCTCCTTCATGGCCGGAATCTGCCGCTTCGCCTCTTCGTTCCAGTCACACACCGCCATATGGAACGCGTAATTGCAGCGGGATACACCTTCCGCTTTTTTCTTCCAGGCAGCAAGAGCGCCGAGTAATGTGTCCCCTTTATACTGTGTCGCAAAATCCACAATCGTAGTTGTTCCGCCCGCGACGGCCCCCGCTGTTCCGCTCGCGAAATCATCCGCCGTGACCGTGCCGGCAACCGGAAGATCCAGATGTGTATGCCCGTCAATAAAACCGGGATATACGAGGCAGTCCTTTGCGTCGATCACTTCATCCCCGTCTCCGGGCAGAATCTCTCCTATTTTAACGATTTTCCCGCCGTCCATGGCAAGCGAAGCGGATACAAGCCCGTCCGGGGTCACAAGTGTTCCATTTTCAATAATCTTCATAGACTTCTCCTGTTCCCATTACTGCTTCAGCCTGTTCAGCTGAGCTCTGTAAAACGCATCTGCTCCGAGTGTCCTGTACCTGTATTTCTGTCCGGCAGCGGCTCGCTTTGTGAGCCTTCACAGTCATCCGACAAGTTTCGTCGTAATTTCCGATGCGAATACCACTTCCGCGATATGGAAGAAGATGATCAGCGAGCACGCATCCACGATCGTCGTAATAAACGGCGTCGCGACGAGAGCGGGGTCCGCACCGACCAGCTTTGCGGCAAGCGGGAGGATCGCACCGACCAGCTTTGACAGGACGATCGCGCAGAATAAAGCAATACTGACGACAATCGCGTAGCGGAACGCGTTCGGATCCGCCGCTTTTCCCGTCATCTGCGGAATCACGCGGTACATAAGAAGAATTCTGCCGCCGTTGACGATTCCGAGCACGCAGCCCACAAGAGCGGATACGCGCACTTCCTTCCAGATTACCCTGCCGATATCCTGTACCGTCACCTCACCGAGCGCCAGTCCGCGCACCATGAGCGTGCACACCTGGTTTCCGCAGTTGCCGGGCGTATCCATCAGCATCGGCATGAAGGCGACGAGCAGAGGAATCGCGTTAAAAGCGGACTCGTAGTGTGCCGTCACCATGCCCGTCAATGTGGCGGAAAGCATGAGGATGAGAAGCCACGGTATGCGCTGCTTGGCGTGTGTAAGCACGGTCGTGCCGAAGTAGCTGGCCGCCTGCTCATCCGGAATGATGGCCGCCATCTTCTGCATGTCCTCTGTGGACTCGTCTGTCAGGACGTCGATCGCGTCGTCGATCGTGACGATACCGACAAGCATGCCCTCCTCGTCGACAACGGGCATCGCATTGAAATCGTATTTCTGCAGCTGCAGAGCGACAAACTCCTGGTCATCCGTCACTTTTACGGTTACAACATGATCGTCCATCACCTCGGCAATGGGCGTTGACGGATCCGAAAGAAGAAGATCCTTGGCGGATACGACGCCCAGAAGCCGGTTCTGATCAACAACATATCCCGTATAAACGGTCTCGGCGTCCGGTCCCTGCTCGCGGATTGCCTCAATTGCCTGCCGCACATCCATCTCCTTGCGGAAGCGGACATACTCCGGCGTCATGATGCTGCCGGCGCTGTATTCCGGATAATTCAGCAGTTTATTCAGGGACTCCCTTGTCTTCTGGGATGATTTCGCGAGAACCCTCTTTACAACAGACGCCGGCATGTCTTCCAGCATATCCGCCGCGTCATCGAGGCTGATTTCTTCAATTGTGTTGATAATCTCGGCGTCGGAGAAGCCCTCCACAAGTTCCGCTCTCGCCTCATCCTCCATGAAGGTAAACGCTTCGGTCGCGACGTCCTTGCGAAGGAGACGGAACACGACCAGCCGGTTGTTCTCATCCAGATCCTCCAGAATCGCCGCCAGATCTGCCGGATGCATATCGGAAGTCGCGTCGCGCAGTTCCTTATATTTTTTCTTCATGAGAAAGCCGAGAATCCTGCTCTTCAGCTTCTTCGTACGGGCGCGGTCCTCCTCACCGAAGTCACGGACCTCGCCTTCATTCTCCTCATGAACGGTCTCTTCCTTCACGGATTCTTCCAGAAACTCTTTCTTCTCATCCATTGGCTTTACCCCCCTCTCTGTCTTCAGAACGAGCAGGCAGGCCGCATCAAACCGAAACTGTGCCATTTCGGAACAGATGCCCCATATTCTGCAGCCGCCCCATTTTCCAGATGCTGTCTTTGCATAAAAAAAGATAAGTACAGCGAATACACTCTGTCCGCAGCACTTATCTCAAAGCTTGCACACTCAAATTTTTCATGCTCTATGAGAAAGCCATAGCCTCTTCCTGCAGGAACCAGATTCTCTCTGACTCCGGAGAAATGACAACAGCTCTGTGTGCGGCGGGTTTACATCGTCGTATATGATCATCCATCAAGCGTTGTTCACCTCTCTTTCCGGCTCCGTCTTATATATTGATTATAGTATTTTACTCATGATCATGCAATGCTCTCCTCTGTATGATTTGACAGATGACCGCATTTCTTTTTATAGTAATGAATGTTGGATTAAACACGCCGTGTAAAGCGGACATTCGAAATCCGCTTCGCTTCCGGCTCTAAGTCCGCGGCGCCATGAGCATCAGAACAGTGACAGAGACTGTCAAAGTCATGAGAAAGCCGAGGATCCACATCCCCGCCGTGCGGGTCGAGATCTTCGAATCCTTCTTTAAAAGGGCGATTGTGAGAAGGATCTGGGACGCGGCAATTCCAAGAACACTGACGATTGCGATCAGTAAAAACAGGGAACGAATCAAGACTGCAACCTCCTAATTATATTTACACTTAAGAGAGACGATTCCTATGAAAAGCACAACATTATGCTATGTGGAGACAGATAACTCCTATCTCATGCTCCACCGGATCAAAAAGAAAAATGACCTCAATGAAGGTAAATGGATCGGCATCGGCGGTCATGTCGAGCCGGGCGAAACTCCGAAGGAGTGCATCCTCCGCGAAGCTTATGAGGAGGCCGGCATCCGGCTCTGCGGTCTGCGGTTCCGCGGCGTAGTGGAATTCATAAGCGCCCGATGGGAAGACGAACACATGTATCTCTATACGGCAGACGGGTATGAAGGGACCATCACCGAATGCAGCGAGGGTGTTCTCTCCTGGGTGCCGAAAGACAGCATCTTCGACCTGAATCTCTGGGAAGGCGACCGCGTTTTCCTCGAGTATCTGCTGGAGGATATTCCCTTCTTCCATCTGGAAGTCCGCTACGATGAAAACGACGAACTCATCGGTACGCGTATGCTTCCAAACCTGATTCTTGCCTCCGCTTCCCCCAGGCGCTGCGAACTTCTCAATCAGATCGGTCTCTCCCCAATCGTCCTTCCGTCCGGGGAAGCGGAACCGCAGGACCTGGATGATCCGGCGAAAACGGTGGAGCACCTCTCCTTTTTGAAAGCACAGTCCGTAGCCGCGGAATTCTCCCACGGAGAAATTATACTCGGTGCGGACACAGTCGTCGTCGCAGACGGAATGATTCTCGGAAAGCCGTCCGATCACAGAGAAGCGGAGGACATGATCCGCAGGCTCTCCGGGCGCACACACACAGTCCTGACCGGTGTCACTTTGATAAAGACCGGAGATCAGCCGGAGATCCGGACGTTCCATGAGTCCACGGACGTTCACGTCTCCCCCATGCGGGAAGAAGAGATACTGCTCTATGCAGGAAGTGAGGAACCGATGGACAAAGCGGGCGCTTACGGAATACAGGGACATTTTGCCGCATTCATCCGCGGCATCGACGGCGACTACAATAATGTCGTCGGCCTGCCGGTCGGCCGTGTGTACCGGGAGATCCGCGACTGGCTGTAAATGCATCAGACAGCAGCGAGGCTCGAACGCTGAACGCAATTCAGCAGCCAAGATTCCATGCCGCCCGAAAGCGGGAATGATCCGCGCGGGTCAGATCATGTGCCTTTCTTTCAGATACTTATATGCGTACGGGCATGTCGCGGTGATGTGCCCGCCCGCTTTCCGAATCACGGAAACGGCCATCTCCACCAGTTCCCCCGGCACTTCCGTCCCCAGATACTCATCTACCACATGCGTACTTTCTATACAGTACTCGCCCGGAGAATGTTCCGGGAACAAAATTTCAGCAAGGATCCGGCCATTCGGATCCTTGCTGTATACACTGTGTCGTAAAACAATATATTCCATGTTTACCCTTATTCGAAATAGCCCTTCATGACATAACCGGTCTGTCCTTTATAGCTGACACGGTACCAGTTTCCGGAGCTCGCCAGAACCTTGACCTCTTCGCCCCTGCCAATGACATCGATGACATTGCTGGTGCTCGACGAATTCGTGGAGGAGCGGAGACGGAGGCCGGAGGCACTGACAACGCGGGTGGTGCCGGAAGAGGAAGTCGAGCCGCCGTCAGAGACGAAGTAGCCGCTCTTTACATATCCCTTCTGGGAGCCAACCTGGACATAGTACCATCCGTCAACTTCATTCAGAACCTTGACTTTTGTTCCCGCATCAAGGACACGGATCCGGCCGGCTGTCGCTCTGGGCGCCGTCCGCATATTCAGCCCGACACGTACGGTCTCTGTCACGCCGGAAGAGGAGGAAGAAGAGCTCGAAGAACTGCTGCTTCCGGTTCCCTTAAAGTAGCCGGATTTAACGTATCCCTTCCTGCCTTTGTAATAGATCGTGAACCAGTTCTTGTACTCAATTGTCACACGGACTTTCGTATTCGCGGGGATCGTGGTAATGTAGGTCGAATCCGCCACTTTCCTCTTGCTCCGGAAGTTCAGGCTCACCGCAGTCGTCTTGTAGATCACACCGTCCTCCATGTTGGATTTGAAGAATCCGGACGGCAGATAGCCGGTTTTGCCCGACGCAGTCTTGACATAGAACCACTTTCCGTCCGTCGACTTCTTCTTCAGCGTGACTTTCGCCCCCTTCTTGAGACGTGTTTTGCGGTTCTCCGCAATCTTGGCGCTGCTCCGCAGGTAGACTTTGATTCCCATATACTGCGTTGTCGATATCGAGCTGCTGGAACTGGAGCTTGAAGAGCTGGAGGAGCTCGAAGAACTCGAAGAGCTCGAATCCGGCTTCTTAAGGTAGGATCCGGAAACCCAGCCGTTGTACTTGGTGCCGTTCGACGCCGTGTACGTTCCGTAGTACCAGCCCGCATTCTTGGCGGAATATCCGGTAATGATGATGGTTGAACCTGCCGGAATCTTCGTGATAATCGCTCCGTCAACGGAACTCTTCCGCATATTAAGCTGTGTGGTTGTCACTCTGGTCAATGTTGCCGCTTGGATAGAAATCGCAGATACAACAGCGAGTATGAGCAGAGTGAGCGTGAGCAGAAACCCCTTCGATGCTTTTTTCTTCATAACACTACTCCCTTCTAGTGGATCTGAAACTATGCCGTCCTGTAACGGCATACAGACAGAAGCTGTTCACTGCCAGCATTTCTGTCCTCAAAAGTCTATACAGAGGCTATTATATCCCACATGAATGATTTTTGTCAATTTTTCATGTCGTTTGTGTTAAGAAAATGTGACGTAAACCTTTTCGTATCCTCAGGTTCATCGTATTTCCGTCCTTCCGGGGCCTCCTTCCGTTGAATCCTCCCGCTTTATTGCAATCTCCCCGGGCTCTGCTATAATACTTCTCAAGGTGCGCTTAAGTGCCTTACGCCCTCTCCCTCGCTCCGCTTCCCCGCCGGAATGAGGCTGACAGACGTGTTAAAGGAAAAAACTGCACAGAGGTTCTCATTTATGAAAAACGTACTGGAATACCTGGAACTGACCGCATCCCATCTGCCGGACAAAACCGCGTGTGCGGACGAGACCGCTTCTTTTACATTTGCCGCGCTTCGGAACATCGCCGGTGCGCTCGGCAGGGAAATCCGCAGGCATACTTCCGCGGCAAATGAGCCGGTCGGCGTCATTGCCGACAGATCAGCCGCCACATTAGTCCGCTTCATGGGCGTTCTCTACGCCGGATGCTGCTACGTCCCGCTCGATCCGGAAGCGCCGGACGCAAAACTGCTCCCGGTACTGGAAGAGACCGGGATGCAGGTAATTCTGGGCGGAGAGGAACAAAGCGGGCTCATTGAGCGGCTGCATTTTCAGGGAACATATATATCCACTCTCCCGGAAGACGGAGAGAACACATCCATCCCGGACACCGCTCCCGAAGATCCGCTGTGTCTGATCTATACTTCCGGGTCCACCGGCAGACCGAAAGGCATTCTGAAAAGCCACGCCTGTGTCATTAACTTCATCGACGCGTACGCGGAAACTTTTGATTTTGAAGGTGACGTGATCGGGAACCAGACACCCTTCTACTTTGACGCATCCGCGAAGGACATCTATCTGATGCTGAAGGGCGGATGCACGCTGGAAGTGCTGCCCACAAGGCTTTTCTCCCTGCCGAAAAAGCTCGTGGAATACATGAATGAGCGAAAAGTCAGCTTTATCTCATGGGTTCCCTCGGCGCTTTCGATCATTGTCCAGATGAATACATTCAAGAGCATTCTTCCGGAATATCTCAAAAAGGTATTTTTTGTCGGCGAAGTCATGCCGATGAAATATTTGAACAAATGGCGCGCCGCGCTCCCGGATCTTTTGTACGTCAACCTTTACGGGCAGTCCGAGATCGCCGGCATCTGCTGCTTCCATAAAGTATCGGGGGATTACGGCGATGACGACGTTCTCCCGATCGGGAAACCCCTGAAAAACAGCCGGATCCTCCTGATAAAAGACGGAAAGGAGATCACTTCTCCCGGCGAGACCGGGGAGATCGTGATCCGGAGCGGCGCCATCGCAACGGAGTATTATCATGACCCGGAAAAAACCGCGGCATCCTTCCTTCCCGCTGAAGACGGGCAGACCGAAAGAGGATTCAAAACGGGAGATCTCGCGAGATATGACGCGGACGGCAGCCTCGTCTTCGCATCACGCGCGGATTCGCAGATCAAGCACATGGGGCACCGGATCGAGCTCGGGGAGATCGAAGCGGTCGCTCTCACGATCCCGGAGATTCGGAGATGCTGCTGCGTATTCGAGCAGAAAAAGAGCAAAATCATCCTCTTTGCGGAGCTTTTTGAGGGCGCGGCACTCACGGATAAGGAGATTCGCATCCTGCTGCGGGACAAGCTGGTAAACTATATGCAGCCCAAGCAGGTCATTCTCCTCGATGCGATCCCGCAGAACGCCAATGGGAAGATTGACCGGCCGGCGGTCATGCGTTTGCTGTAAACGAATGGGTCAGAGAACATACTCTGACCCATTTTTCACTTAATCGGGACGTATTCAATCTCATTTACTGACATATAGCGAAGTGAGTCATTTAGAACCGTCCCCTTCTGACTCATTGCATACAATGAGTCAAAAAGAACCGTCCCTTTCTGACTCATTTTGCCGAATAGAGTTCCATGAATCTCCTTGCTACGGCTTCCGCGAAGGCAGCATCGTTGATGTGGTTCTCCATCTCCGTGACCGGTGCATCCGTTTTCTCTTTCAGACGTTCAAACATCGGGACAAGAAACTCCTTCCCGAACCACGGGCTTCCCTCGGACATATAGAGATCCAGTCCGAGCGTCGGCAGGAAGATCTCCTTCGGTCCCGGATTCCGGTTCACATGCTCCGCCACGTAATCCGCAAGCTCGAGCATCTCCTCCGGTGTTGCACGGAGGGAGGAGATATTCGGGTTGTGAAGGATGGCACATCTCTCCGGAACGTTGTATTTCTCCGGAATCGTCTCCGCCGCACCGAAATTGAACGCCTCAATTGCACCGGGCACCACAAGCTCCGGAATTCCCCGTCTGGCGGCCGCGGACATGCGGTCGGGTCCCGCGTCGAAGATGCCTCCGAGCTTGTGGTTGAGGATCTCCGGCAGCGCGGCATCAATGACACCGTCGATCACGCCCGCATCGATCAGCTCCTCCATCGCGGAGCCCTCTCCCACTGCATGGAAAACAACGACGTCAAACCCGTTTTCTTCCAGAATGCCGCGCATCTTCATCACAAACGGCGTGGTGACGCCCCACATCGTGATCGCGACGAGAGGCTTTGTCTTCTCTGTCATCTTCTTCGTCTCCGCGTACCCCTGCGCCATCCCGCAGGCGGCGTGCGCGGCTGTCGACAGAACAACGCGGGAGATACTGTTGAGGCCAGCAATATCCGTCACAGAGTACATCATGATCATGTCGGAATTGCCGACGTATGGCTTCGTGTTGTTGGACGCCATCGTTGACACCAGCATCTTCGGCATCTCAAGCGGCAGCTGCCGGAACGCCGCGCTCAGGGAGTCCGTACCGCCGGTTCCGCCCAT
>JAFRMI010000041.1 GCA_017430765.1 Lachnospiraceae bacterium | reverse complement strand
GCAATGATCGCCACGACGATCAGGAGCTCTGCCAGGGTGAAGCCCTTACGATTGTTTTTCATAGTCTTTTCCTTTCTGTATTTGAATACCGTGTTGCTTTTCTGCGGCACTCCGGGGTTGCCGCAGAGGGTTTCTATTTTTCACGCCGGCAGGGCGGCGAAAAAAACCTCACTCACATGCTGTTGTACATTTCAAACATGGCCATGTACATGGCGATAACGATAAATCCCGCAATGACAGCCAGTACCACGAGAACGGCCGGCTCCAGCTTCGCGAGCGCGTCCTGTGTGGCCTGCTCCAGCTCGGAGTCATAGTAGCCGGCGATGGTATTGAGCGTCTTCTCCAGCTCACCGGTCTCCTCCCCGACCGCCGACATATCAATGAGGATATCCGGAAGACAGTCCGTCTCGCGGAGGCTGGAACCGAGAGTCCGACCCTCTTCCAGCTTGCCGGAGATCTTTCCGACGCTCTGCGAGACATAATAGTTGTCCATCACCTTGGAGGTAATCGCGATCGACCTTGATATCTGCAGTCCCGCCTCCAGCATCATCGCCATTGTGTTGGAGAACTGGCTCGCGGCGTTCAGCTGCGCAATATTTCCGAAGATCGGCAGCTTCAGCTGAAGCTTTGCCAGATTAAGTCTCCCGTCCTCCGTGTTGCCGTACAGCTTGACAATAAGAACAAGGACCGCGATCACACCGATCAGAAGCAGGCTGTACTTTCTGAAAAAGCCGGATATGGCGATCAGGATCTTCGTCATGGTCGGAAGTTCCGTACCCAGGTCCTCAAAAATTGCGGTAAATGTCGGGACGACCTTGACCATGAGGACGATGACGACCACTACAGCGACAATGAGGACGAAGACCGGATAGATCATGGCGCCCTTGACCTTGGCGCGTGTCTTTGCCTGCTTGTCATAATGCCGGCTCATCGATTCGAATGAGCGGTCGAGATTTCCGGATTCCTCACCGGCCCGGATCGTCTCGATGAAGGTGAGGGGCAGAAGCTTCTCACCTCGCTCGGCAAAGCTTGACGATATGGCACGACCCGCCTCAACGTCCTCTCCGACTTTCTTCAGCATCTTCTTAAGTGGCTTATTCTCTGTCTTTTCGGCAATCAGGTGGACCGTGCGTGAGATGGGAACACCGGACTTCAGAATGATGGCAAACTGGCTGCACATCAGCGTAAATGCCTTGATATCCAGTTTGTTCCCGCCGATCTCCTTATTGAGAAAGCTCCCGCTCTCCTCCTTGTCTGCGACGGGCGTCAGCTTCAGAACGATATCGCAGGTCTGACGGACCCGCTCCGCGGCGTCCATCTCATTGAAGGCCTCGATCATGCCGTTCACTTTCTGCCCGTCCCGGGAGATCGCCGAATATTTATAGGTTACCAACCCGGATCACTCCTTCCTCAGGATGTCTGATTCAAAGAACCCACAGTTACATCGCATTTTTCTTAACGTAGTCCGGTTCCTTGGCATAATGCAAAGCCATATCCCGGGTGATTGTACCGGAACGGACGAGTCTTACCAGGGCCTGGTCCATCGTCTGTCCGCCGATCGATGCGCTCGTCGCAATAGCGTTGGCGATCTGCGGGGTATTCCCCGCGCGGATCAGGTTCCGGATCGCATCCGTGACGACCATCATCTCACAGGCAAGAGCCCTTCCGCCTCCTTTTTTCGGGATCAGCTGCTGGGTCAGCACCGCCATGAGCGTCATGGAGAGCTGCAGGCGGATCTGGGTCTGCATCCCCTCCGGGAAAACCTGCACGATGCGGTCCACCGAATCGGACGCGCTGCCTGTGTGCAGGGTGCCGAATACCAGGTGCCCGGTCTCCGCCGCCGTGATCGCGGTCTCGATCGTCTCGCGATCACGCATCTCGCCGATCAGGATCACATTGGGATCCTCGCGGAGAGATGCGCGGAGTCCCGAAGCAAAGCTCACAGTGTCCTTACCGACCTCGCGCTGGTTGATGGCGCACAGATCCGGCGTGTAAAGGTATTCAACCGGATCCTCCAGCGTCACGATGTGGTCTCTTCTCGTGTGATTGATGTGATCGAGAAGAGCCGCAAGTGTTGTTGACTTACCGGAACCCGTCTCACCGGTGACGAGGACGATCCCTTTGTGAAGATCCGTCAGTGTCAGTGCCGCGGGAGGCAGTCCCAGGCGGTCAAGCCTGGGGATCTGTTCGGAGAGAAGACGCAGTGCCACAGACGGCATTCCCTGCTGGCGGAAGATATGGATTCGGCAGCGGACACCCGCGATCGTCTCGGACGCGTCCAGCTCACCCGTCTTCTCATATTCCTCCCAGCCACCTTTCGCAAGGTCCTTCGCAATAGCCGTGCATTCGCTGCAGCTGAGGGATCCCCCTGTCATATCCTGGAGGGCGCCGCTCACCCTGTACTTCGGCGGGAGCCCGCATATAAGATGGATATCGGACGCCCCGTCCGCTCTGGCCTTTAATACAAGATCTTCCTTCATTACCATCTTTTTGGTTCCTTATATGTCTGCGTATACATTCATTCGTGCGGAATCTCTCGTTCCAATTCACTTCCGGCCGATCTATTATCGAGAGTCAAAAAGATATAATCATCCAGCCATATCTTTTATGACGCTATTGATAACCCGATCAGTCATCGGCGTTGATCACCCGCATGACCTCTTCCCCGGTCGTTATGCCTTCCGTGACCAGTCGCAGCGCATTGCTGTAGAGTGACACGAAGTCCGACTTCTGTTCATTTAAAACCGCTTCCAGCTCCGCCCGGCCGGCACCTTTCGAGATCAGCTGGCGGAGCTCCCGGTTCACGGACAGGATCTCGAAGACCGCGATCCTCCCGCGGTATCCGGTCCCGTAGCAATCCGGACAGCCGGCTCCCCGATACAGCTTCATCCCAGGCTCCGGTGTGATTCCCAGATCCTCGAGCTCCTCCGCAGTCGGTTCATAGGCCTCCCGGCAGGACGGACAGATCCGCCGCACGAGTCTTTGGGATATAACACCCTTTAAAGCGCTTGAGATAAGATAGGGCTCCACGCCGATATCCGTCAGGCGCTCAATCGTACCGACCGCGTCATTGGTGTGGATCGTCGAAAGAACGATATGACCTGTGATTGCCGCCCGCATTGCGATCTCCGCAGTCTCGCCGTCACGGATCTCGCCGACGGCGATAATGTCCGGATCCTGACGGAGGATGGCGCGCAGGCCGCTCGCGAAGGTCATATCGATCTTTTCATTGATCTGGACCTGGTTGACACCGTCCACGTTGTACTCGACAGGGTCCTCCAGCGTGACCAGGTTTACTTCTTTTGTATTCATGCGGTTGATCATCGCGTACATCGTCGATGATTTACCGGATCCGGTCGGACCGACAATAAGAAGCACGCCGTTCCGGATCTTTGTCAGATTATTGAATTTCTCGAGGTCGCCGCCCGTAAGGCCGATCGCCTCCGGCGTCTTCATCGTATTCGTCTTCTCCAGTAGACGGATCACGATTTTTTCACCGTATACAGTCGGCAGGGTAGACACTCGGAGATCAATGTCGCGCTCATGTACACGGACATTGAAACGGCCGTCCTGAGGAACGCGGCGCTCCGCAATATCCATCCCGCTCATGATCTTAAGGCGGGCCAGCACAGCTGCTTGCAGCTCCCTTGGCACTGTCAGGGTCTCATGCAGCACGCCGTCGATCCTCATCCGGATCCGAAGTTCGAATTCACCCGGTTCAATATGGATGTCACTGGCACGTTCTGTCGCCGCCCTCTCGATGATGGAGTTCACAAGACGGATGGTCGGTGCGCTGTTGGCGCCTTCCTCCCCGATCTGATTGGCGGCAAATGCAGCCTCCACAGCCGCCGTCGTATCCGACGGGAGCGTCTCCCTCTTCATATCCTCGATCGCGCGGGCAGCACCTTCGTTGCCGTAGAGGATCTGGATCGCGTGATCGACTGCGGAAGAAGTGGCCACCATCGGGACGACCCTTCTGTGAACGACTTTCTTCACTTCTTCCAGCGCGAAGAAATTGAGAGGGTCACTCATTGCAAGATAGAGCTCATCCCTGACGACTTTCACGGGGACGACCTGATACTGTCTCGCGATGGCCTTAGGCACCTGCTGCGCCAGCTCCGTCGGAATGGTCACCTTCGTGAGATCGACGTAATCGATGCCAAGCTGCATCTGCAGCGCTTCGATCAGTTCGTTCTCCGTGATGATTCCGTTCTCGAGAAGGATCGTCCCGAGGCGCTTATTGCTTCCTTTCTGAAGCTCTATGCCTCTTTGAAGCTCCTCATCCGTGATCAGTCCGGCCGCAATCAGCAGTTCGCCAAGCCGCCGTAGTTTCTTACCGCCAGTCTTCTTTTCTTTGTTATCGAATATACCCATGCAGTGCAGATCCTTCCCGCCGGAGAGCGGCCCTCTTCCGGTAATCAGTGCTCCGGAATCAGATACTCATTCATGGCCATATTAAGCCCTATTTTAAATATGTTGTATACAATGATTTTACTATGTACGGTGCGAATCGTCAATGAAATGGCCGCTATTGAGCGTAAGTAAGCTGTTTGTTTTCATAGTAGTCAGAATAAATAAAAACGGACCGAAGAAATGCCATTCCGCGATCCGTTATTCTGATTCCGGCCTTATTCTTCTCTCCGTACGCCGATCACAATGTGATGATCATCATTGTTTCTGGTCCGGATGGTCTGCAGGCTGTACACGGTTTCTACCCCGTTCTCACATTTTTTGAAGGAAAGGATTTCTGAAGCTTCCCTGCCGATCCATTTGACAACATTTTCCTTTTGAAGCGCACCCCTTACGACGGACAGATCCGTCTCTTCAATGCCGCAAAGCAGCTTCTCCTCGACGTCCCCGAAGAAGTCCTGCCCGCCCGGGCGTATCTGCAGTTCCCCGTCAGGCCCCGCAAAGAATTCGAGATAATAGTCCGTGAGGACATCCACAAAAAAGATGCTCTCGAAATCACTTGTAAGCGCCTTTGACAAACTCATATACGTCTTTCTGATGGCCGGGATCATTTCCGCGCTCTGAGACTTTCTCTTTATGAGGAAGTCCTCAAATTCCTCTACCGGCACAGGCTTCGAGAAATAATAGCCCTGGACAAGATCACATCCCATGGCTTTCAGTACCAGATATTGCTCCTCCGTCTCGACACCTTCCGCGACCACCGGCACATGAAGGTAATCCGCTATATCAATGATCAATTCGATCATCCGAACATCCTTCGTCTCCCCGAATGCGGACCGGACGAAGGTCATATCAAGCTTCAGGGCATCGATCGGCAGATTCATCAGCATGCCAAGCGAGGAATATCCGGTGCCGAAATCATCCATCTCGATCCTAAAGCCCATGCCCATACCGCGCAGTTCACGCGCAGTAGAGATCACCTGCTCCGAATCGCCTGTATATGCGGACTCAGTGAGTTCCAGAATCATATCATCCGTTGTAAGTGAATACCGGTCAAGAATCTCCTGGAATATATTCTTCAGATTCGGATTCAGCATATCCACTCTGGAGACATTGACGGATACCGGCACCGCAAAGCCGATCCGGTCCTTCCATTCCCGCACTTTGGACGCCGCCTCGTTCCATACGAACATATCCAGTTCAAAGATAAGGCCGTTGTCCTCAAACAGCGGGATAAATACGCCGGGCGAGATCATGCCAAGCTCAGGGTGATCCCAGCGGACGAGCGCCTCAGCGCTTGAAAGAATCGGCGAATCGTGCCGGATGTCAAATTTGGGCTGAAAATATACCTTAAACCGTTTGTCCTTAATTGATGAGTGGAATTCTTCGAGCATCTTTTCTTTCAGGAGTGCCTGATTCCCCATCTCGACATCATAGACTCCGATCGTCCCTGCGAATCCGCCGCGAACGGAATCGGAAGCGATCTTTGCCCGGTCGAATCGCCGTTCGATATCGATCTTCTTATCCACCTCCGGGTACACACCGAGGCGCAGGCGCACACGGGTCGCACTTCCGCTGTCGCCGGCCAGACCCGCGGATGCCTTCTCAAGAAGCTCCGTGTAGTCCTCTTTATGCGGGCAGTAGATAAGGAAAGTGTCCGCAGCTTTATGGCATCCTATACCGCCGATCTCCCGGGAAATCTTCCGCACTCTCTCACCGATGCGGCGCAGTATGGTGTCACCGTAACTTTTGCCGTACCGCTCATTGATCATATGAAAATGATTGACATCCAGCATCAGTGCATCCATAGGCATATCATAATAGTGCTGGTCAAACATGTGGACCTACCGGTAGAAATAGTCTATATTGAAAAGTCCTGTCAGACCGTCCCTCTCCGTAGACCGGATGATGCCCCTGTTCTCGGAGAGCTCGATCACCCTGTCCACACGCGCCTTGACGATCTCCCAGATCGGATATGGTTTGGGGATAAAATCAACCGCGCCGAGATTCAGGCACTCCAGCTCCGCCTCCTGGTCCGCCGTGAGAACAACGACCGGGATCGAGCGGAGCGTCCCGTCTGCATTCAGCACTTTCAGCAATTCTCTTCCGTTCATCTGCGGCATCATCAGGTCGAGGAGCACCAAAGCGAGTTCATCCTTGTGTTCCCGGATAGCTTCCAGAGCCTCACCGCCGTCAGCGGCATAAAGGATTTCATAATCGTTCTCCAGAACGGATCCAAGCAGCTGCTGATTGACGATCTCATCCTCAACAATCAGGACTTTTCTGCGTATACTGATGATCTGCTCATCCAGCGAAAGCACCGGCATTTGTCCCGAAACAGACTGCGTCCCATTCTTGTCCTCTGCGGCGTCCGATTCGTCGTCCCTTGTGACCGCACCCAGACTCTTCAGATATTTCTTCGTCGCGTACATATTCTCATCCGCGCGCTGGAAGACTTCGTGGACACTGTGGTCCTTCTCCGGATCAAAGTCTGAGATACCGCCGGATACAACGGCCTCATTGGTGCCGATGTGGTCGATCGAGCGATCCTGCAAAGTACTCATCAGCTCTTTCCGGACGGCATAATCCCTGTCCTTAAGGATGGCGACGAACTCATCGCCGCCGACGCGGAAGACCGGAGAATGCTGGAATATATCGCAGATCATTGTACATGCCTTGCGGATATATTCATCGCCCGCTTTATGTCCGAGTGTATCATTGATCTTCTTAAGACCGTTTACGTCGCAGACGACGATGGAAAATGCCCCGGCCTCCCCCTCATTGATCAATGTGTCCAGATCTTTCTCGCGCATCGAATAAGCCAGCTTATTCATCACACCCGTCATGGAATCCCGGCTGGCGATCATCTCGGTTTCTCTGGTCCGCTTATTGAGATATGTGTGATTCGTGAGCATAATGATCAGAGCAAATCCGAACATGCCGACAGCCATGACCATGGTCCGCGTATTGGCGTCTTCCAGATCCCCCATCTTTTCGATGATGTATGAGGCATCAGCTTCCCTGTCATCCTCCATGGCCTCCTCATAATGGTACACGACTTCCTCAATTGTATCGCTGTAACTCGTCAGCATACTCTGCCGCATCCAGATCAGCGAGATCACAAGAACAAGCCCAAGGAAGGCGATCCACACACTGACAGAACCGCCGAACCGCTTTTTCTTGTCCCGGTGCAGGATCGAGCGGAAGAACAGGAAGCCCAATACGCTCCACACGATAAAGAGGAAGTATGTCTCCGTCGCGAGAGAACCTTTTGAGATAAAATTGGGAAACAGAAAGCAGGCCCCCAGAAGGACCATGATAAGGCAGCCGGCGCGGCCGCTCCATATCTCGGTCCGATCCTCCATCTTCTTGGCCATGACCATTGTGGAGGCAGACACAAAGCCGTAGATGAGGACCGCTCCAATCGTCGTGACATCGACGATCCAGCCGATCGCAGTGCGCCCGATAAAGGGAACAATGCAGGACACCGCTGCCACAAGGAAGACCGAGCCCGAAGGAATTCCCTGCCGGTTGAGTGCGGCGAAGCGTTCCGGGAGAATCGAATCCCTGGCCATAGCAAAGAGAATTCTGCTAAGAGCGGTCATATTTCCAATAAGAGAAGTGATCACCAGAGCGAGAAGGGAAAACATCAGAAGAAGCACGCCGAATTGGCCGAGATAATGGTTGGCACCGTAGAACGCGGGCAGGGCTTCTATCCCGCTCAAAGAATCAAGATTGGCAATATAATCCAGCCAGCTGCTGAACTGGGGGGGATAAGCCGATACAGAAAGCAGCGTAATAAATATATAGAGAAGCGTCGTCGACGCGACAGCTATCACAAGGAGCCGGTGGATCTTTTCATGGCTGAAATCAAATTCTTCCGTCTGATTAGAAATACTCTCAAATCCGATAAAGGCCCAGGGAGAGATAACCGAAATCTTCACGATCTGAGACAAGGCATTCCGGTCCGGCAGAAAAGCGGGGCTCATATGAGCCGCTCCTCCGCCGAACAGTGACGCGGCAAAGGCGATGACAATTCCTGCCGAGAACAGGAGTGCCATAACGAGCATTGCGATATTGGTCCATTTTTTGCTTCGTGTACAGAGCAGACCGATTAAAACGATAGCTGCCATGGACAGCATCGCCTCCCCGAGATAGACATCATAACCGAACAGGCTGTACATCTTGCCGACGCTGAACAGGTCTCCCAGAAAGATTCTTCCGAAAAGGGGCAGAGAGGTCGCGTTCGCCCACAGCATCGCAAAATATGTCATCAGTACGAACCATGAGACAAGGAATCCCTGGTCATATCCGAATACCTCCCGCGCATAGGCATACGCGCCCCCCGCTTCAGGATAATTCTTCATCATATAAGCGTAGTTAAAGCATATGAGGAGCATAACCGCAGCACCGACAATAAGACCCAGTACAGAACCGATCGGTCCCGCCTGAGCGAGATATGTGCTGCTCGTTACAACCAGAGAGCCCCAGCCGACGCTCGTACCGATCGCGAACGCCCATGCACCGGGAAAAGACAGGTTCCTCCGAAGTGATTTGTCTTTGCTCATAATTCTTTTTCCTGTATTAACAGATAATTCTGTTTTAAAACAGCTATTTACTATATAAGAATATCATTTTTTTTCATTTTATAAACTGTCTTTTAATTGATCCGCACCAAAATGTGCACTTCTGATCATTCGATCAGCATGGCATCACCGAAATGTACAACTGTCCCCGGCCTGCACTTTTTGCCCGGCTTTACCAGCGTCTCCCACTCATTTTCGGACAGTCTTTTAAGGAGCAGGATCTCGATCTTCGCACCCGTACCGCTTTTTGTCCCCAGAAGTCTGGCAGGTATCATCTTCGTATCATTGATGACAAGTGTGTCCCGCCGTCTTCCTTTTGGCTTAGAAGTTCCCGTATGGCGGCCGTAGTTTCCTTTGCCGCCGCATGATCTTTTCCGCACGCCGTCACGCCGATCACCAGCGGATCTTTTTTTACAAGTCCCGGGAAATAAAAATCGCACAGTTTCTGATTATGCGCGGCATTCACGGGGATTCCCGCTTCTTTGCAGGCTTTTGCAATATCCTCATTAAGCGCAGGATTGTTCGTCGCCGCGAAGACCAGATCCGCTCCCCTGAGATCTTCCAGCAGAAAATTCCGTTCTGTCAGCGTTATATGCGGAACACTCTGTGCCATCTCCCGGATCTCCGGAAGGATATCCGGGGCGACGACCGTCACTTTCCCTGCGAAATCAACCATTGTCGTGATCCGCCGCTTCGCGATCTTTCCCGCGCCGACCACCAGAATGTGTTTTTCCGACAGGTCCACAAAAAGCGGAAAATACAGCCCTTTTCCCATGCTTATGCTTTCCTCTTTCTTTTGACGATAAAATTGAGAATCCAAAGAACCGAAAGAATGATCGCGGCAAGGAGCAGCACTTTTTTTGCCGCTTCCTGCGGGATATTCCCCTTCGGGCCTACTGTCATGGAATAAAATGATAATTCATACCGGATCTCCACAGGTTCCCCCATCGCCGTTGTGTCTGCGATCACAGGGAACGTTTCGTCCATCGTCACGATGGGGATTTCAAATGTGGAATTGCCGCCGTCTTTTGTCTGGTTGTAGAACGTCTGGTCACCTATGATCATATAATCATAATACGAACTGCTCCACAGCAGCCTTGCATAGGCCCGGCCATCCCTGACAACAAGAAGCGTCGGAGAACTGATCGAGGCCCTTCCGCTTCCGCCAAGCATATTGACTTCAATGGAGTATTCCCCGTCCGGATATTCCACCTCCACCGGTTCCGGCGTTCCGGTCAGCAGGTTCGCATCCGGGTCCTCATCCTCCGCTTTACCGGTATCCCCGGCGGATTGCGCGGCAAGTTGAGACAGATACTCCTCGTCCTCGGTGCCATATGCCAGAACCGCATCTGCGATCAGGTCATAATCAGGAACGGGGAATCCGACTGCCTCCTTGGGAAGCGTCGCGGCATTAAACACCAGCTTGCGGTCATACCATTTATTTCTCGCTTTGCTGAACGCCGCACAGTCAATTTCTTTATTCAGCGCCTCGACCGGTATGGTAAATACCGTCTGCCCGTCCGCCTCCGAAAACCCGATCCGGTGCGCCTCATCGGAGGCGGCCTCCTTTTTGGTGCCGGGATACACATACAGATAACTCATGCTGGGAATGGTGATCTGCGCGCTCATCGTTCCGCCATCTACTGTCAGACGCGCTTCCGCGATTTTAAAATACTTCGAATCCGAAACGGCCTCTACGGAATACACGCCGTCCGCGATGTCCTGCCCGTAAACCGGCGTCATCCCGTATTTCAGGATCTTCCGCTGCCGGATCCCTTTCTGCACTTCCAGAACTTCTTCCCAGGTATCCTCTTCCTCCGCCTCTTCTTTCCCTAAAGCCTGCTCACCGGGTATACTGTCCCGGTTCTGTTCCTCTCCCTTTACGTTTAAAGAAAAAAGAAGCAGGGGGATGAAAAAGAGAAGCACCCCTAAGCGCCTTCTCCTTATGAGCCGTATCCCGTTTTTCATATCCGTTTCTGATCGTCTCATATCCCTTACAGCACTTCCGCGCAAATCGCGTGATCAACGTACAGCTTACGCACGGACTCGTACTCTCCCAGTCCCTTCACAAGGCAGGTAACCCGGGCACCTTCGCTCTCTATCCGCACCTTCCAGGATTCCGGATGGTCTCCGGCCATATCATGGAGCGCGTGGTCTCCTGCCACAAGCAGCAGCGGCATCAAAATGACCTTTTCAGGATGATTCTCCCGGATTTTTTGCAGGACCGGCTCAATCCCGGGTTCATATTCAACGGTCCCGACGCACATGTTCGGATACCCGTCATTTTGAAACTGTTCATTCAGAAGATCATACACCGGAAAGGAAAGCCCCGCACTGCCATGTCCCATCCACACAGTCATCCCGTAATCCGGAAGGGCTGCACATTCCTTCTCCAGCAAAGCGGCAAACACGGGAAGATCCGATATCTCTGACAGAAGCGGCCTTCCCAGCGCCATACGCTCAAATGCGTCTTTGTAATCCAGAATGCTTTTCTTCGTGCGCGCATACTCTTCTCCGGAAAGCATGTGGGTCGGCTGTACCAGAACATCCGATATTCCGTCCTCCTGCATCTTAAGCAGTGCTTCCTCAACAGAACAGATACGGATTCCTTCTTTCTCCAGTACCCTTTTTCGTATAAATCTGCTGGTCCATGCCCGGTAAAACTTTCGATCCGGCATTGCCTTCTGAAGATCCTTCTCAACAGCCCCGATCGTTTTCTCCCTCGTTTCGGGATAGTTGGTCCCGAAGCTCACAGCCAGTAATGCGGATTGCTGTTCCATCATTGTCCTCTTTCGTTTTTTCCTGTGTTGCGCGGTTCAGATCACAAATTTTTCTTCTTGTACACAAACATGACCGACAGCAGACCGAATACCAGCAGATATCCGGCCAGAACCGCCATCCCCATATAATTCGGGATCTCTCCGTTGGCGATGCTGCGGATCATACTGCAGCTCTGGGATAATGGGAGCACGGAAATGACCTGCCGAAATCCCAGCGGCATCTGGTCTGTCGAAAAAAACGTATTGCACAAAAAAGACATCGGCACGATGATGTAGGACGTATACCGGGGCGCATCCGTATAGCTTTTGGCCAGAAATGAAAGGACCAGCGCAATCGTGGAAAAAACCGTGCCGTTCATGAACATGATGAGCGCCGTCATCCCGTTGAAAATCAGGCCCGTGCGGATCGGCATGGTCAGAAGAAGGATCAGCCCGCCGGAATACATGCCCCGCAAACTGCCTCCGATCACCTGTCCGAGGATAAACTGCCAAAGCGGCGTCGGCGATACCATGACCTGGTCCAGCGCTTTTTCATACAGCCTCTGGACGCTCATATTCTGCGCAATGGCACCGAAGCTGCCGGTCATGGTCGCCATGGTGACGATGCCGGGTATCAGAAAATGCAGATAAGGCTCTCCGTGAGATGTCGTCTGAATCCCCAGACCGAAGATGAGCAGGTACATAACGGGCGTAATCAGGGCTGCCGCCGTGATTTTAAAGAAATCCCGCCGGAATTCCACCCATTTTTCCCATAATACCGTTATGATTCCCATTGCTTATCCCAATCTGCGTCCCGCGCAGTCCACAAATACGTCCTCTAATGTCGTTGCCCGGAAGGAGGCCTGCGATCCGGACTGCTCCAGATCATGAATCGCGTCCTCCCTTTTATGGAAATAGCGGCTGACGAGGCCCGCTTCCGTCACTTCATCCACAGCATAGGCCCCGAGCTCCTCGATCAGCGCGCCCGGACTGTCCAGTTTCTGCAGTATCCCCCGGTTGATGAGGGCGACCCGGTCGCACAGGGCCTGCGCCTCTTCCATGTAGTGTGTCGTCAAGATGATGGTCATATTGTGTACGTTCACCTGACGCAGCAGGTTCCACATCTGCCTCCGGGAAAGCGCGTCCATACCGGCCGTCGGTTCATCCAGCAAGAGAATCTCCGGATCAACCAGAAGCGCGCGGCAGATCATCAGCTTCCGTTTCATTCCGCCGGAAAGATGCCGGACAGTCCGTTTGCGGAATTCCTTTAATCCGGCAAATTCCAGCAATTCACTGCTTTTTTCACGGATCTGCTTCTTCGGCATATAATATAACCGGCCCTGGTATTCCATGACTTCATCCATCGTCATATCCTGCCGCATGGAATACTCCTGCGTGATCACACTGAGCTTTCTTTTTTCATCCGACGCTTTCCGGTCCAGCTTTTTCCCGTCGATATATACCTCACCGGCCGTAGGAAGCAGCACCGTGCTGATCATACTGATCACGGTGGTTTTTCCGGCTCCGTTCGGTCCCAGAAGGCCGAAGAACTCCCCGGTTTTTACCGTAAGATCCAGATGATCCACAGCAGTAAAATCGCCGAACTTTTTCGTCAGGCCTTTCAGTTCAATCATGCGCGTCCGGGTTCCTTTGCAATAATCAGTGAGAAGTAGCCGGTGTCATCCGGTATCTCTTCCAGGCTTCTGTAAACCTTTTCGTTTTCCATACTGCAATTTTCCACGCAGTTCACCAGAAGGTCCTTCTGCGCGAGCAGTTCCTTTATTTCCTTCATATGGCTGGCTGCTTTCATCAGCACATAGTTGCCCTCATAATGCAGAGGCTCGTGTGTTTTATGCACAGCGGGAATAATATGCAGCGGCTCATCCCATTCCGTCAGCGGAAGGTTTAAACGGGCCGCGGCGGCGCAGAAAGACGGGATTCCGCTGACCAGCTCGACCGGGTATCCGTCTTCTTCCAGAAAATGCTGCAGGTAGCTGAACGTACAGTAGATCGTAGAATCTCCCAGGGTCAGATAGACGACATTTTTTCCCTGATCGAGATATGTTTCCAGCATCTTTGCGCCCTTTTCATGCTCTTTCCGGATCATTTCCCGGTCCTTGACCATTGGCATGTAAACCGGCACAAGTGTCTTGTCCGCTATTTCCGGCACTGCCGCAGCAGCGATCTTATACGCTGTTGATTCAGCGGCGATTTTTCCCGGAACGGCAATGATGTCATTTTCCCGAATCAGCCGCACGGCTTTTAACGTCATCAGCTCCGGATCTCCGGGGCCGACGCCCACTCCGTAGATTGTTCCCTTCATCTTATTCCCCCCGCATTCCTGATGCTTTTGTCTGTTCGAATTCTTCCGGGTGTATGGCGGCTGCGTCCTTCACCGCCTGGACGAGCGATTCGAGTGTCGCTTCTTTCGATGTCACCGTCTTCATGCCCAGGCCGGCGGCCGCCGCCTGTGTCTGCTTTCCGATGCATACCGCCTGTACCTGTCCGAAATCCACCCCTGCTGCCGCTCTTTCGAATCCGCGCACCGTCGAGGCGCTGGTAAAGACAACATAATCAATTTCATCGTCCGCAAACAGGCGGCCAAGATCAAATGTATCCGGAGATGTATAAACAGTATCATAGGTCGCAAGATCCGTGACGGAATGGCCGCATTTTTCCAGTTCTTCCACAAGTTCACGATTGCCGACAGCCGCGCGGGGAATCAGAATGCGGCTTTCTTCCCCGCAGATTCGCGCCAGTTCGCGGCCCAGTGTCTCGCCGTCGTAAACAGAAGGAACAAAATCTGCCTTCAATCCATATGCGTTCAGAGCCTTCTCGGAACCTCGGCCGATCACCGCGATTTTGACGCCGGCCAGAACGCGGATGTCCTCTTCCGCAAGCAGCCGGTCCAGAAAGATCCTCACCCCGCTGGGGCTGGTAAATACGACCCAGTCGTAACAATGTGCTTTAAGATCCCTGACCGCTTTATCGACCGTCTCCCGATTCTCTGCCGGCTTAACGGCAATCGCGGGGACCTCCAGCACCTCCGCCCCTTCCTTCCGCAGCAGTTCCGCGAGATGGGAAGAAAGCTCTCTTGGCCTGGTCACCAAAATCCGGATACCTGCAAGCGGGCGCTTTTCATACCACGAAAACCGCTCGGACAATTTGCAGACATCTCCGACTACTATGACAGCCGGCGTGATCACTTTCTGATTGCCGCACGCTTCCGCAAGCGTGTCAAGCGTCGCGGAAATCCGGGTCTGCCGGGCCGTCGTTCCGCGAGAGAGCACGGCCGCGGGAGTATCCGGATGCATCCCGGCTCTGAGAAGCCCGGAGCAGATATCCCCCAGTGCCGTTATGCCCATCAGAAAGACCAGGGTCCCCCCGGCGCGAACCAGAGCCTTGAAGTCGATATCATAGCTTTGGTCCTGCCGCTTATGCCCTGTAATCACGTGGACGCTGGAACAGTAATCTCTGTGCGTGACGGGAATCCCGTTGTAGGCGGGAACCGCAAACGCGCTCGTAATGCCGGGTACGATCTCAAAGGGGATGTTATTTTGTGAAAGCAGTTCCAGTTCCTCGCCTCCCCGGCCGAACAGAAAAGGATCCCCGCCTTTCAGGCGCACGACCCGCTTCCCCTTTTGTGCTTCTTCAAGAAGCACCCTGTTCGTCTCTTCCTGTTTCAGGAAATGATGACCGGCCCTTTTCCCCGCAAAGATCTTTTTTGCATCCGCAGGAATCATATTCAGGATCTGCGGACTCACCAGCGCGTCATAAACCACCACCTGCGCCTCTTCGAGCACAGATCTGCCGCGCAGTGTCAGAAGTCCCGGATCTCCAGGACCGGCTCCGACAAGCCAGACTTTCCCTTTCTCTTTGTGCATCTTGTGCATTCTCCATATTTGAAGTGCTGATTATCAACTCGGCTCAGCCTGTGAAATACCTGCTTTTTTCTTCATTTCGCAAACCGCTTATTCGATCACCATCGCGTCCCCAAACGAGAAGAAACGATATCTCTCCCGCACAGCCTCCTCATAGGCAGAGAGCACCTGCTCCCTCCCCGCGAATGCAGAAACCAGCATCACCAGCGTCGATTCTGGCAGATGAAAGTTCGTGATCAGCCCATCCATGATTTTAAACCGGTATCCGGGATAGATAAAGATATCTGTCCATCCTGTCCCGGGCTGCACGACTCCGTTTTCGTCCGCAGCTGACTCCACTGTCCGGCACGAGGTCGTTCCGACACAGATCACCCGTCCGCCGGCTGCTTTCGTGTCGTTGATCAGTTTCGCCGCCTCTTCCGTCACGACATACTGCTCCGTGTGCATGTGGTGCTTCGTGACGTCTTCCACCTTGACCGGACGGAATGTCCCAAGTCCGACATGCAGTGTCACACGCGCGATGCGGACGCCTTTTTTTTGCACCTCCTGCAGCAGCTCCTTCGTAAAATGCAGCCCCGCCGTCGGCGCCGCCGCACTCCCGTCATATTTCGCATAAACAGTATTGTAGCGGTCCTTGTCCTGCAGTTTCTTGTGGATATAAGGCGGCAGCGGCATCTCGCCGAGTTTCAGGAGAACTTCCTCGAAGATTCCGTCGTAGTGGAAACGTACACGGCGGTTCCCCTCCTCCATGATCTCCAGGATCTCCGCAACAAGAGGATATTTTGATCCGGTACAGTTCAGAGGTTCTCCGTCCACAGGTTTCCCATCTTCGGGTTCTCCGTCCACAAATTTCCCATCTTCGGGTTCTCCGTTCACGTCTTCTTCGTTCACAGGTTCTCCGAAATTAACAAATGTCCCCGGCCTGCATTTCTTGCCCGGTTTTACCAGCGTCTCCCACTCATGATCGGAAAGCCTTTTCAGGAGCAGGATCTCGATCTTCGCGCCTGTACCGCTTTTCGTTCCAAGAAGCCTGGCCGGAATTACCTTTGTATCATTGATTACAAGTGTGTCCCCTTCCCGCAGATAGGAACAGATATTCTTGAATGAATCATGCGTCACCTCACCGGTTCGGCGATCGAGGTGCAGAAGCCTTGATGCGGACCGGTCTGTCAGCGGGTCCTGTGCAATCAATTCTTCCGGCAGCTCATAATAGAAATCTGATGTCTTCATTCCAGCTCTTTCCTTTACTAATAAAATGAGTCAGAGAGAACCGTCCCCCTGACTCATTCCTAAAACCATTACTTCCTGAGTTCGATTCCAAGCCCGGAGAGTCCGTTCAGGATCTTCTTCATCGCGGACTGTACTTCCGCGTCCTCGAGTGTCTTGTCCTTGTGACGGAATCTCAGCGCATACGCCATCGACT
>JAFRMI010000040.1 GCA_017430765.1 Lachnospiraceae bacterium | reverse complement strand
CGCCGCAATGATGCACCCGAGCCATGACTGCACCACTTTGATGCCCATTTCCTGATAAAGCCACATGCCGACCGGCCTCCTCCTGCTGAAGAGAAACAGCAGAAAAAAGCCCGCGACAGTCGGCGGGAGGACGAGCGGAAGTGTCAGGATCCCGTCAAGAACCGCACGGGTGCGCGCAGAGCCGTACATGGTACGCCAGGCCGCGAAGATGCCGATAAAAAACGAGATAAATGTCGCGACGATGCCGGTCTTTACCGAGATCCATAAAGGACTCCAGTCCAGTTTTCCGAGTATATCCAATAATTCTTTCATACAAATGCACCCATTTCCGAGATATACTAACCGTTTTGCCTTCCCTGTAAAGCAGGGCCTCTGAAAGCTGCGGAATCTCATGCGGTTCCTGCATGCGCACGGGGGAACTGTTCTAACGGTAAAGTGGACGTTCCGGGTTCGTTTCGATCCTCGCTCATAAGCCGCAGCCGCGAGCGGAGAGGCTGTTCACGCGGTCCCGTTTAGAATCAGCAGTTACCAGTATACCACACTCCCTCTTCATGCAGGAACACCGGAAGATACTGGTGAATGCATCTCCGGTGTTCCAAAGAGGATTGTAAATAATAAGGTGTATACCTGTCTCCGCTTATTCTACGTTTGTATCAAAATAGTACGCGTCGAAGATCGCTTTGCACTCCTCCGACCCGACGAATTCGACAAATGCCGCCGCTTCCTTCACTTCGTCCTCGGTCGCCTCTTCATTTTTGACCTGCGCGATCGGGTAGATGACGTTGCCTGTGAGCTCATAATCGACGAATTCCAGAATGTCAAGCTGGTCCTCATATCCATAGGTGTCGGAGTAATAGGTCGTACCGACTTCACAGGAGGCCTCCGTAACTGCTGCCAGCACCTTGGAGACATTGCCCTGCTCGGAGATCTCCACGCCGCCGAGCGCCTCGGAAACTTCCGCCGTTGTGTAGACGGACGCGTCCTCCACTTCCGGCAGGATGCCGAGATTCATGAGGGCCGTGCGCGTGTATCTTCCGACCGGAACGGAGCCGTCGGCGAGGGCGATGCTGGATGCATTTCCGATATCCTTAAGGCCCGTTACGGATGTCCCGCTGTCCTTCAGCGAAATAACGACCACCTGGTTATTGACGACGTTGCGCCGTGTCCCGTCGACGAGCAGTCCGTCCTCCTCCAGGGTGTTCATCTGCTTCTGCGCGGCGGAGAAAAAGACGTCGCAGGCATACCCCTCCTGGATCTGCGTGAGGAGCGTGCCGGAACTGTCCGCATTGAACGTGATCTTGACGTTCGGATGTGTTTCGGCAAATGCAGCCGCCACTTCCTGCATCACTGTATTGAGAGAAGCCGCAATGAAGACCTGCAGTTCCGTCTCTGTCTCGTCAATGGCTGCATCTTCTGCCGCACTCTCCGCGGCTTCAGCTGCTTCCGATGCGGCACTTTCTGCAATTTCAGACGCTCCCGATGCCGCACTTTCCGATGCACCGGAGCTGCCGCATGCGGCGAGGGATGATGCCAGAAGCGCGGCGGTTAACAGGACTGCAAGTTTCTTTTTCATATTGCCTTCTCCTTCTGTTGATGTAAGATCTTTTTTCCCTACCTTATAGATTTGCGATAGATTTGCAGGTTTACTGCTTCTATGTCGATTATTAAATATATAATAATCGCCTGCATTATCATACCACACTCCGCGGCGGCTGTAAATGGATAAATATTTAAAAACAATTCGGTTGACAGAAGGGTCTCTCTTTTGGCAATATGGACATGGAAGGAAGGTATTGCTGTTATGTTGGATCAATTCGGCCGGAATATTGAGTATATTCGGATCTCCGTTACGGATCGCTGCAATCTGCGCTGCCGCTACTGCATGCCGGAGCACGGAGTCGATCTCGTTTCGCACACGGAGATTCTTCGCTTCACGGAGATTGTCCGTCTGGCCTCAGTTCTCACGGAACTGGGAATTTCGAAGATCCGCCTGACGGGCGGGGAACCGCTGGTCCGAAAGAATCTCGCTGCTCTTGTGCGGGATCTCAAGGCGCTTCCGGGTATCAAAGAAGTGTCTCTCACAACAAACGGCGTGCTGCTCGGAGACCAGATCGAAGATCTGGCCGCAGCGGGAATTGATACGGTCAACGTCAGTTTGGACTCGCTGGATCCGGAATATTTTCATGAGATGACGCGGGTAGGGGATATACGCGATGTTCTGCGAAGCCTGGAAAGATGCCGGGAATTCCCGCAGGTCCGGATTAAGATAAACTGTGTGCCGGTCGCGGCGGACGGAGACGGATCAGAGGAGCATTGGTTCTCGGTCGCGTCGCTGGCAAAGGACGGCCCGTTTGACGTGCGCTTTATTGAGATGATGCCGATCGGATTCGGAGCCCAGTCACAGGGTATCAGCGAAGAGATGCTCCGCAGAAAAATGGACGCGGTGTACGGCACTCCTGCCGTCATAACCGCACGGCTCGGGAATGGTCCCGCAACTTATGTCCAATATCCGGGATTTGCGAGCCGGATCGGATTTATCAGTGCCGTAAGCCACAAGTTCTGCGATAAATGCAACCGCGTCCGGCTCACTTCGACCGGCATGCTGAAGCCCTGCCTGCAGTTTGCGGGCGGCGCGGATGTGAAAAAGCTGCTCCGCAGCGGGGCGGACAATGAAACGCTTAAAGAAGCGATGCGGGAAGTCATCTACCGGAAACCGGAGGGGCACCTGTTCCTCGAAGATCCGAAAGAGCGGCTTGCAGACGGCGAAATAGAAACAAAAAAAATGTCGCAGATCGGAGGATAACACAGGGCCGGAGGCTTTCCCCCGACCCTTTTATTTAAGCACTCCGACGGTGCTGTGTTTCCCATTAATGGAATCATAAATCCGAATCTCACAGTTCTCCGGTCTGGGCCGCCATTTGAGCCCGTTCCGCCGGTCTTCCATATATCCGGACAGCGCGCGGAGGATCCCGCCGTGACAGGCGACCAGGACATTCTGATAATCCATGGATTCCAGCTCCTTTAAAAATGCGCCGCTTCGTTTCCTCATCGACCGCGTCGATTCCACCGACGGCGGTGCGGGAAAGATCTCGGGAGCCATCCAGTAGAGATGCATGCGCGGCCCGAGCAGCGCATATCTCTGCAGTTCATAGCGTCCGAAATTGACCTCGATCAGACGGTTGTCCACAAGGATTTCTTCCCTTGATACATCGCCGATGATCGATCCCGTCATAATCGCGCGGTCAAGGGGACTCGCATAGACCGCATCAAAATGAATCTCCCCGTATGTTTCGATCAGTTTTTTTCTCGCCATGCGCGCCTGCATGATCCCCGTCGCATTGAGGGGTTCATCCGTTCTGCCCTGCATGCGGTGTCCGATGTTGTAACGCGTCTGCCCGTGCCTTGTGAGCCAGATTCTCATCCAAAACCTCTTTATTATGATCCCATGCCGTTTCTGCTGTTCATTTTTAGTTTACAATAATGGATATAGTTATGTCAATTTTGACTTGTTCTTTTTTATAAGGGCCCGCTTGCTGCCGGCGGCTCTTTATCAGACAGGGAATTCCGCGGAATTTCCTGTACGATAAAAAATATGCTGCCCCCGGGCAGGTTTTCATTGTCCTGCTTAAGGTGCAGCATATTACTTGCAGCAATCCGGGCTCTGCTGCCTCAGGGTGCTTAAGATTTTTAGAAGCATGTCGTTT
>JAFRMI010000039.1 GCA_017430765.1 Lachnospiraceae bacterium | reverse complement strand
TGTAAAAAAAGAGCCGATCCCCAGTTTTCCTGAAGATCAGCTCTTCTGTACATTATTCAGACCGCCTTCCTCTTCCTTCTCTCCATTAAAAGCCCGGCGCCGGCAAAACCGGCGAGTATGAAGCCGAGAAGGTAGATCTGCGCGGTACCGGGTCCGCCGGTCGCGGGAAGCTCAACACCGGGGTTATTCCATACCTGGATCTGTTTCGTATCTTCCGCCTGGCCTTCCACCCAGTTCTCATGCTCTTTCGTGACAGCATCGGATATTCTGCTGCCCTGCATGGCCGTCACCTTACTGTCCGTCACCGTAATCTTGATGGCTGCTTCCGGCAAAATGAAGCCTTCCGGAGCCTTTGTCTCAAGAAGTCTGTACTCTCCCTGCGAAAGCTGTCCGAGGAATAAGATGCCGTTCTTGCCGGTTGTCCCGGAGATGACTTTTACTGCTCCTTCTTTTGGTTTGTTCGTGTTGACATCAAATTCATCCGCTTTGTAAAGTTCAAATTCAGCGCCCGAGGTGATGCTTCTGGAATTGATATCTGTCTTCCAGACTGATGCGGGCTGCATTTTCCGGTAGGAATTGATGAACTCAATACAGACAATATCTCTCTCGGTGATGGTCAGTTTTTCCATCTCCGCTTTCGGAATCGTCTTCCCTGTTCCGCTGGCTATGACTGTCTCCGTTTCACCATCCGCGCTTCTTTTGCTGATGCGCCATGCTGTCGTCTGTTCATAGCCGGCGATCCGGTCTGTTTTGCCGGCGGTCTGCGGAGATACCTCCTGTCCTGATGTAAATACGCCTCTGCTTCCGGGCGCAATCGTGATCGGGAAGGTCCAGGAAGCGGTCGAGACAGCCTTTCCGCTTTCATCGATCTGCGTCCGATAGTGATCATAATCACTGCTTCTGTCTGTCGACTCAGTTGTGCCGTCAAACTTCGTCACCTGATAAGCTGCCTCGATACGCGTTGCGTAGTTCGAAGGAAGATTGTCCAGTCCCTCCACGGTTTTCTGAATAATGGCAGTGGCCTGTCCGTGGTTTGGTGCGGGGACCGAATCGCTCAGTTTGATATCATCCAGGAAATTTCCCATTGTGGGGTTGCCGGACGCTGTATCTCCCGCCACGAAAAAGAATCTGGTCAGATATTGATCGGCCGGTATGGAAAAGTTACCCGTATAATAATGCCAGTCTGTATTCCCGTATGTAAATGTCAGCCTTGTTCCGCTGTCATACACGGTCTTTGTCCGTCCGTCAGCCAGATTGCCGAAATACGTCGGCGGAACCGTCATGGTGTAATCGCTGTTCATAAACTCCATGGTTCCGTTTCCGCCGTTGGTCGTCGTAATCTTGACAAGCTCAACGTCATAGAACTCGTGGTCATGGTTATTGACATGATCCAGTATGCTGAGGACCTTCTGCTGGGTGGTCACGTCATACTTCTCCGCCAGTTCCTTGGACATGGCAACGACGTACATCGTATCCGTTTCCCTATTCTGTGTTTTATCTGTTTTGGTCTTCCACTTATCATATCCGCCGCGGGCCCGGTGGTACAGGGACCAGTAGATCTGAGATCCCGGGATGGTCAGGACGTCCTGATAGAGGGCACCGGAAGCTTCGCAGTTGAGCTCGGCGCACTGATTGCCTTCCGGCATAAAGGCAAAGCAGTAGTTCCGGAGTGTTTCACCGAGGTTATTCGCGCCCGTTCCATCTGCGGCCGCTCCCTGCGGGATCTCGATATCACGTTTTGATCCGTCTGTCGCCGTGCCGGTTGTTTTCCAGACAACCCCGCTCTTTCCGTTCTCGACCTGCCAGTTGGACGGCCATCTGTGCACGCTTTCATCTGTTGTTCCGTTATTATGAGGCGTCTCAAATCCGCCGTTCCGGACATCGTCATAGTAGGGAACGTGATAAACCGAAGTCGTGGAAAGAACGACTTCGTGATTGTCCTCCACTTTATATATTTCCGCTTTGTAATACTGATCGGCCCCCTCATCAATGGATACATTGACCTTGGGTCCTCCAAGAACAGGGATATTATAGCTGCCGTTCAGGATCTTCGACTGCGTCACCTCCTGAAAACCCGATGAGGCGCTGCTGCTGCGATACCATTTTACAAACAGGTTCTGATCCGTTCCGGTCTGCACCACCTCAGTACCGTTTTTAACGGTCAGGCAGCCGTCCTCACCGATGGTATCCTGAATATAATATCCCTCAGACGGCGCATATACCAGATACACATCCATCTGTCTCAGCTCTCCCTGATATTCCTGTCTGGCAACGACATCATTGCCGTTGCGGAATTCGACAATGTAGGAGCTGGCCGACAGAGATCCGGTGCTGCTTGTGGTTCCCTTCAAAGAGGTAATCACCTGTCCGCTGTGCGTCCCGTAATGGGCTCCCAGATAAGTGTAGCCGCTCTGACTCATCCTGTTCTGATAGGTACTGAGATCGATTGACTGATCCCTGGTTGCCGTAACATTGGTCGTCGTACCGCCCAGTTCCGTACCGTTGATGTCGACGTAATGAACATTTACAACAACTCTGGGGTTATCCTGATAATACGTGATCGCGAATTGTGAAAAGCTGTCGAGCGTAAAGTCCGCTTCAGCTGTCTGATCTGAGACGTAGATTCCGCCGATCCCGTCCGTATCGGCCACTGTCTCGACCTGAACCTCGCCGGATGAAGTATTCAGGTGCCGCACAGCAACAGTCTCCTCAAAGAGAGCCAGGTCGTCGGGCAGTTTCTTCATGAAAATCCGCACGTCAACCGGAGCTTCCGGTTCAATCGGCTCACCGTTCTGATCCAGAATCGTAATATCGAGTGCCTCGAGAGCGACCTCCCGAATTGTCGATACCGCATCAGCCTCTTCCGATTCCGCAGCTTTCTCCCCTGCTTCCGAAGAAGTCTCTTCAGCTGTCACAGCAGTCTCCTCAGCTGCCGCAGCAGTCTCCTCCGTATCTCCCGAAGGAACAGAGTTTCCATCACCCAGGACTGTCTCCCGGACATACTGATACTCTTCCGCGTATTTGCTGTATTCTGTCACCTGCAGCGACGCTCCTTCCGGGATCTTCGCGTCTTCCCCGTAAGCTACTGTCACTTCATAGAGTCTGCCTTTTGAACTGAGATACTGTGTGCTGATCTGCGCATCCGTCACGCGGATTGTAAAGACCTCGCCGTCCTTCATGGTGACCGTCAGAGACTCTTCCGTATTAAAGGGATGCATGGAAATCAGAGCCCAGTCTCCGAACCCGACTGCCGTCCCATCGATTTCCTCAAGCTGTTCCTCAGTAAGTTTCGCGCTGTATTCACACTTCAGCCCGTGCGTTTCTTTCAGCGCACCGACTGTGGTCTCTTCATCAATCCTTCCGACCCATACCAGATCAGGGCTGCTGAACTCAACAGAAGCCACGTCCGCGGCAAACTTCCTCGCCTCATCGCTCACCGCAAGAGTGCGTACGGCATCTGCTTCCTCCGCTTCAGGGGCATCTGCTTCAACGGCCTCCGCTTTAACAGCCTCTGCGTCAGCGGTCTCCGCTTCAACAGCTTCTGCATCAGCGGTCTCCGCTTCAACGGATTTTTCTTCAGCGGGCTCCGTTTCAGCGGATTCCGCTTCTTCCCCATTCTCCACGCTCTTCGCATCCGGATCACGGGTCAGACCAAGCAGATCCGCGAGCTGCGAAAATGTCACGAATCCGCCTCCGGGAATACTGAACCGGTACACTTTCCCGTTCACGGAGTACTCAAAATCGACTGTATACACCAGAGCATAGACTGAGAATGACGGCGTATCAAATGACACTTCCTTTACAACTGCATTCTCAGAATGATCATTGACGGTTTCTTCATCAGGGCTCCCGCCGTCCTCCTCACCCGTGTTCTCGGACGGCATCACCAGCGACGCCGGATCGCCTTCCTTCACCACGGTGTCTTCAAGAGCGGCCGCATTTCCCTCATCGTCAAGGTGGACAACGACGGGATCCCCGGCTTCTTCGCTCACGCTCTCCGGCGCAGCCGCAGTAAGGACAACATGAAGCGGAAGGAGCGGCTCGATCTCCTCTCCCTGCGTATTCTCAAATTTGATATCCACGGCCTGCACGCCGGCGACCTTTTCCGGCTCATCGACCGCTTCCCGGATCATATCAATCGTATCTTCGTCATCGATTTCGGTTACGGTCATCTTTGTCCCGAACGGCAGAGCACCGGCCGGCGACTCGACGCTGACAACGACAGATTCAGCCGCAGCGCTGAAGGACTGGGCCGGATAGTCCGGATTCCCCTCTGCCGCGGTCAGTTCTTCATCTGAGAGAGCGGCGTCGGACGAGGCAGGATCTGAAGAGTCGATATCAGATCTCCCCGATTCTTCGTCCGAATCAGTGACTTCTTCATTCAAATCCGAGGTCTCTGCATCCGGATCCGAGGTCTCTGCATCCTAATCCGAGATTTCTTCGTCCGGATCCGTAACTTCCGGGTCTGTCTCCGACTCCGGGGCATTTGCACTTCCCTCGTCAACAGGCCCGGCAGCTTCCCCGTCCGATTCACCTGCAGCTTCGTCATATGCGCTTTCCGCGCCTGAGATTTCGTCAGCGCCTGAATCCGCCGCACCCTGCGCCGGGTTTTCTACATCCCCGGCCTCAATATCGCTGCCGGCCTCAATGTCGGATCCTATCTCCTCTCCGCCTTCAGCGGCGGCATCCTGAGCCTCATAGCTCATTTCCGAAACAATTTCGGAGCCTTCCTCCGCGATATAAGCACTTCCGCTGTCCTGCTTCGTCATTGCGACAGCAGGCATGATCAGGTTAAGAAATGTCGCCATCACCACGAAGAGCGCGAGTACGCGGGACGCGCGCGACACCCATCTTCTTGATTTGATTTCCTGATAAAATTCCGCCAGTCTTCTTCTGTTCAATTCTTTTCCTTCTTATAATCAGTATTTATGTCATACAGCGAATATTCATGAACTATTCGCTGCACAATACCAGCGCATAACAAGCACCGCCCAAAGGCGCTGCGAGAAATAATAACACAGTAACGTTTTATATGCAATAATTTTGTAACATTTCGGATGCTCACGGGGCGTTTTTTGACTTTCCGTCCGCCATATACCGGAGCATCTTTTAAGATGAGCCGCCAGGCGCACCAGTAAAAAACTGATCCCCGGTTTTCCCGAAGATCAGTTCCTTTTACATATTTCAGAAGGCACTCCTCTTCCGCCTCTTCAGCAGAAGCCCGGCGCCTGCCAGACAGATGAGCACAAGGCCCGTGATATAGAGCTGCAAGGTACCGGAGCCGCCGGTGGAAGGAAGCTCATAGCCAGCGTCATTGGTCACAGTCAGTCGATAAGTATCTGATTCCGGATCATAATAAATGCCCTCACCGCTTCCGGACAGGCTGTTCCCCTCCTGGTTGTAGGTTACTCCGCTGCCGTCCACCGTAATGATAACCGGATCCGAAAGCTTTATATATCCTTCCGGTGCTTTCGTTTCTTTCAGATAATATTTTCCGAAAGCCAGCTTCTTCAGCTCTATTATACCGTTTTCATCCGATGTCAGATCCGTGGCTGAAGCAGTCTGAGGATCAGCGTTGTACCCGCTTTCCGTATAGAGCGAGAAGACTGCGCCCTGCAGCGGTGTAGTGCCGTCCTGGCTGGTCTTCAGGATATTTACCTTCCTGGAGAGCGTCCTGTTGGTGTATGTGGTTTTGTAACGGGCATTGGCGGCGGTAATGGTTCCGCTGATTCCGCTGTTGGCGTTATCCGTGGGAAGTCCGGTCATTGTGACCGCCTCTCCCTGATCTTCTCCGTCCACCATGTCCGCGATCCACTGTGTGCCGCCGACTTCCGCTTTCACAAACTCATAGCCTTCCGGGACGTTGATTTCCTTCATCGTGTAAGTCGTGCCGTTCGGCAGATTGACGAATCGGGCTGTCCAACCGGGTCTCAGCTTGATGGTGAATGACTGACCGCTGACGATGATGCGCTGTGTCGTGTCAAATCTACGGTAATAGCTGACGCTTGCGCCGACTTCGGCCGCGAGCTCCGAAGGAACCCACAGGCCATCCGTCTTTTCGAGCTCTGTCAGGTGATTCAGATCCTTTCCGCTTTCATCCTTGACCGACACGAAGATATACTGTTCCGTATCGTAATTGTCGATTCCATCCGGGACAGTAAATGTCACCTCGAATTCAAACAGCTGGTCCGACACCGCGGCTGTTCCGTCCTCTGTCGTCACAGCCTTGGTGATATCCATATAGCTCCGGTGGCTGTTGGTGGCAATCATCAGGATGTCCGAACCGGTATCCCGGTAAATATTGCCGTCCATCCGGTAGTAGTTGTGTGTCCCGTCACTGTAGCGGAAAACGCCGCTGCCCATGCCTTCCGGCGCGGCATCAACCTTCTCCAGCATGGTCGGCGTGCCGTTGATGAACATGGGCCGGTAGACACCCGCCGACAGCTCATAGTAATGTGCCTCATCGTCCGTCTCGCGAAGCGTGAAGTCGTGGCCCGTTTCATAAATCTTCTCGCTGCTGTTTGTGGCGGTATCGTATGTCACGAGTCCGTAGGAGACATAGTTGTTCTCCGCGTACCAGTTTTCCGCACCGGTCAGCGTAATCGTCTTGAAGTCATGGGACGTTGTCCCGTCCGGATCCACACCGTAGAGCTGCATGGTGATACTTTCCGTCAGCGTGCGGCTGTCCACATAGTTGTTGTGCCACTGTTTCATGACCTTAAGCGGCGTGGTGGTCAGCTCCAGCGGATCGACTTCCGGGAAGCTCTTCGGCTCACAGGGTTCGCCTGTCGGAGTAACCTGATCGCCGGACTTGGTGGCCTCGCGGTAAGTATAGCTGGTCTCGCTGTTGGTCTTCAGGGTATACATGCCGCCCGGCACAGAGGGCTCCGAAATCTGAGCCTTTTCCCCGTCGGTCAGGGACGCATAGGTCTTCACCCCGTTATTCAGGTCAGCCAGAAGGTCGTAGGCCTCCTGACTGGGCCATACCTTGAAGCGCACCTCATAGGTATATCCGTCCTGAGGCATGAAGCCCTCGCCCATGTTCCACTCGACCGCGCCGGTCTCACTGTTGTAGACCGCCTCGGCGCAGCCCTCGGAGGACGGCGTCCAGGATTCCCAGCTGCCGTTCACCATGATTTTTTCGCCGACAGCCTGAGCCCGTCCGGCGTCGACATCCGCCTGGTCCGCGATGTCGTAGTCATGCTTCTTATAATAGGTAAAATCATCCTCCGCAAAGTTCACCAGATCAGACTTCCGAACCGTCTGTGTCAGGTCGGTGATGCCGTCGGAGATTCTGATATCACTGTGCCCCATCAGCGCCACAATAGAGGCTGCGATGTCGCTGAAAGCCTGTGACAGTTCCTCCGGGTTCTCCGCCGTCTTTGTCCGTTCCGCGCCGGTCGCGGCATTGCCGTCGTAGGCCTGGGTCGTAAGTCCCTCCAGTCTGGTGATGCCGGCGGGATTGCCGATGCCGATGGAATACAGATTTTTGCTGTGATCGACAATCGACTCCGCTACGACTTCCGCCGTGTTATAGTTGCGGGGGTCATTCTCATCCAGCGCGCCGAAGTATTTCAGCACGCGGTAGAAATAATAGTTTCTGGCTGTATTGACATCCAGATTCTGATCATTGACCGTATCAGGATATCCTTCCAGTGAAAGCAGATTACCCCTGGTCGTGCGGTATGAGGGATTGCCGTCCGTCACGAATATGACAAATGTGGCGCGGTCCGGGTCGACTGCCATATGATTGGCCAGTTCCAGAGCCGCCTCCCAGTTGGTTCCCGCTTCCGTGGTCAGCTGGTTTACTTCACTGTTAAAGGCTGTAATGTCATCAGTAAAACCACTTTCCAGCTTCGCCTCCCTGTTGAAGGAAATCAGGGACATGCGGATCAGCTTCTCACCGGCAGAATTCTTAAACTCCGTATTATCTCCGATCAGTGTGTCCGCCAGATCCTTTACCGCCTCAGCGGCGATCCACATTCTGGTATCATGGTCTCTGTATTGGCTTACGGGTGTCGCATTGCTCTCATAGGTTGTCGACGAGGTTCCCATATGCCGTCTCATACTGGTGGACGTATCGAAAATCACGATCACATCCGCGAGCTTTTCAACCTCCAGCGGAGCTGTATGTCCCGAGACACTGAGTGCAAGCGTATTCGTGCCGTCGCCGTTCACGGTTGATGTCTTGGTGATCTCCGGCTCCTCCGGCGGCTGTGTGCCCTCCACCTGTTTTGGCTTCGGCGTTCCTCCGTTTACAGGCTCCGCCGCTTCTTTGTAGACAACATAGATATCCTCCAGCCTGGCGGGATCTTCCGCATCATCGGGTATCACGTTCCAGGGAATGCTCGTGCTGTCCTCGACAGACGCCGTATACTGCCACTTTCCGGAAGAATACTTGAGAATCGGCCGTATCTCCGTTCCGTCTGCAGAGACAATCGCCGTCCTGTCGTATTCATATCCATCGATGTCATAGATCAGGAAGGCCGGTGTCGTCTGATAATCCGAAGACCAGTCTCTCCCGTTCACAAGGGCCAGCTCATTGCCGTTTTCATCTACGTAGTGAATCGTCGGCGTTTTCGGAATATCCTGGGTATAGCTGCTGACATCGGCGAAATAGAAGACGGACGAACCGCTGTTGTCTCTCTCCCGGAAAGCACCGGCGCTGTTGGAATACCTCAGTCTCCGGTTATTATCGTTTGTGTATCTGGCTCTCAGGCGCCCCTGGCTGTCGATGATCCACTGATATCGGTTTTGTTCTCTGTAACCGGATTCATTGATTTCATCGTTGGCCCCTACCATCAATCCGCCGTAAGTGCGGAGGTAATAGGTCTTCCCGCCTTCTTCATAAGAAAATGTATAGTATGTCGTTCCGCCGGCATTGACCCTGTGTGCCGTCCACACAATGCTGCTTCCATAGTCCTCTTCCGTGAAGGTACTTCCTGTCGTGATACCGGCGTCAATCGGCGCGCCGTAAACCAGGTCGTTATCCCTTCCTTCGGAAAAATGAGTCATCGCGTAGTAATTGTTATTGCTGGCCGTATAGATGACGTACTGATTTCCGTCCTGAATGTTATTGGAGGACACCACCGTTCCGGTGACGGAAAAACCGCTCTGCTCATAGGTCAGCTCCGTTCCGTCCTCACTGACCGCGACGTCCCGGATCACCTCCGGCCCGGAACCGGCAAAATGGACCACGCTCAGCTGCTCGTCATCCGCAAGCTCCAGGGCATCCTGATAGGTAATCTTTACCTGAACCGGGTACTCAGGTTCGTATTTTTCCCCGTTCTTCAGTATCTTAATGTCAAAGAATCTGGCAAAGCGGATATCGTCCGCGCTCTCCAGGAACATATATTCCGCCGCGGAGTAAAGATAGTCTTCATAAAGACCCGACTCCTGATGAATTTCATCAACGGAAAGAGTGAAGGGGCTCCCGACATTCTCCCTGTCATCCAGCGTCACTTCAATGTGATATGTGCCGCCGTCCGCCTCACAGCGGAAGTCCACAGTATACACAAGGGCATAAACCGAGAATGAAGGCGTTTCAAATGTCACTTCCCTGACGGCAGAGCTCTCAGGATCGCCCGATTTCACCAGAGTCTCCTCGAGAGCGGCCGCATTTCCCTCGTCATCGAGGTGCACGACAACGGGATCGCCGTCGGCTTCGGTCACGCCCTCCGGCGCGGCAGCGGTGATAACCACGCGGAGCGGAACGAGCGGCTCAATCTCCTCCTCCTGTGCATTCGTGAATTGAATATCCACGGCCTGCACGCCGGCGACCGTTCCCGGCTCATTCACCGCATCGCGGATGATGTCAATCGTGGCATCATCATCGATATCCGTTACAGTCATCGTCGTACCAAACGGAAGGGCTCCGGCCGGAGACTCGACGCTGACACTGACGGATTCCGTCGCGGCGCTGAAGGACTGGGCCGGATATTCAGGATTTCCGCCCGCCGCGATGATATCCTCTGCGAAGAGGTCATCTGCCGAAGGATCCGTCTCTGCAGAACCGTTCTCAGCAGCATTCGTCTCACCCGTCCCCGATTCCGCTTCCGCGTCGGGGATTTCAGCCCCGGCGTCCGTGCCGGCGGCCTCGGTCGCGACATCCGCGTCAGTGACTTCGGTACCCGCGTCAGTGACCTCGGCATCCGCATCCGTGCCTGTGGTTTCTGCCCCGGCATCCGTGTCAGCAGCTTCGGCATCCGCATCCGTCTCAGAAACAGAGCCTTCCTCAGAAGCCTCATGCTCCTGTCCCTCTTCGACCGTTCCCTCCTCCGGGATCAGTTCCTGTGCCTCGATGACATGTCCGGATTCATTTCCGGTCTCCGCGGCCTGCTCTCCGTACAGATCACCGGAATCAGACGGATCCGCCACATAGCCCTCTTCCGCTCCGATCTCAATCTCTTCACTGTCCGCCTCAGAGTCCTCTTCCTCCGCGGCATAGGCTGCCTGCGCCTCATCGCTCACTTCCGATCCGTCTGTATATCCTTCATTCTCCGCAAAGTAAATGCTTCCGCTGTCCTCGTTCGTCATCGCAACAGCCGGCATGATCAGATTGAGAACTGTCACCACAGCCACGAAAAGAGCAAGGACGCCGGAAGACCGCATCAGCCGTCTTTCCGACTTTATGCCTTTAAAAAATTCTATTGTTTTTCTTCCTGATCTCTTCACGATGATCCCTTCTCAGCCGAAGTATTCAAGCCATATATGTGGAAATTGACAGTCCGCTGTGCTGTTTCAGCAATTGTTATATCCGAACCTTTAAATCGTTCTCCTGCGTAATTTGAGTGTCCCACTAAAATAGTAACATACCTGAGCCGCACTTTCAATCATTTTGTCACAAATAATACGTTTAACTGGTCATATTTATGTTTCGTGTTACCATTTTTCACCTGAAACCATGACCGAATGTCCCAATCCATATCAGCTTTGGGCATAAAAAAGAAGCCGGTCTCAGCTGCCTGAAGGGGCAGCATAACTGAAACCGGCCTCTCTTTCACTCACAAAAGAAGTTACATTACGCACAGCACAGGGACCAGCCCTGACGGGCTGGTCCCTCAATATTAAATGATATTGCGTTTTCTCTTCTTAACAGCCAGACCCGCGCCGGCAAGTCCGGCCAGGATGGCGCCAAGCAGATAAAAGAGTGTGGTTCCCGGCCCGCCGGTATTCGGCAGCGCGGTTCCCTTCGTATTCCTGATCTTTCCCTTATCACCGTCGAGTCCGACCGTCGTATCCCCCCGGTCGGCGCTGGTCTCCGCCGGATCGGAGCTGTTCCGGATTGTATATCCTGCCGTCTGAGCGCCGTTCACCGTGACGGTATAGGATACCAGCTCATCGGTCTTGATCGTGCAGCCGTCCTCGACATAGGTCTTCGGCTCAACCTGCGCCGTGATCTCAATCTTTACGGGATCGCTGTCCTTGATATAGCCCGCGGGTGCTTTCGTCTCCACGAGAAGATATTTTCCCGCGTCAAGGCCGGTCATCCTGAGTCTTCCGTCCGCACCGGAGGTTATCTTTTCGATCACCGGATCAGACCACTCCTTCTCCCATTCATCGTCCGATCCCGCTCTGACCCTGGCTTTATAAAGGGCAAATTCCGCGCCCTGCAGGGCACCGACCACACCGGTATTGCTGAGTGTCGTGCTTTCCAGGATCTCATTCCCGTCAGCATCTACGCCGACCTTGACAATTTCCGTCGCCTCGTAGCCCGGATTTCCGAGCAGCTCCGCGTCGATATCGAAGGTGTAATGGTTCGTGCGGTCCTTCAGCTTTCCTCTTCCGGAATCATCATGCGGATTATTGGAAAATTCCAGTGTGACGGTGTTGACCTCGTGATTCAGGGAATGGGCCGCATCGGACGTCACCTCGGCTTTGTAGGTAATCGTAACCGGCGTATTTACAGCCAGGCTCTTCAGATACGAATCACTAAAGGACAGCGTATAGCCGCAGACACCCTCGTCCGATTCGTCTGTCACCTCATATTCGGTCCCCTTACTGAGACCGGCCGGCTCCGTTACGCTCACCGAACCCTTGATATACTTCAGCCCTTCCGACATCTCGTCCGTGATCACGAAAGCCGGATGCAGATACGTCACAAAGGGAGGAATGACAGTCGATACGGTAAAGGTAACCTCATCTCCCACAGCTACCGTCTCCTCTTTGTTGCCGTCATGATCATCCCTGTCTTCGGCCGTCTTATCGAGAGTCACGGTCGTCTTCTTCGCGACGGACGTATTGCCGCCGTAATCTTCGGATCTGGAAATCGGAATATCGGATTCCTCCGCGTTAACGATGCCGTCCGAATCAAAGTCCGTGGAAACGATAATCGGGTTATAGACTGCTGCCGACGTATTCGGTGCTCCGGGATTATCCGGATCCTCCGTCACCCCGGCCGTCACGATTGCGATGTACATGCCGGGTTCCAGATGCTCCGCCGTGAAAGTCCCGTCTTTCGGATGCAGCGATTCTGTCTCAACCGCTTTTGTCGTTCCGGTAATCCTTCCGTTGATCTCATTTACAATGTCCGTATTGACAAGGATATCTTTATTGTCCGTCAGATCGGATGCCCAGGGAGCAATACCCGTGAAGGGTTCAAGCAGTTTCCATCCCGTGCCGTCCTCCCAGCCGATCACCTGATAGAGCTTCACCGTATCGCTGTCACTGAGACCTGTGATGGTGACGGCCCCGTCGCGCGGGCTGTCACTGTGTCCCGGATCCGGATCCTGCGGATCAGGGTCCTGCGGGTCAGGGTCCTGCGGGTCAGGATCCTGCGGATCCGGATCTGCGGCGGCATAAGTATATGTATACGTCTTATCCTCCGTGACCGCTGTATCGGCGGCCGGCTCAGCATCCCAGCTCCCGGCCCGGAAGTTCTCTGAAGGCCGCTCTCCCGCGGAGGGAATCGCACCTGCTTCGAGCTTCAGCTCCTCTCCCTCATAGCCGGACAGCGTGACCGTCTTATCATCCGCCGTACCGTCGTTCCAGAGACCGTTGGCCACCTTAAAGGTCACCGTGCGGGTGACTTTGCTGATGACGGTAAGCGCCCCGTTTCGATACGTGATATCATAATTATCCGTGACGCTGCCGCCGGACCCGTCCGTGATCACAGCGTCGGAGGGCACAATTTCCGATCCGCTTACTCCGAGCGCCGCGGAGGAGACGCTGTGGCCATCCGCAGGGGTGCCGCCTGCGATCTGCCAGGCACCTTCTTCTATGCTGTCACCCTCCCGGATTGTCTGATCTTCCGCCGCAATTGTCAGCTGCCTCTTCGTGATATTTGCACGCGTCCCCTCCGGCTGAGCGGTCAGACTGTAATTGGACGCAGATGCGCCGGATAGAGCAAATCCGGAGAAGGTCACGGGCTTATCGTTTCCGGCATCCGCGCTGTCAAATGCGGCCGTTCCGTAGTCCACGGCAACTTCATCGCCCGCTTCCACGGCCCCGCCGGTTACGGCGGTTCTTACGGATCCGAGAAGGCCCGCCCTGCCGGCCTTTTCCAACCGCGGCGTGCCGGTCACTTTTGCCAAGTCTGTTCCGTCATAGACCTTATCCGCCGCAGACAGCCCCACAATCTTTACCGGCTTCGGGTGAACCGTAAAATCGGCGGCGGCCGTACCGGCTTCGTAGTCCGCGGTTTCCGCGACAGACGCCCGCACAGTGTAGGCGCCCGCGCCGGCCGGGACCTTCTCCGTATAAGTGCTGTCATCCCCGTCCTTCGCCTTATAGGCGTATGTGACGGCGCCTTCTCCGGTATTTCCGGTTACGGACGGCTCATTTGCCTCTTCTCCGTACGCCCAGTCCTCCATTGATACAGCGGGGGTGATGGGCGCCTTCGCGATCACAAAGCTCGTAACGACTTCAAAGCCCTCATAGTTATCCGTTCCGGGAACGCTGGCCTTCACGTACCAGGTTCCCGCGTGATCCGGGACATGATCCGTAAATGGTCCGTCTTCCGAATCGCTGTAGGTATAGACCACCTGATCCGAGCCGAAAGGAGCCGAGGCGTCCGGTGTCTTTGCCGTCTCGCCGTAGGTCCAGCCGTCCATACTCACGCTTACCGGATTGGATGCCTTTGTGACGGTAAGAGTCCCGGGAACATACGAAATATTGTAGTTTTTCGTGACATCAGAACCGGAACCCTCTGTGCGGCGGATCACGGCATTGGAGGCTTCACTTCTGCTGCTTCCCACATCGGTCTGAGAGCCTGCGATATCTACAGAGGCAATGGCGTCTCCGGCTGCGAGCTCCGTATTGGTATATGTACTGACTGTAAGCGCGCTGCCCGTGTACTCCCTCGAAGCACTGTCCGCCCTGATTGTCAGATCTTTCTTTTTGATCGACGCTGTCACGCATGCGGGAGCCGTATCTTTATATCCCTGATCTCCCGTCACCTTGTACCAGACATAATAGGTTCCGGTCGCTTCTGCCTGAGGAACGGTTTTGGTCCATGTCTCGTTATCATTCTCTCCGGCTTCCGGAGCCGCGGTGCTGTTCTTTCCCAGGGCATAGTACATCGTTCCGCCGACAGCCGTTCCTTTTTTCACCAGTTCCTGATCTTTTCCGTTATATACCAGATTCTCGGCCGCGGCGGGAGCCGTAACCTTCGGTTCCGCTTTCTGTAATTTTGCAGCCGTCCCGTTGGCATAGCATGCCGCCATCATGAGCGGTCCCACGCCCTTGGCCTCATCGGTCTCATAAGTACTTGTGAGATAACCGCCGTCTGACGTTGAAACTCCGGAGGATTTGTAGACATCCGTCAGAGAGCCGCTCTGCATCTTCACCGCGACAGTGCCGTTGAAGGCCCTGAGTCCGGCCTCTCCGTAGGTCTCATCCACATAGCCCTCGTCAAAGAGCTTCATCATGGAATAGGCCATAAGGGCCGTGCCTGACGATTCAAGCCTGTTATTGCCAAGCGAAGCATCCCGGTTCGTGACGTTATACCACATGCCGGTCCCGGCATCCTGATATCTGATCATCCCATCGAAGAGCTGCTTTTCTATATCGATGAGAGCGGCCCTCTGACTTTCGTAACCTGACGGCAGCATGCTGATGACATCCGCCAGAGCCGCCGCATACCAGCCGATGGCGCGGCTCCAGAAGTGCCCGTTGCCCTGACCGGTGGCCGGATTATATCCATGTTCGTACAGCCCGGTCGAAGAATCATACAGATTCTCTCCGATCCAGAGCATCCTGCTGCACACATCATTGTATATCTGGGAAGAATTGAGATTTCTAAGCGTATTGTTACTTTGAAGCAGCCCGTCATCCGCGGCGTTGGCCAGCTCCATGAAAAACGGCTGCGCCATGTAGATACCGTCCAAAGCAATCTGATAGGTTGACCAGTTGGAATTGTTTCTCTTATGAATGAAGTTGCCGCCCGTACCGGGCACGACCCAGCCGGATTCCTGCATGAGAGTGTAGACGTACTCGATCATATTCAGGTACTTTCCGGAGTTCGCGGAACCGCTCCGGATCAGATCGAACATCGCCCTCGTGGGCGGAATGGAGTCAAGCTCATTCCGATAGTAATAATTCTTTGACGCCCCCACATTGCTGACATATCCGCAGTCCGCGCCGTTTACATAAACTTTGTTCGTGCCTATATTCGCATTGTAATACGTTTCGACATAATCGTGATAGGCAGCATCGTCCAGCATAAGGAAGGCATCCATCATGATGCCGTTAAAATAGGACCAGCTCCTGTTTTTGGGATTGCTCCTGCTCTCTGAATCCCAGGTAAAATTGGCATTTCTCGAATTTGTATCGTTCTCCCCCTGCAGGTCAGCGGCGAGACTGCGCACGGTATTCACCGAATTCGCCGTATCCTCCACACTGATGGACGGAACATCCTCCACCGGACTTCCGTACGCGCTCAGGCCGGATATGCCGTTTGTTACAAGCATTGCAATCGATGCAATGATCACGCCTCTCTTAAACATCAGACGACGTCTCTGCCAGATACTTCTCATCATCACGTCCCTCATCTCTCATGCTGAAAGCAGCCGGTCACCCGCAGTTTAAAATATGCCATAAAAACAGAATAACAGATGAAAATGAGCGTATCAACAAAAACGTCACACATTTTTCACCATTTAGTCACACTATTTGTATTTGTGACCCCGGCGTGCTCATTTTTTCACCTGTCGGCCGCCTGTCATTGTGCGGGCAAAGATATAATGTGAGGAGATTGATGACAGAGACACTTCTCTTACTGCGGACTGGTGTGTGTGATCGCCATTCCGTAACGATAGATCATGGCAAAAACGATGAAGATAAACAAAGCCGTCAGGGCAATGTTGACCGCCATATTCTCCGAAAACAGGAACATGCATACGGTAAATGCGGCGCCCGCGGCAAAAGCCTTTACAGGCAGCCTGCCGTACTTCCGGCATACAGCTTTCGAATAGCTGCTGCCGAGACCGAACAAGACGCCGAAATATAACAGGAAGGACAGAACCAGGAAGGACATCTTCGGCATCAGATGAATTTCCTCCTCCCGCATGAACTCCAGTCCATTCGTTATATTGTTCATGGCAAAGATGATAAAAATATGGAGAAGCATATACTGAAGGCCGCTCGTCTGCATTTCCCGGTCAATGATGTGATCGTAAAAAATCCCGTAACTGAGAAACAGACCAACGACGATCAGAAACGCCATCAGGGCGAAATACGTGTTCCGCACAGAAAAACTCCCTTCAAAGTAGGAGGCGATCGCGATGATCATCTCGCCGAAGGTGAAGACGACATACAGCATGGCCCGCTCGGACAGATGCTGAAAATCCACAAATCCCCCGCTGTGCCTCCGGCCGGACAGAATCACGGCAGACATGCCGAACAGAATCGCGAAAAATGTTGTCCAGGATCTGCCCGTTGCCCGGTAAAGCGGTATGTCGGATATGATGATCAAAGCTTCAGTCAACAGGATCGCAGCCATGTTAAGGATCTGTCTTCGCTCCCCGCTCTCCCCGCCGTGATTTCTGAGTTCTATCAGATACTGTATACCGATATTGACCAGGATCAGGGCCCAGGCGGCATGATACTGGATGTGAAATCCCTGCCAGTCCGCCCTCGTTCCCTCTCCCACAAAATACAGCAGGAACATATTGACAAACATGAATACATGATCCCGGATGCTGTGTCTGCCGTAGATATTGATATAGTAGGTGGTATAGTTCCAGATCTGAATCACTGCCAGAGTTGTATAGATATATGCCAGAAACGCGGGCAGAGCCACAAATCCGTTTTCGAAGGTGTGGAGAAGCTGATTATTTCTCCCGATCATATAGACGAAGATCAGATCATAGATCAGCTCCACGTATTCGACTTTCTTCTCGCTCTTCTCCCTGCTGAACAGATCTTTCATTCACTCCTCCCGTACCGCGCCCTCTCATAGCGCTCATGCAGGCCCTCCGCGTCCATTCCCTTCGGGAACGCCGTTTCCGCCTCTATTTCGGACGGCGTCTCTCCCGCGGCTGGTCTTCCCTTACGGTATCTGCGGATGGCGCGCCGGTATTCCCTGCGGATTTCCTCCCGCTCCGACAGACGCCTGCCGGGCAGTGTGACTCTTAATGGAGACAAAGACTCGGCCGTATCGGCGTCCAGCGGCTCCGACAGATCGCCGTTCTCCTCCGGAGCTCCCCTGAATGCCAGAAAGTACCGCCCAACTGCGCGTACCGCAAGATGCAGAACCAGAAGATGAATCCCGATAAAAATCAGATAAGACAGAAGCTCTCCCGCAGTCTTCAGCCACACCGGCAGCTCCACATGCCGTGCCGCCGCAAGCTTCAGAAGTCTTTCAAAGGTGTCGGAGCGCGCCCCGACCTGCTGCATTTCCTGAAACGCGTCCGCCGATATGCGGAATTCCCAGGTTCGGATATCGGAATAGGTTCTCCGATTCCGGGAAAATGCGGCCGGCGCAGAAGCCATCCCCGCCGCCAGCACGAGGATCAGACAGAAGCCTCTCCGCATGCGGCTGATCTTGGCGCGCGGGACGTTGGCGATCTCCTCAGTCTTCTTAAAAAATGAGCCCGTCGTCTCGAGCGTCCGGTAAACCAGACAAAAAATCAGATACAGGATGCCCGTAAACAGGGCGAGATCACAGAGCGGGGGACAGGCGGTCATAAGACCCGCGGCGTAGACCAGGACATGCCAGATGAGAGCCGGTATCACCGGCTTTTCAAAGAGGAGCTTCTTCTCCGTCCAGCTTTCGTCACGCTCAGCCCGCGCCCTCTCCCGCGTCTTCTCCCTCATCCTGAGACGGGCCGCGTTAAACACAACCAGAGCTGTCCCCGACAGTGTGACGACAAGATATAAAACGGAAAGAGAACCGGAAAAGATCCTCCGCCCCATATACACGGCGGCGCCGGCCGTAAGCCAGACGGCCGCCGCCGTCGGTACGAACCACTGCGCCGCGCGCTCCGCCCTCATGGCCAGGGCGCGCGAGACGGCAGAAGGCACTGCAATGATGAGGCCGGCAAAAAACAGCGGGAGCATCCTGCTGTCATCCCGCCCTGTCACAAGACAATAGCAGAGCGGTCCGGCCAGCGGAAGCAGCATGGCCGGATAGAGACACTCCAGTATTCTCATCACTTTCTGCTCATTCATACATATCACTTACAATCAGCCGGCCGCCGTCCGCAGACGAAGGCACCACGGCGATGGCAGGTCCGCCTTCCATAACGGCGCGGAGGCGTACCACTGACTCCCTGTCAAGCTCCTTCGAGATAAAAACCCGAATCACGCCGTCCCCTTTAAAAGCTTTGGCCAGCGTCTCAAGTCCGACCGTATTCCTCCCTGAAAAATCCTCCGTCAGAAGGTGCTCGATCTTCATCAGCTGACCGCTCCCGCTCTTTGGCGGCAGAGCGACGGGCGGATCCGTATTAAGAGCAAATCCGACCTCGAGGCCGCGCCGGATGAGGCGCTGCGCAAGTGACGCCGCCGCGCTGATTCCCGCCTCGACCAGTCGTTCTTCTTTTACGATGCGCGGATCAGAGATATCCAGATAAATCAGAACCACCGGCTTAGCCGGTGGTTTGCTCACGCCCTATAAGGGCTTGTTACCGGCACTAGGGTCTAAAGACCCATCGAATAGTTCGCCAGCCGCAACATCATTTGCTTAGAGAACCTCTTAGGTTCATCCTAT
>JAFRMI010000038.1 GCA_017430765.1 Lachnospiraceae bacterium | reverse complement strand
CTTCTTCTCCTGTTTCTTCTCCAGCTTCTTCTCCTGTTTCTTCTCCAGCTTCTTCCCCTGTAAGCGAGACCGTCTCCTTCTGCTCTTTTTGCGGAACTCCTTCCTTCAGGAACTGGCTTGAGATATGCGCCTCGACCGTCCGGTTAATGAAATCCATCGTCAAAGGCTCGTCCTCGAGCTTCACCCCGTGTTCCGCCGCCAGCTCCTCCGTATACTCATCCACCGGATAGATCTTTACGTTCTCCCGGTCTCCTTCGTAGTGCGTAATGATCGGGCGGAACGCCACTTTCTGTATCTGGGTGTCTCCCGTTTCCGGATTCCTGGCCGCCGTCACCGTCATAAGACCGCTGATCAGATGGTCCCGGCTCTGCTGGCCGGACAGGAAGTTGCCTCCCGAGAAAAGCACCGGACAGTAGGCGCCGTCCTCTGCTCTCTGCAGAACCCGGAGTTCCTGCAGGACGTGCGTATGATTGCCGAAAATGATATCCACTCCCCAGTCAACCATCTTCTGGGCCATATCGTTCATCTGATCCGTGATGATGTCCTCATCTTCCACGCCCCAGTGAACATGCGCCACGACGACGTCGGCGTTCTCCCTGGCATCCGCAATCAGATCCTCCATCATGGATTCATCGAAAAAGGTGAGAATCTCGTACCCCTCGTTCTCCGGGACATTCTCGTTGTTCATGGACGTCTGCACAAAACTGAGGAACGCCACTTTTACGCCGTTGCGCTCGACAATCCGCCGTGTGAGCAGGTCGTCCATATCCCGGTATGCTCCCACATACGGAATTCCCTCTTCGTCCCAGTAATCCAAAGTGGCGTACAAACCCGAAACGCCCATGTCGAGCACATGGTTATTGCCCTGATTGATCACGTCGAATCCGGCGTCGATCAGGGCGTCCCCCGCCTCATGAGGCGTATTGAAAGAAGGATACCCGCTGATCGCGGCGATCGAGTCGGCGATTGGTGTCTCCATATTAACCGTGGCAACGTCCGCAGCGCGGATATCGTCCCGCACCAGTTCATACATCGGTCGGAAGTCATATCCGTCTTCCGTCTCCGCGTCCCTGTAAAGAGATTCATGGATCAGGTTATCACCTGTCGATAGGATCGTCACCTTCTCCGTGTAGGACGGATCTTCCGGAAAATGGATTCTGGACGCTTCCTCCGCTGCCAGACGAGCCGCCTCTTCCGCCGCCAGACGGGCTTCCTCTTCCGCCCGCGCCGCTTCTTCCGCCGCCCGGACTGCCTCCGCCTTCTTCACCCTGACGCGGATGACAACTGCCGTGATGAGCGCCGCGATAACCAAAACCACCGTCGTAATGATAATGATCAGGTGTTTCCTTACCTGCTCTTCACGTTCCAGTCTCTTGAGATCCTTGTTTATACTCGCCATGTTATTTGCACCTTATAAGTAAAGCGGAGTTTCCTTTTTCTTTTTTCCGGGACCGTGTGTGTTCCGGAAGGCCGAATAGTTATCATATCTAGAGAATCCTGCAGACTATCTGCAGGATTCTGGGGTCTCTCTACTCAAGAAATTTCTTCAGTTCGTCCATGAACGTCTCCACGTCCTTAAACTCGCGGTAGACACTCGCAAAGCGGACATACGCGACCGGGTCCAGGTCCTTGATGCGGGCCATCACCATCTCCCCGATCTCGGCGCTGGGAATCTCCCGCTCTCCGCGGTTATAAACCTCCGTCTCAACGGACTCAACCAGATCATGAATCTGCTGTGCGGAAATCGGGCGCTTATGGCAGGCCCGAAGGACGCCGGCTTCGAGCTTGGATCTGTCGAATATCTCTCTGTTCTTATCTTTCTTTATGACAACGAGCGGTACTGTCTCAATGCGCTCATAAGACGTAAAGCGCTTATTGCACTGGTCGCAGACCCTTCTGCGCCGGATCGACGTATTGTCGTCAACCGGACGGGAGTCCACGACGCGGGTGTCCGCGTTGCCGCAGTACGGGCACTTCATCAGTGGGACCTGTTCTTAAGGAAATCCGGGATCTGGATATCCTTCGACTCAACCGTAGGCTGTACATACGGCTGCTGCAGATTCATCGGCGCGGTCTGCGCCCTCGGCGCAGGCTGGTTCAGGAATGCCGGTGAACTGAAATCAGAGAATGAAGAAGCGCGTTCTTTCTGTCTTCTCTGCTGCGTGGCATTCGCCTTGGCCTCATCTTTTGCTTTCCGGTCCGAATCCGCAAGCCCCGTCGCGATGACCGTGATGCGGCACATATCAACGTCCGTATCATCATACATGGCGCCGAAGATGATGTTCGCGTCGTCGCCCACCATCTGCTGCACAAAACTCGCCGCGTCATTCGCATCCATCAGGGAGATATCGCCGCGGATATTGATAATCACGTTCTTGGCTCCGACGATGGAGGTCTCCAGAAGAGGGCTCTCCACTGCCTGCTGGACAGCTTCAAGCGCCTTGTCGTCTCCCTTGGCCTCTCCGATTCCGATATGCGCAATACCGCCGTCTGTCATAACGGTCTGCACATCCGCAAAGTCCAGATTGATAAGCGCAGGCATATTGATCAGGTCCGTGATGCCCTGAACCGCCTGCTGCAGGACCTCGTCGGCCTTCTTGAGCGCCTCCGGCATCGTCGTTCTTCTGTCAACGATCTCAAGGAGGCGGTCGTTCGGAATCACGATCAGTGTATCCACATTCTGCTGCAGTTTTTCGATTCCGCGCAGCGCGTTCTCCATGCGCTTATTGGCTTCGAAGCGGAACGGCTTTGTGACGACGCCGACCGTGAGGCATCCGAGATCTCTCGCAATGCTCGCGACCACCGGAGCGCCGCCGGTTCCCGTGCCGCCGCCCATGCCGCATGTCACAAAGACCATATCGGCACCCGCGATGGTCTGCTTGATCTCCTCCGCGCTCTCGGACGCGGCCTGCTCACCGATCTCCGGCTTCGCTCCTGCGCCGAGACCCTTCGTCACCTTCTCACCGATCTGGACGATCGTGGGGGCCTTGCACATGGAGAGGGCCTGCTTATCCGTATTTACACCGACAAACTCGACGCCGCCGATCGTCTCGTCGACCATGCGGTTGACCGCGTTGTTGCCCGCGCCACCAACACCGACGACAACAATACGAGCCTCGGATTCCACTTCGCTTGATGTAATCTCTAACAAGGTTTGCCTCCTTCTTGTGATGATCTTCACATATATGTTCTATCTTTGAACCCGCCCTTAAGGACAGTTGTTATGTCACCATATCATTTCAATCATATAGTCTTTTCCATTGTTAATCAAGAATTTTTTTATTCTAATTTATCAAATAGAATCCCTTTCTGGGAACCGTCGTAGTTTTCCATATGAAGAGTTCCGCTGTATCCGGACGACAGTTCCGGCATAAGCTGGCGCAGCTGTTTAAGGCGCAGTTCCATCTTCTCGCCGTTCCCCATAAGGACCGTTATATTCCCGTAGTAAAGGGTCATGGCGCTTCCGTCGAACACAACGCGGTCCGGAAGAAGCGCGGGGTCCGTATCCACCGCTCCCCGCAGCATGGCGAGCATGGAGAACGCCTTGGTATTGAGAACCGGCAGAGCCTCCATGATCCGGGGCTCCCCGCGGAGCGTCAGCCCCTCCACGGGCGGAATCGGTTCTCCGGCTGTACGGGCGGCGGCGCGGGCTTTCGCGTATCCCGCGGCGTCAAAGTACCAGAACATTCCTTCGTTCTCAATACAGCCCACAAACTGCCTCTCCGTCACAAGGACGCGCAGTTTGTCCCTTCTTTCAATCACTGTATTCAGAGAATCGATAAATCCTTCCCGTTCCAGTTTTCGATTGGTATTTAAAAGCTTGATCAGGATCGTGTTCTCCGCACCGGGGCGCTCAAGGAGGATGGCAGTCACATCCTGCGGCTTTGTGTGAAGGGAGCCGCTCACCACGACGACCCGCAGACGGAATACCAGCAGAAAGGCAAGTATGAGTCCCGCTGCAAATGCAGCCGCGAACATCCGCCGCCGGAGCTTCCGGATCCTAGCCCTTGATCTCCTTCTCGACATAGTTCCTGAATGTCTCACCTCTTACTTCATAATTCGGGAATTCACCCCATGACGCGCACGCCGGAGAAAGAAGAACCGCATCTCCCTCCTCTGCGAAAGCGGCACAGTATTCCATCGCCTCCAGCATTGTTCCCCGCATTACAATGTCCTCAATCGGGAAACCGCAGGTGATCGCGCACTCCCGGATCTTCTCCGCGGTCGCTCCCTCGAGGACCAGCTTTTTGACTCTCCCGTTGAAGCTCCTGATCCAATCCGAGTAATCTGAGCCCTTGTCGTAGCCCCCCGCAATCAGGAACGTCGGTCTCGACATGGCCTCGATCCCCTTGATGGCCGCATCCGGATTGGTTCCCTTCGAGTCGTTATACCATATAATTCCGTTCTTCTCGGCAATGAATTCGATCCTGTGCGCTACCGGCTGGAAGAATCTGCATACATCGCGGATGACTTCCAGCTGAACCCCGGCGGAATACGCCATGGCGATCGCCGCCATGACATTTTCATAATTATGAATTCCGATGAGAAGCAGCTCATCGGTATCGAGAACCTCTGTGCGGACGCCGTCCTTTACCATCACGATTCTTCCGTCATCGAGAAAGATGCCGTCCTCCAGTATATGCCTCGAGGAGAAGAAAAATACTTTCGCGGGACACGTCTTCGCAAACTCCCGCAGCACCGGATCCTCATAATTGAGAACACATACACAGGAGGCATCCTGGTTTTCTGCGATCCGCTCCTTGACACGGATGTATTCTTCCATCGTGTGGTGGCGGTTGAGATGATCCGGCGTGATATTAAGGATCGCGGATACGAGAGGACGGAAGCGGTGAATCGTTTCCAGCTGAAAGCTCGAGATCTCCGCGACAACCGTCGAGTTCTCTGTCGTATCCAGTGCGGCGCCCGTATAGGCGTTGCCGATATTTCCCACTACGAATACTTCCGGGCATGCTGATTTCATGATCTCCCCGACAAGCGCCGTCGTGGTGGTCTTGCCGTTCGTGCCCGTGATCGCCAGTACGCGGCCTCTGGAAGCCTCATAGGCCAGTTCCACCTCTCCCCACACCGGGATACCCATCTTGTGAAAGAGAAGAACCTGCGGAATGTCCGTGGGCACGCCGGGGCTGAGCACGGCCAGATCCAGCTTTCCGGTCTCACGCACATCGAGCGCGCCCGTCATCACGCGCGGGCACGCCCCCTCGCTGAACCGCCCGCAGATCGTCTCCGGATCCGCCTTCTCATCGTAGAGAAGCACGTCAGCACCGAGACGCATGAGCATCTCCGTCGCCCCCACGCCGCTTTTACCGGCACCGTATACCAACACTCTTTTTCCAGCAAAATCCGTCATATCCTGTCATCCTTTCGTTTTCACTTTTCTGCATTCCGTGCAAAGAACCGCGGGAAGAAAGCTCCCCGTTCCTGTCTTTTCTCCGGTCCTTTCCGGTTCTTCTACATCGCGAGAAGACCGATGAGGGCGGCAAGAGCTGTCACCACCGTAAAGACCGCCACAATTCTCGTCTCCGACCACTCGCAAAGTTCGAAATGATGGTGGATCGGCGTCATCTTAAATACACGCTTTCCGTGCGTCGCTTTAAAATACGTCACCTGAATCATCACGGAGACAATTTCCGCGAGATAGACGATTCCGATGATCAGTATGAAGAGCGGTATCTGCAGCATATAAGCCATCCCCGCGACAAACCCGCCGAGGGCCAGCGATCCCGTGTCGCCCATAAACACTTTCGCGGGGTACGCGTTGTAAACCAGAAATCCCATCAGCGCCCCGAGCACCGCACTCGCGGCGCTCTCCGTTCCCGCGCCGGTTTTAACCGACGCGATGATGAAAAATACAGCCACGACGATCGTCACGGAACTGGCCAGTCCGTCGAGTCCGTCGGTAAAATTCACGGCGTTCACCGTGCCGAGCACGGCGAAAAAGAGGAGGGGATACGCCAAAATCCCGATCTCCGCCATCTTCCCGTTAAAAAACGGGAGCCGGATCGCCAGGGACGTCCCCGTCCCGAACACCATGTAGAGACAGAACAGAAACGTGACGCCGATTTCAAGAAGCAGCTTCTGCCAGGCGATGAGACCGTCCGGGTTATGTTTCACGACCTTCAGATAGTCGTCCACAAATCCGATAAGTCCGAACGCAAGCGTCAGAAAAAGCACGGGCCCCGTGTGGGGTGCCTTCGGCAAAAAAAGCAGGGTTGTGACGGTAAATGCGGCCAGAATCATCACGCCCCCCATCGTCGGCGTCCCTGTCTTTTTCAGATGGGCTTCGATCCCGTACGTTCTCTCCGTCTGGCTCATTTTCAGTTTTCTGAGATACGGTATCATATACGGTCCGAGCGCGGCTGCGATCGCAAATGCGATCAGAGCCGGCACGACTGCTGTCCATGCAACCATTATTCCTCCTCCGTAAGGCCGGCCTCCTCATTCGTGAAGCCGTCCGCTTCCTGTCTGTTTCCGCCCGACGTATTGTCCTCGTCTTCCGTGCCCTGCGGCTCGGGGACATTGGTGTCCGCCGCCATATCCGAATTGGCACTGGTCGACTGTCTCTTCGGAACATACCCCGTCGTCTTTTCACTCTCATCGACGACATTGTCATTGTCGTCCACATATTCCCGGTCATCATTGATGAGGTATCCTTCCTCATCGATCATATGTCCGCTCCCGTTCCGAAGATCTCCCTCCTCATCGTAGTACCACTCGGCGCGCAGATCTTCCTCCGTCCCGGCAGTTTCCTCCTCCTTCTCTTCGCCGGGAACATTTTCAAGATCCATCAGAAGATAGGGGTTATTGGGATTGCCCGGTTCATCCGGATAGATGCCGAGATACGGCAGAACCGAAGAGAGAATATCGCGGGAGATCCACTGCGCGTAGCGGTTGTCCGCCTGGTCCGCCACATTCGGTTCATCCACAACCGTGTAGATCAGAACTTCCGGATTGTCACTGGGGGCAAAACCGATCCACGACACCAGATACTTTCCGTTGCCGCGCGGGATCTTCTGGGCCGTTCCCGTCTTGCCGCCCATGGAGTACCCGTCAACCTTCGCAAACTGGGACGTTCCCTTATCAACGCTCTGCTTCATATAGTCCCGGAGAAGGGCGGATACATCGCCGGACAGGCACTGCTTCATCAGCAGATTGCTGTATGTCCGCTTCACGGATCCGTCCGAAGCAAGCACACTCGTCACAAAATGCGGCCGGTAGTAATATCCCCCGTTGATGACGGCGCAGACCGCGGAGGCCTCCTGAATCATCGTGCATGTAAAGCCCTGTCCGAAGGAAGCGGTCGCCAGATCGACGGAACCCATCGTATCCGCGTGTCCGATAATGCCCGTCGCTTCCCCCGAAAGATCCACTCCCGTGCGGGAACCGAAGCCGAACATCTGCTGGTATTTGCTGAAATTGTCGATCCCCAAAGAGGAGCCGATCTGCATAAGGCCGTCATTGCAGGAATTTGCCACAACATCGGAGAGCGTCTCCTCTCCGTGGCCTTCATTTTTCGCGCATCTGATGTTGACGCCGGAGACTGTCTCGTAGCCGTCGCACTGGAACTTCGCATCCTCGCGGATCGCGCCGCTCTCCAGCGCGGACGAGACGGTGACCGGTTTGAAGACGGAGCCCGGTTCATAAGAATCCGAGATGCAGAAGTTCTTCCAGATCTGGTTGAGGTAATTGACTTTCTGCTCGTCGGACATCCGGCTGATCTGCGCTTCTGAATAGTACGCGCTCAGATCCCTCGGGTTGTTGGGATCATACCCCCTTGAACTTGCCATCGCGTAAATTCCGCCGCTTGAGGGGTCCATGACCACCACGCCGACATTGGCGGCGGCCTCCGTCCGGGAGTACGGGCCGTTCCGGAACGCGTCCTCAAAACGGGTGATGACATTTTCCACGATGCCCTGAATATTGACATCGAGTGTCGTCCGGACCGTGCAGCCGTCTACCGGGTCCACGATGGTCTGCTCCAGCTCAGAGTCCGATCCGAAATACCCGTACTTTCTCCCGTCGACGCCGCACAGGGTATTGTTGTAGTACCCCTCCAGGCCCCAGTCCGCCTTGTCCGTATCATAGACAAAGCCGAGAACCTCCCCCGCGAGAGATCCCATCGGGTAAGTGCGGATATATTCCTCCTCAAACCAGACGCCTCTGGTATTCGATCTTGCGGCACGCGCGCTCTCACTTAGGGATGTGTCTGACGAGGCACTTTTATACTTGTCAAACGCCTGCTTCTCCTCGACCGTAATTCCGCGTTTAATAATCTGGTATCTGGAGTTTCTGGTTTTCTCGTCTGCCAGAAGCACTCGGATCTGCCCCTCATCGAGCTGCATATACTCACCCAGGGCGTGCACTGTGGGATCGATGTATTTTTCATCGGAATTGACGACATAGCAGTCCAGAATGACATTGTAGCGCTTCTCGGAAGTCGCGAGAACAGCCCCGTTGCGGTCCAGAATATCCCCTCTCTTATAGGCCATCGCAGTCGATGAATACTGCGCCTGCGAACTGGCCAGAACCTGCCTTGTGTACTTCCCGCCTTTCACCAGATTGATATATGTGATCCGGATGAGCAGACAAATTAAAGCCAGCACGACAAATATGAACAGTCCTGCCAGCTTTTTCTTCATCGTAATATTCATTTTTCCGGAGTGGCTGTCTCTTTTAGCGCTCATCGTCAGGCAGATGGTACATCAACATATTGGCGAATATAACTGGAATCGTCGGTATTATACCACACGATCTGGTCCTCTGTCGCATATTTCATGCCCAATTCGTTGATTGCCACATCTTTTATATAGTTCCAGTCCACTTCGTTGTTCACATTTTCATACAGAGCGTCATTTTCGCTTCGCATTGTGTACAGTCTGGACTCGAGTCTCTCATTGACGCCCATCTGGGCCGTGATCGTCGCCTTGAGGCGAAGATAATATACACACATGAAAACCGTCGCAAGAGAGATCAGCGCGAGGAAGATCACGTATCCGCGTCCCACGGATGTCGCTCTCGACCTGTTTTTTGCGACAGCCGCCTTCCCCGATGCCCTGCGCGCCGCCGTTCTTCCGGTCCGCGGCGCCGCATCGCGTCTCCCGTACACAGCCGTTCTCCCCCCGTAGTACCGCACGTCTGCTCCCGTTCTGTAATTTACCCTTCGTTGTGCTGTACTTCTGCCGGCCATATCCGTCCTCATACTGCGTCTGCGCTTCAACTGCTCTGCTGTCCGCCCCACGAACATTTACTCCCCAGTGACGTTCATTGGGCTTCCCTTATCGTTTTCATCATGGGCTGTTCAGATCACCCGAACCGCTCATAGTTTTCTTTCAAATATCCGGAGCTTTGCACTCTTCGCTCTGGAATTCTCCTCCATTTCCAGCGGAGACGGAAGAATCGGTTTTTTTGTCACGATCCGCCCCTTCGGTTTCTTTCCGCAGATACACACCGGAAAGGAAGGCGGACACGTGCAGGGATTTTCATTCTTTCTGAACGCCGCTTTCACGATCCGGTCCTCCAGAGAATGAAATGTGATAACTGCGAGGCGGCCTCCGTCCCCAAGGAGGTCGATCATCCCGTCGAGAGAATCCGCCAGTGCCGAAAGCTCCCCGTTCAGCTCGATGCGGATTGCCTGAAAGGTCTTTTTTGCGGGATGTCCTCCGCTTTTTTGAAACCTCATCGGGATTGACTGCCGGATGATCGAGACGAGCTCCCCTGTTGTCTCAATCCTCTTTTCCTTTCGTCTTTCAGCGATGTGTTTCGCGATCGATGGCGCGAACCGCTCCTCACCGTACTCCCGTATGATGCGGGCGAGTTCCTGCTCACTTACTTCATTAATGAGATCCCCTGCCGTCCGCGTCTCGGACTGATCCATCCGCATGTCCAGCGGTGCGTCCTGCATATAGGAAAACCCTCTTTCAGCCGTATCCAGCTGATAGGACGATACGCCCAGATCAAGAACGATTCCGTCCGCTTCCGGGATTCCCATGGATTTCAGGATGGCAGGCATCCGGCTGTAATTGCCGCGCACGATGCGCACCCGGTCGCTGTAAGCGCGCAGCCGCTCCCCGGCTGCCTCGATCGCTGCGCCGTCGCGGTCAATTCCGATCAGGATCCCGCCCGAAGTAAGTTGTTTTGCGATCTCCAGTGAATGTCCGCCTCCTCCGAGCGTGCCGTCTATATAGACGCCGTCCGGCCGGACCGCGAGACCTTCGATCGTCTCATGAAGCAGTACCGATGTGTGAACGAATTCCATGCAAAGCTCCCCTTAAGCTTGTTCCGTCTGTTCCCCCAAACAGCCTCCCATTCCCTTTACAGGAGCTGTTTCAGACTCTCGAGTTCATTCCGCATCTCGTCGGCATCCATGAGCTTCTCTTCGACACCCGCCCAGACATCCGGATTCCAGATTTCAAAGCTGTCCATATTGCCTGTGAGGATGACGTCCCCGCTAAGACGCGCGTAGTCCCGGAGAGCCTTCGTAAGAAGGATCCGTCCCTGCGCGTCGAGCCGGCACTCATCCGCACCGCTTGTTATGAACCGCTTGATTCGTCTGCGCGATTCCGCACTTCCCTGAAGCTCGTCGAGAGTTTTTATGTATTCCCGGAAACCATCCTGCGTGAATACGGAGAGATTGCCCTCCCACCACGGAACCACAACAAGCTTGAGATTGCCGATCTCATCCCGGTATTTTGCCGGAATGATCAGCCTTCCCTTGCTGTCAATTGTGTGGCTGTATTTCCCAAGAAACATGCAGTATCTCCCATTTCGTGGTATTTCCGTCCCACTTTCTACCACTTAGTCAATAGTTTACCCCCCTTCCCGCCAATTTGCAAGTATTTTGCTGGAGGTGCGGCGTACTTTTTTGTCATATTTTTCCAATAAAAATAAACCTGCACAATATATTGCGCAGGTCAAAAATACAGCCCATATATATAGTTTTCAGGTAATATTTGCCCTCTCAGAAGCCGGAAAAAGCTTCCCCGTCAGGAACGCGTTCCTGATCCCCGTTTTCTCAGAATCAGAAGAAGGCAGAAGCAGAAAATGACGGCGGCAACAACCATCGACACCGGAATATCGGTGCCGGGCAGAAGCAGCTGGTCCGTGCGGAGTGTCTCGATGAAGAATCGCCCGAAGCTGTACATCGCAATGTAAATGGCGAACAGTTCCCCGTCAAAACGGATGCGCCTGCGCATGAAAAAGATTGTCAGCAGAACAAGTACATTCCACATTCCTTCGTATAAGAAAGTGGGATGAACCTGAATGAAATCGACCCCGTTCAGATTCACCACATGCTCCCACATCTCCGCTGTGATCTCGTTCTGTCGGACCGCGGAAACGGGGAGCTGCATCGCAAGAAGACCGTCCGTATACTTTCCGAAGGCTTCCCTGTTGAAGAAATTCCCCCACCGGCCTATAATCTGCCCGATCGGAATCCCGATGGCAATGATATCCAGGACCTTAGGAAAGGACATCTTCTTTATGCGGGACACGACATAGATCGTTATGACACCGCAGATCAGGCCCCCATATATGGCGAGGCCGCCCTGCCGGATGTTGAATGCGGAGATTGGGTTGTCCTTATACATATCCCATGCAAAAATGACGTAATAAATCCTTGCCCCGATAATACCGAAGACCATAGCATACAGGACGATATCGATATAGTCATCTCCCTTCTGACCTGTCTCTTCCGCCCGTTTTGTGACCGCCCAGATCCCGAGCAGCATGCCTATTGCAATTGCGATGCCGTAGTATGCGATTGTAAAATTGCCGATGGTGATATTTTTTCCCACATGTTCGAGGAAAATCCCCAGGTGAGGAAAATTGATCCGATAGTCCATTGCAGCTCCCTTTAAGAAAGCGGGACGCATCCTTTACGTCCCGCCCAAAACTCCCTGTTTTTGTACCCGCCGGAAACGAGGCGGGTCGATGTATCATCAGACATTAAACCGGAAAGTAATGACATCTCCGTCCTGTACAATATACTCCTTGCCTTCCATCCGGACAAGTCCCTTCTCGCGGGCCGCTGCGTAGGAGCCGCAGTCGAGAAGCTGCTGATAATTGATGACCTCCGCTTTAATAAAGCCGCGCTCAAAGTCTGTGTGGATCTTTCCGGCGGCCTTCGGCGCCTTGCAGCCGATCGGGATCGTCCACGCGCGGGTCTCATCCTCTCCCGTCGTCAGGAAGCTCATGAGGCCGAGGAGATGGTAACTCGCCGCGATCAGTTTGTCGAGGCCGGATTTTGTCACGCCGAGATCCGCGAGGAACTCCGCCTTCTCATCGTCGTCCAGTTCGCTGATCTCCTGCTCGATCTCCGCGGAGACGACGAACACTTCCGCGTTCTGTTCCTTCGCGATTTCCCGGACAGATGCGACATATCCGTTGGAGGCTCCGTCGTCCGCGAGGTCTTCATCTGCCACATTTGCCGCGTAGATCACCGGTTTATCCGTCAGGAGATTCAGCGATTTGCGGAATGTTTCTTCCTCCTCGTTCTCCGTCTCAAAGGTGATGCACATATGACCGTCTTCCAGATAGGCATGAATTCTCTGCAGGACGTCATACTCTTTCTTCGCGTTCTTGTCGGCACCGGATTTGGCGGAACGGGCCGTCTTTGCGATACGGCGGTCCAGAACCTCAAGGTCCGCGAAGATGAGCTCCAGGTTAATCGTCTCGATATCACGGGACGGATCAACAGAACCATCCACATGGATCACATTGTCGTTCTCAAAGCAGCGGACAACATGAACAATCGCGTCGCACTCGCGGATGTTCGCGAGGAACTGATTGCCGAGACCCTCTCCTTTCGAAGCCCCTTTAACAAGACCGGCTATGTCGACAAACTCGATCACAGCAGGCGTCACTTTTTTGGAATGGCTGAAATCGCCGAGAAGTTTCAGCCGCTCATCCGGCACGGCCACGATCCCTACATTGGGATCGATTGTGCAGAACGGGTAGTTAGCGGACTCCGCGCCGGCTTTTGTGAGTGAGTTGAACAGAGTGCTCTTCCCGACATTAGGAAGTCCAACGATACCTAATTTCATTTTTACATCTATCTCCTGCTCTGTTAAAAGAATAGCTGCATCAAAAACCTGTCGGCTACGATTATAGCAAACAGGTATTTGTTTCACAAGGAGCAACTGGAACCCGTCGCCGGTCCCGAAAGGCATACGGGGGAATGTATAAGTCCCCCTCCCTTGTGGAAGAATCCCGGATTGCCGGTGCGGCATAAAGAGCCTGTCACAAGTGATTCATTTCTCCGAATGAATCCCCCGCTCCGGTGACTATCCGTCTGTTACTTGTCATAAACTGCAGGGGTCGTTTATAATAACAAAAACATCTCCGCTGCGGCGTCACGAACCGCAGCAGACGGGGCGGCGTGCTTTATGCATCCCGATTCATGTTTGTCATTCCTGCAATACTGTTAAAACCATATCTCATAGGAGGGACATATGTATCTTCTGGTCTGCAACGCGGGCAGTACTTCTTTAAAATTCAAACTCTTCGACATGCCTGCCGAAACCGTTCTCGCCGAGGCGAAAGTCGAACGGATCGGCCGAAAAAACAACGGGATCTTCACTTACAGAAATCCGAAGGGCGCGTATGTGCATAAAGAAAAAGTCGATATTCCTACTTACACAGAAGGAATTCAGATGTTTTTGGACTGCATGCTGAGCCCTGATACACAGACAGGTGTCCTGGATGACGTCAAAAAGATCGAACGGGTCGGTTTTAAGACGGTCCTTGCGCCCGGATACAGTATCGCTGTGATCGATGAAGCCGTCGAGGAAAAGATGAGAGAGTTTCTGGATGTGGCTCCCGCACACAACGGCCCTTATCTTGAAGCCGTCGGACATTTTAAGAAGCTGCTGCCGGATGCCGTTCTTGTCGGTGTTTTTGAAACGGCATTCCATGAAACGATTCCCATGGAGCGCACCCTGTATGCGGTGCCCTATGAGTGGTATGAAAAGTACGGTTTCCGCCGTATGGGATACCACGGGGCATCCCACAGTTACGCGGCAGAAACGGTCACTTCCCTGTTCGGTTCTACCGGAAAGATGATTTCCTGCCATCTGGGCGGCAGCTGTTCCCTGTGCGCCATTGAAGACGGAAAGAGCGTAGATACGACGTTCGGCCTTTCCCTGCAGAACGGGATCTGCCACGCCAACCGCTGCGGCGATATCGATGTCTACGTCTTCCCCTTTTTAAAGAACAGGGGCTTTACAGACGAAGAAATTCTCTTCGGTCTCGAAAAAAACGGCGGCCTTCTGGGCATCTCCGGCGTCGGAAACGATATGCGTGAGCTGCGGGAAGCCGCCGCGGAAGGCAATGTCCGCGCCGAGCTTGCGATCGCGCATTTCATCAACGGGATCGTCAAATACATCGGCGCTTTTTATGCCGAGCTCGGAGGTCTCAATACACTGGTATTCACAGCCGGTATTGGAGAAAATGACGGCGAACTTCGCAGAGAGGTCTGCAGACAGATCCGGCATCTCGGCATTTCGCTCGCAGATGAACCGAAGTCTCTTGGCGGCGGCAACCTGCAGCTGACAATAGACGATTCACCGGTCCGTGTACTGGTCATCCCCGCCAATGAGGAACTCGGCGTGGCCAGAAAAACCTGGCGCTGCGAAGTCTGAAGTCCCGGACCTTCCCCTGATTATTAACGGAGGGGTTCACCCGCCGCTCACACCTGAGATAAAGCCGCGTTTAACCCGCAAAGTTAAACGCGGCTTTTTCGTGAGAAAAAACCGCTTTTTCATTATCTGCAGCCTTTGCGGAATGTTCTTTAAACTGTGACAAAGAGCAGCCTGCAAAGATAGCCGCATATTTAGCATGCCATTTCACCTCCATGAAGGTTTTTCCCGTTTACAAAACTTACATAAGTGTTTTAATACTTTCGAATTCTTCATATTTCCTTACCGATTTAATATCATTAGTATGAAACTTTGCTGTCTCTTTTTCTTAGAAACAGCAGAAAGCAGCGTCTGTTTTTCCAAGGGAGGGAAATGATGAATTATGCAGAAGAATCTTTAAAACTTCACGGACAGTGGAAAGGGAAAATCGAGGTAGTGTCGAGAGTACCGGTCGCTACCAAAGATGACCTGTCTCTGGCATACACGCCGGGAGTCGCTGAGCCCTGTCTGGAAATCCAAAAAAACATCGATCGCTCTTATGATCTGACGAGACGTCACAATCTCTGTGCAGTGATCACGGATGGATCCGCCGTCCTCGGTCTCGGAGACATCGGCCCGGAAGCCGGCATGCCGGTCATGGAAGGAAAATGTGTGCTGTTTAAGTCCTTCGGTGATGTGGACGCATTTCCCCTCTGCGTAAAGACCAAGGATGTCGATGAATTTGTCCGCACGGTTGCTCTCATCTCCGGCTCTTTCGGCGGAATCAACCTCGAGGACATTGCGGCTCCCAGATGTTTTGAAATTGAAAGAAAGCTGAAGGAATGCACGGATATCCCGATCTTCCACGATGACCAGCACGGAACGGCGGTCATCACGCTCGCCGGATTGATCAATGCGCTCAAGGTCGTCGGCAAGAAGATGGAGGACATCCGCATCGTCACATCCGGCGCCGGGGCTGCTGCGATCGCGATCGTAAAACTGCTCATTTCCGCAGGCGCGAAGCACGTGATCATGTGCGACCGGAAGGGTGCCATCTATGAGGGCCGCGAAGGTCTCAACTGGATCAAAGAAGAGATGGCGCAGATCACAAACCGCGAAAAGAAGGCGGGGTCCCTTGAGGACGTGATCAAGGGCGCGGATGTCTTCGTCGGCGTATCCGGCCCCGGAACCATGACAAAAGAGATGGTCAGCACCATGAACCGCGACGCGATCGTGTTCGCCTGTGCCAATCCGACACCGGAGATCTTCCCGGATGACGCGAAAGCCGGCGGTGCGGCGGTCATTTCTACCGGAAGAAGCGACTTCCCGAACCAGATCAACAACGTGCTCGCATTCCCCGGCATTTTCCGCGGAACATTCGATGTCAGAGCTAAGGACATCAATGAGGAGATGAAGATGGCAGCGGCAAAAGCCCTCGCCGATCTGATCCCCGAAAGCGAGCTGAACGCAGACTATATCATCCCCTATGCGTTCGATCCGAAGGTCGGACCTGCTGTCGCCAAAGCCGTCGCGGAAGCGGCTGTGAGAAGCGGCGTCGCAAGGATCTGAAAGGAGATACACAATGAATCAGGCAAAAGGTTTTAAGCTTTACAATATGCCTCTCCCGATGTTCTGCTTTATAACAGTCATCGTACTGCTCTCCACTTATATAGGCGTCCTGCCGCAGGGAATTACCGGATGCTTCATCTTCATGATCATCATCGGCACATGGCTCGATCTCATCGGCAACAAAACGCCCATCATTAAGGACTATTTCGGAGGCGGCGCGATCGTCGTACTGTTCGGCGTCGCAGCCCTCCATTATTTCCATCTGCTTCCCGAGATCGTTAAAGATGCGGACGGCAATGTGACGGCCACCTATATGCAGCTGTGGAAAGAGTTCGATCTTGTCGGAAATATCGGCACGTTCTTCAAGCCGACCGGCGCTTTCCTCGACTGGTACATCGCGGCTCTTATTACCGGCTCCATTCTGGGAATGAACCGGAAACTGCTTGTCAAGGCAGCTTCCCGCTATTTCCCGGCAATTTTCGGAGCGATCGTGCTCTCATTCGCGCTTTGCACCGGCGTCGCGGCGATTATGGGATACGGTGCTATCAAGGGCATGCTTCTCATCGCGCTTCCCATCATGGGCGGCGGAATGGGCGCAGGTGCTTCCCCGCTCTCCAAGATCTTTGACGCGTCCGGCACCATGACAGCCGCAGAAGCGCTGAGCATCATGACGCCGGCTGTCGCGATCGGCAACGCCATCGCAATCGTCATGGGCGGTCTCCTCGTCAAGCTTCTCAAGGGACCGTTCTGGAACGGCAACGGCCAGCTTCTGCAGGCCGGCTCTCTTGATCCGAAGGAACTTGAGATCAGCCCCGAAATGCAGAAAAAGCGCGATGCCATCTCCGTTACGAATCTCGGTATCGGTCTTCTGATTTCCGGCACATTCTTCGCATGGGGTTATATCTGCGCCGGCGTTTGGGAAAAACTGGTGCCTGCGGTAACCGTTCACGCATATGCCTTCATGATTATCACCGTGGCGATCTTCAAGATCGGGAATTTCATGCCGGAATGGGCAGAAGTCGCCTGCTACCAGTGGTTCCAGTTCATCATGAAGAACCTCACCAACGTCCTTCTGATGGGTATCGGACTGTGCTATCTTGACCTCGGACAGGTCATCAGCAGCTTCTCTCTCACCTACCTCGTCCTGTGCGGCCTGACCGTCATCGGTGCGTTCTTCGGCGCGGCCCTGATCGGGCGTCTCGTCGGATTCTATCCGGTGGAAGCCGGCATTACAGCCGGACTGTGCATGGCCAATATGGGCGGAACTGGAGATGTCGCGGTGCTCTCGGCAGCGGACCGCATGGAGCTTATGCCCTTCGCGCAGATTTCTTCAAGACTTGGCGGCGCGATCATTCTTCTTCTTGGCTCACTGCTGCTTTCGACCCTGGGCGGACTTCTGTAACTGAACGCAGTCTGTATCAGGTCTGTATCAATCAATACGTTTTCTTATGGGGGACAGCGCCGCTTAAGGCGGTGTCCCCTGTGCGTGCGGAAGGAGTATATGCCATGCCGGAACAGACAGCATCTGCCGGAAATTGTTCTGTATGTGGGAAAAAAGCCGCTTTTCACTTTCGGGCACTCGAAGTCCGGACACTGCATGTCCGCGATCTGGACCGGGAAAAGAAAGTACAGGCCCTCGGTGGGATAAGGGATTTTTATATCTGCAGTGAGTGCGCGGAAAACCACCTCAGGGATATCCTCAGCCCGCGCTCCGTCCTTGTCAGAAAATGTCTTCCGTTCGCACTGATTCTGGCTGCCGGTACCGCGCTTGCCATTCGCTTCTTCGGAGGTGACCGTGTCTTCTTTCTCCTCGGGCTGATGGCTGTATTCTGCGGTGCTGCCGGAATATTGGGCTCTGCGTCAGGAGCCGTAAAAAAAAGGGAACTCTATCGGAATGAAGACCGGGAGCGTGCACTGTACCATGCGGCTTTCGAGACAGCCTGCAGCGCAGCGCCGAAAAAGGACGGAGACACAGATCTCACCTATATTCCGATCGACGAGGAGACGAAACGGAGGAAGAACGGAGACCTTATGATTCTCTATAACCTGCTTCCGGAGATCGCAGTTGAGGCGTATAAGCGAATCCATTCATCAAAGAGCAGTTAGTACTTTTATATGCTGATGCCATGTCAATGTACTATAATGTCATTGTGTTTATGTGATACGTTCTTTCCGGGGGATTCGATATGAAACTATTCAAAAAGCACAAGGACGGCATTGCTATAAGATTATACATCTCCGTTTTTCTGTTGCTCCTTTCGACGATTCTCCTTACCGGCTTTGCATGCGCCCGCATCGCTCTTGATATCAAAGCGAATGACCAGGATACCATTATCCGGGATTATGCGGAAATGATCGGTAAGATGGATGAAGTAAAGGAAATGGTCCTCCTTAATTCACCGGATCCGCTGCTCCGGGAGAGACTGGACTATCTGACAGCGCATTTTTCCACGATCGATATTCTGGTTATCTGCAACAGGAACAGCACCCGGCTGTATCACACAAGTCATGACCGGATCGGAAAACAGTTTACAGGAGGCGATGAAGGGGAAATCGTTTCGGGATCCGCTCCCTATCTCTCTGTTGCAGTCGGCACGCTCGGACTTCAGCGCCGGGCTTTCTACGGGATTGACGACAAAGACGGGAACCGAATCGGTTTTGTCATGGCCTCCGTTCTTTCCGACAATATTTCCCAGGTACGGCGAAGAATCTTCCACACCTTTCTGGCGCTCTTCGCAGTACTTCTCGCCGTCGGCGGCATTGCTGCCTGGATCTACCGGATCCGTCTGCAGAAGATTCTCCTCGGATACCGTCCCGAGGATTTCGCCAACCTGTATATCGAGCGGGTGGAGGTGATGGATGCTCTCGAGGAAGGTCTGTTCGCGATTGACACGGATGGACGGGTGACGGTAATGAACCAGGCTGCAAGGCGTATGCTCGAGCTGTCCCCGGATGTGCAGACGGAAGGGAAGCCGCTGCAGGACTTCTATCCCGAAACCCGCCTGCCACAGACCGTAAAGACCGGGATTGCGGAGCACAATGTGAACTTTATCATTAAGGGAAAGCACATCATCTCCTCCAGAATCCCCCTCCGCCGGAATGGCAGGGTAACAGGCGCTGTTTCGATCTTCCGGAATAAAACGGAAGTCACAAAGCTCGCGGAGGAGCTCACGGGAACCCGCTATATGATCGATACGCTGCGGGCCGTCAACCACGAATTCACGAATAAGCTGCACGTCATTCTCGGACTGCTCGAGATGAACGAGATTCCGGAAGCAAAGCAGTTTATTCTGAACACATCCCTCGTATCAGGGAAAGCAGTCAATGATATCCACGGGAGGGTCCCGATCCCTTCACTCGCAGCGCTGCTCATCGGCAAGCTTCTGAAAGCCAACGAGATGGGCATCCGGTTTGTACTGAAACAGGATTCTTTCTTTTACAAAAAAAAGAACGCGCTTCCGGTTGACTGTTACATCACACTGGTCGGCAATCTGATCGAAAATGCCATGGAGGAGCTCAACAGCGGAGACTTCCCGGAAAAAACCATTGAACTGGGTATTTATGAAGAAGAAGGGCATACGACAATTGTATGCGATGACACGGGAGGCGGCATTCCCCCGGAGATTCTGGAGACGATCTATGATCCCCGCACGACAACGAAAGGTGAGGGACATGGCAATGGATTTTTCCTGATGAAAGAACTCGTTGACCGATACGAAGGAACATTTGACATCGACACGGAGGAAGGCGAAGGCACATCCATTGAAATCAACCTTCCCGTGTAAGAAGGAGTACTATGTACCACGCAATTATTGTTGAAGATGACCCGATGGTCAGTTCCATCAACCGACAATATATAGAGAGTGATCCGCAGTTTCAGCTTGATCAGACGTTTTCCAACGGAAGAGATGCGCTTGAATATCTCAAGACGCACAAAGTAGATCTGGCCGTAGTAGATATGTATATGCCGCTCATGAACGGTTTGGAATTCGTTAAAAAATGCCGCGAACTGGAGCTGGACACCCTGCTTGTAATGATCACAGCCGCCAATTCCGCCGACGACATTACCTCCGCGCTTTCTTACGGGGTCATCGACTATATTGTGAAGCCTTTTACCTTCAGCCGCTTCAGAGAGACCCTGGAAAAATGTAAACACATACGGAATCTTCAGGGCAGCGATGCGAGGCTGACGCAGGAGGAGGTGGACAGTTTGCTCATGAGACGGACCGTTCAGCCTTCCCCCGCAGAAGAGGAGACGGTTAAGGGTATCCACCCGCAGACTCTCGAGAAGCTCAGAATGTATCTTCTGCATCACAGTGAGGATTATCTCACAAGCGAAGAGATCTCAAAGAGTATCGGCCTTTCAAGAATTACCGTACGCCGTTACCTGAATTATCTGATTGAGAGGGGGGAGATTACCAGCACCGTCAACTACAAGACCGGCGGCCGTCCTTCGATCCGTTACCGGATCTACAAGTGACAGACGGACGCATTTCCGCTCTTATTCCTCACCTGCGCCCCGCGGCTTAAAAGCGGGGTCTTTTTTTCCGCACAGGTGTTTCAATAGAACCCCCTGTACAGCATAACATTGTTACATATATCCGCAGCTTCCCTTCTCGGGGCCTTCCGCACCTGAAACATAGCTCGCCCGGAACTCCATGTTGATGTCCCTGAGTTCCTTCTTCCCGTCAATATAAGCCTGATACATTTCAGCCAGCCCGGCGGCGCATCCATCACAGCCCCCGTTCAGATTGCCGAGTGACTCCGCAACAATTCTCTCCCTCTCCTCTTTTGTCGTGTCCTTAATCAGATAAGACATATCTGCACCTTCCCTTTCTGCAATCTGTTTGCGGCTGCATTTCCCAAAGCTTTTACAATCTTACAAACAGATGTTATTGTATTATTATACACCTGTCTACCTGATGATGAAAGAAAGGCAGTCCTATGGATTCTTCCGGCGCATATTCCAAAACCAGCAAACATCTGGATCTCCGCTACCCACGGCCCCTTCTTAAAAGGGACCGCTATCAGCTGCTCGACGGGAACTGGACTTTGAACGGTTCCCCCATCCGCGTCCCCTATCCCCCTGAATCCAAGGCGTCCGGCTTCAAGGGGACCATCCGGGATGCCGGCGGGCACCTGGTCTATGAAACGGATTTTATGGTCCCGGAAGAGTGGTCAGAAGACACCGTCCTTCTCCATTTCGGAGCGGTGGATCAGCTCTGCGATGTTTATCTCGACGACCTCTTCCTCGGGCACCACGAAGGCGGATATCTGGGATTCTCTTTTGATCTCGGCCGCCTCTCTTCCAAAGAGAGCCACTGTCTCCGGGTCGTCGCGGAAGACAGCCTGGACCCGGTTTATCCCTATGGAAAGCAGACACACACTCCCGGCGGCATGTGGTACACACCGGTCAGCGGAATCTGGCAGAGCGTCTGGATCGAGCCGGTTCCACCCGTCTACATCTCCTCCTTAAAAATGCAGCCAACCCTCACCCATCTCCGTCTCCGCGTGTGGACATCCGGAAGAAAGACTCCGGATCCGAATGAGGAGGAGATACACCTCATCATCAGTGACAGGGAGCAGACCATCCGGAAAGAAGTGACGTTCCGCGGCAGTGAGATATCCCTTGCAATCGGAGATCTATTCTTTGGCATTGCCGGGCACCCCCATCTCTGGAGCCCGGAAGATCCCTATCTCTATGGAATCGAAATCCGCCTCGGCGAAGATACCGTCCGATCCGTATTCGGTCTTCGGACGATCGAGGTGAGGGAGCGGAGGGGCCGGGAGGTACCGGGTGTATTTCTCAACGGGAAACGAGTCTTCTTAAACGGCGTTCTTGACCAGGGGTATTTTAAGGACGGAATTTATACCCCCACATCGAATGAGGAATATGCGCGCGACATTCTCCGCATGAAAGATCTGGGCTTTAATATGCTGCGCAAACATATCAAGATTGAGCCGGAGCCGTTCTATTACCTCTGCGACGTCCTGGGTATGTTTGTCATGCAGGATATGGTGAATAACGGGCACTACCGGTATATACACGATACGGTTCTTCCCACGGCCGGGTTCCATATGTGCCCGCACCTTTCGATATGGAAAACCTGTTTCACAAAAAAGCTGCCGTTTCTCTCGAAACTCTCCCAGGTCCCGCGCTTTGCCGTACGGATTCCGCAAAGCAAAAGAGAGACGTTCCGCAGGGCTTTTTTCGAGAGCCGGATGAAGCTGACCCTTCGCCGCTTATATAACCACCCCTCCGTCATTGCCTATACGATCTTCAACGAGGGATGGGGACAGTTCGAAAGCGACCGCCTTTACAGTGCGGCAAAGCGGATGGATCCGGGCCGGATCTATGACACAACATCCGGCTGGTTTGCCGGATGCCGAAGTGATTTTGACAGTGTGCACGTGTATTTCCGGAATGTGCGGATGCACCCCGGCATCCGACCCCTTCTGATCTCAGAGGCAGGCGGATATACCTGTATTCCGGAAACGGAACCGCAAAGCGGCACCTCCTACGGGTATGGGACATGCGAAAATCCGGAAGACCTGACCTCACGCATCGAGGAAATGTACAGAAACATGATCTATCCCGCAATTCCGGAAGGCCTCGCCGGCTGTATCTACACACAGCTCTCCGATATAGAAGAAGAACAGAACGGCCTTTATACATATGACCGTTCTGTCTGTAAAGTCATTCCTGAAAGAATCCGGAAATGCGGCAAATTATGTAAATTTATGACCGCGCGCACTCCGACGCGCTCCCGCGAAGAATGCGGATACCGTGGTCCAGGGCGGAGAGAATAAAATCCAGGCTCTCGCGGACGGCCTTCGGACTGCCGGGCAGATTGACGATGAGCGTCCCCTTCCGAAGGACCGAGACGCCGCGGCTCAGCATGGCGCGGTCTGTCACTTCCATCGAGCGCAGCCGGATATATTCCGCGATTCCCGGAGCATTCCTGTCTGCGACCGCCATTGTCGCCTCCGGGGTCCGGTCCCGGAGCGAAAACCCGGTTCCGCCGCTTGTCACAACAAGGTCCACTCTCCGCTCATCCGCAAGGCGGATGAGCTCTTTCTTCAGCATCTCCGGCTCATCCGGAATCAGAAGCATCTCCGCGATCTCATAACCCGCCGCTTCCAGCATCTCCGCGGCGGCCGGTCCGCTCCTGTCCTCACGCTCCCCCCTTGCGCCTTTGTCGCTCAGGGTTATCACAGCCGCTGTAAACGGAGACTCCATTCTTTCACTGTTTTCCATATTCCTTCTCCTATCTGTACAGCCTCTGTCTCTTCCGGAACCGTATATAAAGCACCGCAAGCACAGCGAGAGCCGCTGCCGTGATCACCCAGATCACAGCCGGCACATCTTTTATATTGAGGCAGCGCACATTGATCCACATCTGATTGATGAGTTCATTCTGCTTCTCATCAAAGTATATCATAATGGAGGACCTCTCGATGTCATCCCCGGTAGGATACTGGGCGCGGAGCTGCCGGTTCAGCATCTCCGAAGGGGCCGTCAGCACATAGTCCGGGTCTTCCTGATCCCCTGAGAAGAAGTAGCCGAGCGGATACTCCACCGTATCCGTCTCCTCCTCTTCCGCTCCGTAGCAATAGTCCGCATATTCGAAGATCCGGTCATCTTCCCCGCCGCTGATAACAGACGTATAGCCGATATAATACATATTGCGGATCACGTTGTCAGGGCGTGACAAAAAATTGATAAAGGCTTCCGCCGCTCTCTGTTTTTCCGGGTCCTGACTGATACCGTTCCGCAGCATCACCCAGCCGTCGAAATAGGAATTAGTCGCCTCCTCCGGCACCGCGTAGCTGAGATAATAGTCATCCTCTTCCGCCTGATCCATCGAATAGACCGCGTCGCCGGACCACTGGTAGTTGGCAACCACTTTGCCGGTGACCATATCCGTCTTTCCCGAATCCGTCTCGAACGAATACGCATTGTCCTTTACATCCTGCAGATACTCCTGCACCTTCCGGAGCGTCTCGGGAGAGACGTCGTTCATCTCCTCCTCCAGCCTCTCGTGATATGCGGGATCGCTTCGGAATTCCTCACTTGTCAGAAGGTCCGACTTGATCGCTCCCACAGCCGCGAAGTATGAGTCCCGGACATTATCCTTAATTGTCACCTGCCGCTTATATGCGGGATTGTTCAGAACGTTCCATGTGGAAGCGTCCTCCGGGGACATGGCCTCCGGATTGTAGACGATTCCCGTGACGCCCCACATGTAACCCGCGGCGTACTTGCTCCATTTTTCACCGTTGATTTCGTGGCTGTCAAATACATCACGAATAAAGGGGGAGAGGCCTCTGACATAATAATTATTTTCATTCTCCGTATCAAAGAAACTCTCCGAGAACGGCACCAGCGCCTTCTCTGCCATCAGTTTCATGAACATATATTCAGAGGGACACACAAGGTCATAGACATCCCCGAGCGTCAGCATGTTGTAGAGATCCTCGTTCGTTCCGAACGTGGAGTACTCCACCTCCACTTCCTCCCCGTAAGTCTCGCGGTACCACTCCGTAAAATCATCGATCAGGGGATTCTCACCGATTATATCACCGCCCGGCAGGGAAATCGTCTCCTCCTCGTCCCAGTCACCCAGATCAATATACTCCTCCCAGTTGCAGATCCGGAGGACCACCTTATCCGCCGCATGCACATTCGCATAAATCCCCGTCATAAAGACACAGAAGAGGAACGCCGCGACAGTTACTTTAATCCGCCTGCTCATACGCCCGTCCGCTCCTTTCCCGCGATCTGTTTTCCGCGCGCATTGGACACGATGACAACAAGCAGAACCAGAAGGAAGATGACCGTGGAAAGAGCCCAAAGTGCCGTCTTTATAGTTGTCTGTGAGCCTTTGGTCGCGTTTACGACATACGTGCTGATCGTGTCAAATGTAGCCGGTTTCGTATAGGTTGTGATGAAGTAATCATCAAGCGACAAAGTGATGGCAAGCGCAAATCCCGACACGATGCCGGAGGAGATCTGTGGAATTACAATTTTTCTGAGTGCAGTGGCCGGGGACGCCCCGAGATCCAGCGCCGCTTCATAGATGCTGGGATCCATCTGCTTCAGTTTGGGAATAACCGACAGATAGACGAACGGCGCGCAAAGAACCACATGCCCGATCAGAAGAGGAATAAAGGTGTCCTTGCTGACACCCAGAACAACCACCAGAAGAATGCAGATCGAAAAACCCGTGACGACGTCCGCGTTGATCACCGGCACCTGGTTGAGTGACTGCATGAATGCCCCCGCCTTCTTTGATGAGTAGAAAGATCCGATCGCCCCAAGCGTCCCGAGAACTGTAGCCAGAACAGCTGAGGAGACAGCGAGAACAATCGTCCCCGCAATCATGTCCCTAAGTACAGGTGTTGTGAACAGGGTCCTGTAATTGTGCAGGGAAAACGCGCGGATCGCACCGATTGCCGTCGAACTTGTGAAACTGTAGACCATGAGGATCAGGATCGGCGCATAGATGAATGCCAGTACCAGCGCAATAAAGATGATTTTCGCCTTTTTTATCACAGCAGGGCACCTCCTACACCGGTCCTCCCGTCATCTTCCATTCCGTTCGTGAAGAGCGTAAACAGAACGATGATGGTAAGCAGAACAAGCGCGATCATGGAGCCGCCGTGCCAGTTATACGCGGCAAAGTAGCTTCCGATCAGGCTCCCCATAATGTAAGTACTGTTGTAGAGCATATCCAGAACGACATAATTCGTCATCGCAGGCAGAAACACCATGGATACGCCGCTAACGATCCCGGGGACGGAAAGCGGCAGCGTCACTTTCAAAAATGTAGCCGCATCATCCGCTCCGAGGTCCTTCGCCGCCTCGATGAGCGAACCGTCCAGCCGTGAAATCGTATTGTAGATGGGAAGAATCATGAACGGAAGGAAATCGTAGGTCATACCTGCCACCGCATTAAAGAACGGATAGCGGGCAAGATTTCCCTCAATGATTGTCAGAATTTCTTTTAGAGCCGTGATGCGGAGAGAAAAGTTGATCCACATCGGCATGATAAGAAGAAGGAGAACCAGATGCTTCCTTCTCATGCGGCTGACCGCGAGAATATACGCCGTCGGATAGGCCAGAAGAAGGCAGACGACCGTCGTGACAAAAGCCACGGCAAAGCTGTAGGCAAGCGTTCCGATCGCATTCGGATTCGTAAAGAATCCGGTCAGATTGGAAAGGGTAAACTCCCCCTGCCCGTTTGTAAACGCAAAATACAGGAGAACCAGAAGCGGAAGTGCCACAAAGAGCACCAGAAACACCGCATACGGGATACCCAGGCTTTTTCTGGAGAATTTCAGTACATGCATTCCGTTTTGCGCCCCTCCGCTTTTACTTCTTCAGTTTGAATGACATCTTATCGACGGGCATGATGAGACCGACATGGTCATCCATATTCCAGAGATACTCGTCATCGACAATAAAATCCTGCTCCAAATCCGTGCGGATCACGTAGCTGTAGTGGTCGCCCTTATAGATCAGGTTGCTGATATACCCGTCTACAAGGCCTTCCTCCACATGGTCCGTCATCTCGATATCCTCCGGACGGATCGCGATCATGATCCGGACCCGCCTTGGATCAAGTACGGCGCCGTTCGCGTTGAGCAATGTGCCGTCCGCGTTCCGGCTGCTGCCGCGGATAATCTTTGTCACGCTCGTATCGATGCGCTTCCCGTTGAATTCCAGCCGGAAATCGGAACTGATATCCGCGAGGAAATAATTCGTGTGGTCTTCCGCGATCATAATGTGGATGTTGTCCGGATCCACTCTCATTCCGACCGTCTCCCCGACCGCCGGAGCCTTTACGGACTGAATGACCATCTCATTTTTACCGGATTCAACAGTGATCTCGTAGTGTATCCCCTTGAAGATAACCGAGGAAACTTTCCCCCGGATCGTTCCCTCCGAAGGCGGCGTAATGATCACATCCTCCGGGCGGACCACTGCGGTGATGTGCGTGCCCTTCTCCACGTCATCCACACACTGGAAATCGCCCCCGCAGAACCTCGCGAGAAGCGGCCCCGTCATGATGCCGTTGAACAGGTTGCTGTCCCCGATAAAGTCTGCCACGAACGCGTTCTTCGGCTCGTTATAGATGTCTTCCGGCTTGCCGATCTGCTGGATCCTGCCCTCCGACATCACGACAATCGTGTCGGACATTGTGAGCGCTTCCTCCTGGTCGTGGGTGACATAGATAAATGTGATCCCAAGCCGGTCATGCATCTCTTTAAGCTCCAGCTGCATCTCCTTGCGCATCTTCAGGTCCAGCGCGCCGAGAGGCTCATCGAGAAGCAGGATCTCCGGCTCATTGACCACCGCGCGGGCAATCGCGACTCTCTGCTGCTGGCCGCCGGACAGAGTCGCCACGGAGCGGGCCTCAAATCCTTCCAGATCCACCAGTTCCAGAACCCGTTTGACCTTCCTTGTGATCTCATCCTCCGGAAGTTTCTTCTGCCGGAGGCCGAAGGCAATATTTTCGTAAATATTCATATGCGGGAAGAGCGCATAGCGCTGGAAGACCGTATTGATCGGTCTTTGATAAGGCGGAAGGGAGGATATGTTCTTCCCATTCAGCAGGATCTCTCCCGTCGTCGGCATCTCGAAGCCCGCGATCATGCGGAGCGTCGTCGTCTTGCCGCAGCCGGAAGGTCCGAGAAATGTAATGAATTCCCCTTTCCGGACATACAGATTAAAATCGGATACTGCAGTAAAACCGTCCGCATATGTTTTACTGATATTCTTTAGTTCAATGATATTTTCTCCAAGACCACGCATCTTTTCCGGCCCCCACGTACATAATTCCCTTAAGCTCCCACGTGTCACACAGACGGGCGTACTCATTCCTCTCCGAAAAACTCCGGACGTTCCAGATTGTAGATACGGATCGCGTTTTCAGAGAAAATCTTCCGGCAGTCCTCCTCCTTAAGGTGCATAAAGAGGATGTTCCGGATCTCCGTCTCAATCGGATGCATCGGATAGTCGGTCGCGAACATACAGCGGTCGATCCCGTATGCGTTGATGTATTGTATCATGCCGCGCAGTCCTACGAAAAATGACGTCGAACTGGTATCGACATAAAAGTTCTCATACTTCGGCAGTTTTTCCACGGCTTCCTCCCACAGGGAGTATCCGCCGAAGTGCGCCCCGACGAATGTCGTATCGGGAAGGGCCTGCAGGATCCTCTCGATCCGGTCGGGGTTGGATTTATCTCCCCTCACATCGCCCGTATGAGCAAGAACCGTGAGGTTATGCTTCCCGCACAGCTCAAAAGCCTCCATAAACCCGTCGCAGTCGATCGCAAACCCCTGCATGTCCGGATGAATCTTGATCCCGTGAAGGCCGAGACTTACGATCTCATTGATATCTTCCTCCATATTCGAGGAGAGAGGGTGCACGGTCCCAAGGCCGCTCATCCGCCCCTTATGCGCCTCTACCTGGCTCGCGATGTACCGATTCACCTTGCTGACCTGCTCGGGTTTCGTCGCCACGGAGTGGATCAGGAAATGATCGATCCCGTTCGCGTCTCCGTTCCGGAGCAGCTCCTCCGTCGTGGCCTTATACTGCATCTCCACGTCGTAAAACGATGCGACCGCATTTCCCGCCTTTATGGCAATCTTTTCGGGATACACGTGCGCATGCGCATCTATAACATAATACCCTTTAATCATCTGTCCTTCTTCTTACGCTGAAATCCCCTCTTCCCGCAGGAGGCGCTCCTTCGCGCCGCTGCAAAAGAGGGGATATGTGATTATAAGAACTGTCCGGTGCCTTTCTGTATAATTACTGTTCTGCTTCGTAATCTCTGCCGATTTCCATGCACTTCAAATTGAGTTCCAGGAGATCCGCATGCCTCGCGGAGACGCATTTCCCGAGAGCTTTCCGGACATTCTCCTCCTCATACTCCGAGAAGACGCCGAGAAGCTTTCCCATGAGAATCATGTTCGCAAGCGTGGGCGCGCCGTTTTCACCCGCTAATTTTGTCGCGGGTACATAGTACACGTCGACGTCGTCCCGCGCGACCTTCCGCTCGATCAGGGAACTGTCGACAAAGATGGTTCCTCCGCTTTTCACCGCCGGCTCATATTTGTCGAGGGACGGAAGGTTCATGGCGACCAGCACGTCCGGATTCGAAATGATCGGCGCCCCGACAGGCTCGTCGCTTAAGATCACGCTGCAGTTTGCGGTTCCTCCGCGCATCTCCGGGCCGTAGGAGGGAAGCCAGCTGACATTCCT
>JAFRMI010000007.1 GCA_017430765.1 Lachnospiraceae bacterium | reverse complement strand
GGGAGATCGCGAAAGTCGTGGAGACGACGTCCCCCTCTTCGATTGCCAGAGAGAACCAGAAGCGGTACAGAACGGTGACCGCATCGACGGCCGAAGGGTATAATACGGCGCTCCTTTCCAGGCAGATGCGGCCGCTCCTCCGGGAGTTCGGCGAGGATCTGCCGAACGGCTACTCCGTGGAGATTTCCGGTGAGACGACGCAGGTAGAACGGATGGTGACGCAGATGAGCAAGATGATTGCGCTCGCACTCGCGTTTATTTACTTTGTCATGGTCGCGCAGTTCCAGAGCCTGCTCTCCCCGTTCATCATTCTCTTTACGATTCCGCTCGCATTTACGGGCGGCATGATTGGGCTTCTTGCGCTCAGGGAGCAGCTTTCCATGATGTCGCTTATGGGATTTCTTGTCCTGATGGGGACCGTGGTGAATAACGGTATTGTGTTCGTCGATTACGTGAACCAGCTGCGGATCGGCGGGCTTTCAAGGGAGGACGCGCTGATTGCGGCCGGAAAGACCAGGATGCGCCCGATCCTCATGACAGCGCTCACCACCATTCTTGCGATGACGCAGCTGATCTTCGGCAGCGGGATGGGAAGCCAGATGGGGCGGGGCATGGCCGTCGTGATCGCGGCGGGGCTGCTCTATGCCACACTCATGACTCTCTTTATCGTCCCTGTGATGTACGATATCCTTTATAAAAAGCAGCCGCTTGCGGTATCCCTGGACGGCGCGGTTGATGAGATGCCGGATGACGCGGCGGATTATCTGCGGACGCTTCGCGAGGAGAAGGAATAATCACCGGGAATTCTACAATATGTACAAAAAATATAGGGAATTCATGTGGAATATGCTGAATTTTTCGCGGTCTGGCGGTAAATTGTCGAAGATGACGAAAAAAAGGAATATAATACAAAGAACAGATGTATTCCTGCTATTTATTATGAATGCTTATAGACTGGGGTGTCCGGCAGAGAACAATCTGTCGGACTTTTTTGCGCGAAGCGGTATGGCGGAAGAAGAGACCGCGTTCCTGAAAAAAGCGAATCCCGTGTTCATAATATGGCAGAGAATACAGCATCCCGGATCCCGGTGAGGATGACGGGACCGGATGTTTCTGCAGCTTAGGAAAAAGGAGGTATGGTGATGACGATAGGAAAAAGCCTGCCCAGAGTCGACGCCTATGACAAAGCGACAGGCAGAACCAAATACACCGATGATCTCTGTGACAAGAGTGCGCTCATCGCTAAGATCCGGCACGCGGAGGTGGCACACGCGATTGTAAAATCCGTAGATATCTCCGAGGCGCTGAAGGTCCCGGGAGTCGTCAAGATTGTCACATGCTTTGATGTTCCTGATATTCCTTTCCCGACGGCCGGGCACCCGTGGTCCACGGATCCCTCCCACCAGGATGTGGCGGACAGGCATCTTCTCACCAGCCATGTGCGCTATTACGGGGATGATATCGCCGCGGTCGTCGCGGAGGATGAAGTATCTGCGACGCGCGCGGTACGTCTCATTAAGGCGGAGTACGAAGAGCTCCCGTTTGTGATGGATGCGCAGGAAGCCATGGAGGACGGGGCCCCGCAGTACCATGAGCGGTTTCCGAATAATATCCTCGCGCACACAAGCATCCGGAACGGGAATTATGAGGAGGCGATCAAGGATCCTTCTCTTGTCAAAGTGGAGGGCTGGTACGATACTCCGTCGGTACAGCACTGCCACATTGAGAATTTCCTGTGTTTCGCCTACGAGGAGAACGGGCGGATTGTGGTCTATTCCTCCACGCAGATCCCGCACATTGTGCGCCGCGTCGTCGGGCAGGCCCTGGGAATTGACTGGGGAAAAGTCCGCGTGATCAAGCCCTATATCGGGGGTGGGTTCGGCAATAAGCAGGACGTGCTGTATGAGCCTTTGTGTGCATTTCTTTCGACGCAGGTCGGCGGGCGGTGCGTGAAGCTCGAGTGCACAAGAGAGGAGACGTTCATGAATACCCGCGTCCGCCACGCGATCCGGAGCCACATCATCTCCTATGTGCGACCGGACGGGACGCTGGCTGCCAGAAAACTTGAGATGTTCTCCAACCAGGGCGCGTACGCATCCCACGGGCACGGCATCGCGGCGAAGGGAATGAACGCCTTCCCGCAGCTCTATCCCTGCCCCAATGTGGAGTGCGACTCCTACTCCGTCTTCACGAGCCGCCAGCCGGCCGGCGCGATGCGGTCGTACGGAATGGCACAGGCGATTTTCGGGGTCGAGTCACACACGGAGGACATCTGCCGGAAGATGGGCTTTGATCCCATCGCATTCCGGAGAAAGAACCTGATGCAGAAGGGCTTCGTGGATGCATTTTCCAAAAATGAGCTCTACAGCGATACCTTCAACGAGACCATGGACAAGGGCATGGCCTATATCGATTATGAGCGGAAGAGGAAGGAATACGCGAATCAGACCGGCGACATCCGGCGGGGCGTCGGTATGTCGGTCTTCTGGTACAACACGGCCGTGTGGCCGATCTCGCTTGAAACCGCCGGCTGCCGCATGGTGATGAACCAGGACGGCTCCATCCAGGTGCAGGTCGGCGACACGGAGATCGGGCAGGGCGCGGACACCGCGTTTGCACAGATGGCGGCGCAGACAATGGGCCTGCCTCTCGAAATGGTGCACATGATGTCCAACCAGGACACGGACATCACCCCGTTCGGAACGGGCGCCTACGCATCCAGGCAGACCTATGTCACGGGCATGGCGGTCAGAAAATGCGCCGAAGCCTTTAAGGATAAGATTCTCAAAAAACAGTTCGAGTACACGAGGATGCAGCCGTATCTGTGCGATATCATCGACGGTCAGATCGTGCGTGTGACGGACGGCCGCGTCCTGATGTCCCTCGGGGATCTCGCGACGCACTCGATCTATGACCTCGTAAACAGCGAGCACCTGACAATGGAAGTGACGTCGCAGGCGAAGACCAACGCCTACAGCTTCGGATGCTGCTTCGCGGAGGTTGAGGTGGATATCCCGATGTGCAAGGTGAAACTGCTCGACATCATCAACGTCCACGATGCGGGCACGCTGATTAACCCGGCTCTTGCGGAGGCGCAGGTTGCCGGCGGGATGAGCATGGGGATCGGATACGCGCTCTCTGAGAAGATGATCTACAGTGAGAAGACGGGGGCTCTTCTCAATGACAACCTGCTCGATTACAAGCTGTCGACCTTCATGGATCATCCGCGTCTTGCAGTTGAATTTGTGGAGAACCCGGAGCCGACGAGTGCTTACGGAACAAAAGGCCTGGGAGAGCCTCCCGTGGTGCCGGTGGCCCCCGCGATCCGGAACGCGATCCTCAACGCGACGGGAGTGGCATTCGATTCGCTTCCGATGGATCCGCACAATCTCTACAGAAAGTTCAAAGAGGAAGGTCTGATTTAACGGTTAAGGAGGAAGCTATGTACGATATCAAAAAACTGTACGAAGCGGAGAGTGTGCAGGATGCCATTCGTCTCCTTACGGAGCATCCGGAGGCACACATCATCGCCGGCGGGTCGGATGTCCTCATCAAGATCCGGGCGGGAAAACTGGCAGGCTGCGAGCTCGTCAGCATCTACGGCCTCGATGAACTCCGCGGCGTGACGATGGAGGAGGACGGGACGATCCGGATCGGGTCACTGACTTCCTTTAACCACATCTACAGAGATCCGCTCATACAGAAATATATCCCCGTTCTCGGGGAGGCCGTCAATATGGTCGGCGGACCACAGATCCGCGCGATCGGAACGATCGGCGGAAATACCTGCAACGGTGTGACGAGTGCGGACTCGGCGTCGACCCTGTGCGCGTACGACGCGATCGTCGAAATCGAGGGACCGGACGGCGTGCGGACGGTGTCCATCAACGAATTCTATGCGGGCCCGGGGCGCGTCCATATGGCGCACAACGAGGTGCAGAGAGCGCTCCTCATTCCCAAAAAATCCTATACGGGATATAAGGGAAAATACATCAAATACGGTATGCGGAACGCCATGGAGATCGCGACGACCGGATGTTCGGTGAACGTGAAACTTTCCCGCGACAAGAAGGAGATCCGCGATATCCGGATCGGCTTCGGCGTCGCGGCTCCGAACCCGATCCGCGCGCGGGAAGCGGAGAAAATCCTCTGCGGACTTCCCGTGTCGGAAGAGACGGTGAAGAAGTGCGGCGAGGTGGTTCTTCTGGACGTCAATCCCAGAAGCAGCTGGCGCGCAGAGAGGGAGTTCCGTCTGCATCTGTGCAGCACGCTCGCGATGCGGGCGCTCACGGAGGCGGTCAATCGAAGTGGAGGGAAGATCGATGGCTGATAATACGCATGAAGTCTTTCGGGATCCGCTCCCGGAGGAGGAGAGACAGTTTAAGCTGGTGACCTGTACCATCAACGGCAAGAAGAGGCAGACGATCGTCGATGTGCGAGCATCCCTCACGGACATGCTGCGGAACGACTACCGCCTGACATCGGTCAAGAAGGGCTGTGAGGTGGGAGAGTGCGGCGCCTGCACCGTCCTCATTGACGGGGAGGCCTATGACTCCTGCATCTATCTGGCTGTTTGGGCAGAGGGAAAGGATATCATAACGCTTGAGGGTCTTTGCGGCCCGAACGGGGAGTTAAGTGACATTCAGCAGGCATTCATCGACGAGACGGCGATTCAATGCGGCTTCTGCTCGCCGGGATTCATGCTTTCAGCCAAGGAGATCCTCGACAGCGGGAAGCTCTACACGGATGACGAGCTCAGGAAGCTCCTGTCCGGACATCTGTGCCGCTGCACCGGATATGAGAATATCCTGCGCGCGGTGAAAAAGACCATGTATAAACGGCTTGGAAAGAAGTATGAATAAACAGCCGGAGAAAACGGTCGGCTGCATTGTCATGGCGTCCGGGAAGGGGGAGCGGTTCGGGGAGAACAAACTACTTGCCCGCCTTGCCGGCAGGGAAATGCTGCTCTATGTCATCGATGCGGTGCGGACGGCTGCATTTTCGGAGATTCTTGTAGTGACGAGGCACTCGGAGGTCCGGGAGATTGTCAGAGATGCTTACGGTCCGGCGGACGGATGTCCGCCGGTTCGCTGTGTTCTCTATCCGGGCGGGCCGCAGAGCGAGACGGTCAAACGGGGGCTTTCGGAGATGCTGTCTTATGATGCGTGCCTCTTTGCGGCGGGGGACCAGCCCCTGCTCCGGCAGGAAAGTGTCTCCCGCATGGTGGAGACGTACAGGAGACGATCCGCGCAGGAGAACGGGCCGGATCCTGTCTGCCGCCTTTCCTTTGAGGGAAAACCGGGAAACCCGGTGCTCTTTCCCGCGAGGTACTATCCGCGGCTCATGGAGATCCGGGGAGACCGCGGCGGCGGACAGATTCTGAAAGACGGGACCATCCCTGTCGTCTGTATTGAGGCGGAGGACCCGATGGAGCTGATGGATGTGGACAGGAAGGAAGATCTCCAAAGGGCGGAGGAATACCTCAGATGCGGAACCGTTCCCCGCATCTGAGCTGTCTTACAGACGCCGCAGCTTATGCGCTGAGAGAGGAGCCGGGTGCGAATATCCGCCTTACACATTCGCGCAGCCTTCTGCGTTCAGCCCCGACGGGGAATAAGAAATGTACAAAATGAAAAGGGCGCCAGGGGAGGTGCCCTTTTCTTTGGGAACGCTTAAGGGGGAGCGTTCCCGTATATGGGGAAAAAGTGTTACGCTGTTTGGATGGGACACAAGATATTGTGTCCGATGTACTTTCATTATAGACGGATTTGCAAAATACGCAAGAGGAAATTTAAAAAAGCGCATCTTTATTTATTGCAATCCTTAACAATTCCGTACATTTCCGGGCATTCTCTGTCCGCAGACCCGGTGCCGGATCCGCCTTCCGCATGACACGGGCTTCTTCGCCGGGCAGGATCAATAATCATACTGCCCGGTTTCGGTCAAAACTCCTTCCCCGAAAGCCGAACTCTATACTTTTAAAATGCCCGGTATTCTGCTATGATATCCATTGAAAAATATGGAGGAACACACAGTTATGAAGGGCTGGGACGAAGGCAATATACCGGAAATCGATGAAGAGCTGAAGAGACTGAAAGAACTCGGCATCATAGAAAAGAGTTTTCTTTCAGGTATATATTCCGACTTTTACGGGGAAGGGAATGGAAATGCACCCATTCCGGGCGCCGGCGCGGAAGGCACTCCTTCCGGAAAGGCAGGCGACTGGACTTCTGCCGTTAATGATTTATGGAACGAGAGTGCTCCTAAACGGCCGACGGCAGCACCGCAGGGGAACGCCGGAAATCTGCCCGGCGGAGAGGAAACTCTTATCAATCCGGCAAACATGCCGGGGGAAACAGGTTCGTTTGCCGATCCTGTCAATCCTCCCGGCGGTGCAGGGTCTTCTGCCGATCCTGCCAATGTGCCTGCGGGAGCAGATCCGGATCAAAATGCAGCCGGCGATCAAACCGCAGTCTCCCAGGCGGCGCAGGAACAGGAGGAGCAGAAACCGGAGGAGGATCCCAGAGAAACTCTCGATAACCTGGTCGGTCTGACGAAGATCAAAGCGGACGTACGGGAACTGACGGATTTTGTCCGGATTCAGAAAATGCGGAAGGACGCAGGACTGAAATCTGTTCCGGTTTCCCTTCATCTGGTGTTTACCGGAAACCCCGGAACAGGCAAGACAACCGTAGCGCGAATCATTTCGAAGCTGTATAAGGAGATCGGCGTCCTGTCGAAGGGACAGCTTGTCGAGGTGGATCGCTCGGGGCTTGTCGCCGGCTATGTCGGACAGACGGCTCTCAAAGTACAGGAGCAGATCCAGAAAGCGCTCGGCGGCGTGCTTTTTATCGACGAGGCATATGCGCTCGCGCAGAAAGATGACGCGTTCGGGCAGGAGGCCATCGACACGATCCTGAAGGCGATGGAAGATCATCGCGACAATCTGGTGGTTATTGTGGCGGGCTATACAAAACCGATGAAGAAATTCATCGAGAGCAATCCCGGATTGAAATCGCGCTTCAATAAGTACATTGAATTCCCGGATTATTCGGTGGATGAGCTTGTGGCAATCTTCGACCTTAACTGCAAAAAGTATGACTATACGGTAGAGGAGGACGCAAAGAAGCATATCCGTGAGATGATTGTCCTTCGCAAGCTGGAGAAGACGGAGAACTTCGCGAATGCGAGGGAGGTCCGCAATCTGTTCGAGGAAATCATTACGAATCAGGCCCGCCGCGTCGCTGCGCTGGAGAACCCGACACAGGAAGACATGATGATGATCACAATGGACGACCTGACGGAGGAGGATCCGGAGACGGTTTCATTAAAGGATCCGGAACCGGAAGAGACGTCCGCGGAGGAGACGGCAGAGGCGGAAGAAAAACCGGAGGAGTCTCCGCAGGACAGGGCGGATGCTTCGGAAGATGCGGGAGAAGAGAAAGAGCCGGAAAAAGACACAGAATAAAGTGAAAGCTTTTGCTTGCACTCCGCACGGATTCGTGTTATTCTAATTGGCGTGGCACGGCGCATGGCAGCCGTCCATATGGGGGCGTAGCTCAGTTGGGAGAGCGCTTGAATGGCATTCAAGAGGTCATGGGTTCGACTCCCACCGTCTCCATTTTCCATATGGCCCGGAAATCCTTTAAAAAGGGTTTCCGGGTTTTTTCTGTGTCCGGAGATATCAGGTTCTGATGTTATTTGATGACAGTATACTGATATTGATCGTATTTTTGACGCTTTTTACAAAAAAGCAACGCTTTTGCAAGCCTATATTGTGTATTTTTGTTGCAGGAATTCATGCCATATAGTATGCTTACTTATTATAATTGTTTCTTATCACAAAAGCAGCAGTACTTTTACAGAGAGGGAAATGCATATGCGGAAAGTACAATCGACCTGCAATTTCTGTGCGATCGACTGTAATCTCGACTTCTACGTGGAGAACGGAAGGATCGTACGGACCGTGCCGACGGCTGGGTATCCTGTTAATGATGGGTTCAGCTGCATCAAGGGGCTGTCCCTTGATAAACAGCAGACGACTGTCAAGCCGGATGCGCTGCCGAAGATCCGGCAGGCGGACGGAAGTATGAAGGAGGTGCCCTGGGAAGAGGCCTTCAGCCATGTCGCGGGAAAGATCCGTGAACTGCAGGAACAATATGGGCAGGAAAGCGTCGCCGGTATCAGTACGGGGCAGCTTACACTGGAAGAGTTCGCGATCTTCGGACATGTGATGCGCAATTACCTGCAGACGAATGTGGACGGAAACACACGCCTGTGTATGGCGTCAGCCGCCGTCGCGCATAAGGGAACACTGGGCTACGATGCACCGGGCTATACACTGCAGGACCTGGAACTGTCAGATACCCTTATCTTCATCGGGGCAAATCCCGTCGTCGCGCACCCGATCATCTGGGGACGCGTGCGCAATAACAAAGTGCCCGGGCACAGGATCATCGTCATCGATCCCCGTCGTTCCGAGACGGCCATGAATGCAGATTATCACTATGCGATCCGTCCGCGGTCGGATCTGAAACTGCTGTATACCCTCGCCAATATTCTGATTGAGAAGGACTGGATCGACCGGGCCTTTATTGAGGCGCACACCAACAAATTTGAAGAGTTCGCCCAATTTGTCAAGGCATTTTCCCTCTCCCGCGGGGCGGCGGAGACCGGGATCAGGGAAGAACAGATCCTGGAGCTGGCGCAGATTATCCATGACGGAAAAGCAGTATCTTTCTGGTGGACCATGGGCGTCAACCAGGGATACGAAGCCGTGAACACGGCAAGAGCGATCATGAATCTGGCACTGATGACCGGAAATGTCGGCAGACCCGGCACAGGGGGCAATTCAATCACCGGGCAGTGCAACGCCATGGGTTCCCGCCTGTTCTCCAACACGACCTGCCTGTTCGGAGGCGGCGATTTTGCCGATGCGGAAGAGAGCGGACGGATCGCCGGTATCATCGGGATTGATCCGGAACGGATGGCAAAAAAACCCACGCTTCCCTACAACAGGATCATCGAAGGGATCAACGCCGGCGAGATCAAAGGGCTCTGGATCCTGTGTACAAATCCGCGCCACAGCTGGACCAACAACGAGACCTTTGCCGCAGCGGCAAAAAAACTGGATCTGTTTATCGTACAGGATATTTACGATACGATCGAAAGCGCCGAAAATGCGACCGTCTTCCTGCCCGTCGTACCGGGGATCAAGAAAACAGGTACCTACATCAACCTGGAGAGGCGGCTGTCCGCCATGCGTCCCGTCCTTCCGAGGGGAGAGAATGAGATTTCCGATTACGAATGTATTCTGGGAGTCGCGAAGGCGCTCGGTATGGGAAGTGCGATCGAGCGCTGGGAGACCCCGGAACAGTGCTTTGATATGCTGCGTGCTATCTCACGCGGCAGGCCGTGTGATTTCTCCGGTGTCAAATGGGATGATCTGACAGATTCTCACGGGCGCCAGTGGCCGTACCCGGAGGGAAGAGAAGCTGAATTTGCCGAAGAACAGCGCCGTCTGTATTCTGACGGGATCTTCTTTACGCCGGACGGGAAGGCAATATTCCTGTTTGAGGAACCTCTGGAGAATCCCTATGTTCAGACGGAAGAGTTTCCGCTCTTCTTTAATACCGGGCGCGGCACAGTCGGACAGTGGCACACGCAGAGCCGTACAAAAGAAGTGAAGTTCGTGGAGGACGTTTCCGTCAAAAAGGCATATCTCTATATGAACACCAAAATGGCAGAAGAGAACGGAATTCACGAGATGGACCGCATCCGCGTGTATTCTGTCAATGGGCAGGATGCCGTCTTCTTTGTCAAAGTGACGGAGAATGTTCCCTACGATCAGCTTTTTGCGCCGATCCATTATATTGAGTGCAATAAGCTGACGCCGTCGAACTATGACAAGTATTCCCGCGAGCCCAATTACAAAGGGGCGGTCTGCCGGTTTGAAAAAGTGTGATGGTCTGAGGATCTGGAAGAGGAGGCCTGGGTTATATGTACAGAATTAAAATTGACCGCAGCCGTTGTATCGGATGTCTGACGTGTGTGACCGCCTGTGTGGTCAGCCATCAGACCGAGAGCGGAGATGCGCGGAACCGCGTCGTGATCGACAGTGAGACGAGACCGGCACCTATTTTCTGCCGGCACTGCAGCCGGCCGGAATGTGTCTATACCTGTATGACCGGTGCGATGAAGAAAGATCCCGAAACGGGGTATGTCACGTACGATAAAGAGCAGTGCGCCAGCTGCTACATGTGTGTGATGTCCTGTCCGTTCGGCATTCTGAAACCGGACAGCATACACTTCCGGGAGATTATGAAGTGCAACATGTGTGTTCACAGAAGTGCGGACGGAAAGACCGCGGCGCCCATGTGTGTGGAAAAATGTCCTATGCACGCGATTACACTGGAGGAAAGCCTATGAAAAAATATGTTGTGATCGGTTCGTCCGCAGCAGGCATAAACGGGATCCGGGAGCTTCGGAAATATGACAGCGAAGCGGAGATCGTCCTGATCTCAAAGGACAGGGATATCTATTCACGCTGCATACTGCATGAATATCTGGCCGGCATACGGAATTTGGACCGTCTGCGGTTCGTAGAGAAAAACTTTGAATCCCTGTATGGGGTAACCTGGAAAAAGGGAGTGGAAGCGGTCGGCCTGGACCGGGCTTCAAAGGAGGTCATTCTGGATGACGGTATCCGGGAGAACTATGATAAACTGCTGATCGCCACCGGCTCCCGGACATTCTTCCCCCCGATTAAGAATCTGGCGGGATCCCCGAATATGATCGGATTCCGCAATGTCGATGACATCGAGATCCTGAAGGAGGCGGCGAAGACTAAGAAGCATATCGTTATTCTGGGAAGCGGCCTCATAGGCATCGACTGCGCAGCCGGGCTTCTGCATCTGGGCGTGAAACCAGTCCTGTGTGATTTTGCCGGGTGGCTTCTCAGCAGGCAGCTGGACCGGGAAGCGGCGCAGGCGTACATAGATGCCTTTGAGGCGAATGGAGTGGAGCAGCATTACGGCACAAGCGTCAAAGAGGTGAAAATCAATGACGGGCACGAGATCACGGCGGTCGTACTCAGCGACGGTACGGTGATTCCCTGTGATTTCTTCGTTGTCACGGCGGGTGTGCGGTCCAATGTGGAGTTCCTTAAGGACAGTGGTCTGGAACTGTCCCGTACCGGGCTTGTCTATGATGAGACGGGCCGAACAAATGATCCCGATATCTACGGGGCGGGCGACGTATCGGGTCTCTCTCCCATATGGCCTGCTGCGGTCAAAGAGGGCATGATCGCCGCGGCAAACATGGCAGGTGTGCCGGAAAAAATGTCTGATTTCTTTGCCAGCAAGTCCACCATGCGTTTTCTGGACATATCGACCATGTCCCTGGGCGAAGTCAACCCCGACCCCGCGGACGAGACCATTAAAACCGAGACATACCGCAGGGGAGACGTATACAAAAAGATTGTCCACAGAGACGGAAAGATCATCGGGGCTCTTCTGCAGGGAGACCTCGCGTACGGAGGAGTACTGCAGCAGATGATCGCCAGAAAGATTGACGTCCGCAAAGTAAAGAAGCCGTTGTTTGATATCGATTACTCTGACTTTTTCCACATGCACAGCGACTCCTACGAGTTTTACTATGAATAAGGGAGGCCTATATGGAAAGAATTGAGAAAATACCGGTGCCTGTTATCGCGACATTTTTGAGCTTTCTTACATTGGGAAATGTTTACGGCGGACTGGGATACGTCTGGCTGCGATATCTGATTATGGCCTGCGGGACCGTTTTTATAGTCTGCTATATTATCAAGCTCATCCGTTATTCCGGAACATGCCGGAAAGAGTATGACCAGACGATTCCGGCAAGCCTTTACGGCGCGTTCAGCATGGTGCTGATGGTGCTCGGAAGTTTCTATTTCGAGATGGGATGGGGGTTCGGAAAGATCATCTGGTTTATTGCCGTTCTGATCCATTTCGTGCATATCATCGTGTTCACGGTGAAGCATGCTTTTGGGAAAGTCATTCTGAAAAAAGATTTTGTCAATATGATGCCGAGCTGGTTCGTAACATATAACGGTTGGATGGTCGCGTGCGTCACCGGCGGAAAGATGAATGCCGGGCCGATCCTGCAGGGGATTGTTGTATATGGCTGTATCATATATATTGTACTTCTTCCGTTTATGCTGCTGCGTCTTTTGAAAGTTGAGATAAAAAGCGCAGCCTATCACACATTGGCAGTTATGCTTGCTCCGTGCAGTCTCTGCGTCGTCAGCCTGCTCAATGTCTATGAGTCACCGAACCGGGCTTTACTGACGTTTATGTATATCTGTGTGCTCGCTTCGCTGGCGTTCGTGCTCTTCAAACTGCCGGATTTCTTCTCATTCCGGTTTTATCCGGGATTCGCGGGGATGACATTCCCGATGGCGATCGGTGTCGTTGCCTCGCAGAAGATGGCCGGATCCCTGGCTGCTGCGGGCAAGGAAGGTCTGGCTAATGCCGTGACGCAGCTGTCCGGTCTGCAGCTCTTTGTCACCACGATGCTGGTGGGATACGTGATGCTCATGTTCCTGCGCATGCTGCTGAAGAAGGGAGAAAGGCAATAAACGAAGGCGCAATTGACAGCTTTTCCAAACGGCATCTGCTAATAGAGTATATGACATAATGGAGGATTTACTATGGGCTACATTCTGACGCAGGAAGGATTTGACCGGGTACTGTCCGTACTTGGCAGAACTTACAGGCTGTATGCGCCTGTGCGGAAAGCCGGAGAAGGACGGTTTACCGACGATGATGTGATCCGCTACGATCTTGTGACATCGGTCGGAGAGATCGAGATGGATCAGCGGTCGGACTATGCGTTCAAGGAGATTCTGACACCGCTTTCGGAGACCCTGTTCTTCTTTACGGAAAATGAGGTCAAGACGGCGGACCGGGACGCGCGGGAGGCAATTATCTTTGTGAGAAGCTGCGACCTGCACGCGGTAAAACGGCTCGATCAGATTTATCTGGACAACACATTCGCCGATCCTTTCTATAAAGAAATCCGCGATCGTGTCCACTTCGCGCTGCTGGGCTGCTCCGCGTCATACGAAGACTGCTTCTGCGTGGATATGGGAACGAACCGCGCGGCAGAGGGATACTGGTTTTCTCTGGATCGGACGGAGGACGGCGCATTTGCCTGCGACGTTCCGGAGACTTCCCTTGCGGATCTGTTCGCGGAGAACAGCACGGCAGCGCAGGAAGTCGAGCCGAAGTATGTGACGGAGAACACGGTGCACGTCACGATTCCGGATAACATTCCGGCTGACATCTGCAGGAATCCCGTGTGGGACGAGTACAGTGCGCGCTGTATCGGCTGCGGCCGCTGCAATTTTGCATGTCCCACCTGCACCTGCTATACCATGCAGGATGTCTTTTATACGGACAACGGAAAAGTCGGCGAGCGGCGCAGGGTCGGGGCGTCCTGTATGGTGGACGGCTATACCAATGTCGCCGGCGGCGGAGAATACAGGCGCACCAAAGGGGAGCGCATGCGCTTCAAAGTTCTCCACAAGATCTCCGATTTCAAAAAGCGGTTCGGCTATCAGATGTGTGTCGGCTGCGGCCGCTGTGACAGGATCTGCCCGGAATACATTTCCTTCTCGTCATGCATCAACAAGGTGAACCGGGCAGTGGAAGAGATGAAAGCTGGGGAGGTGAGATGAGAATGGGAAAAATGAATGTATCAATGAATATACAGGATAATCCATATGTACCGTTTCCTTCCAGAATTCTGGAAGTCATCCGACATACGGAGAAGGAATATACCTTCCGTATGGAATATTCCGGAGATGTAAAACCCGGGCAGTTTTTCGAAGTCTCCATCCCCAGGTACGGCGAAGCGCCGATCTCTGTCAGCGGGATCGGTGAGAACTCCGTGGACCTCACGATCCGCAGGGTCGGCCGTGTCACGAATGAAGTGTTCGAGCATTATGCGGGGCAGTCCCTTCTGATCCGGGGACCTTACGGAAACGGATTTGACATATCTCTGTACGAGGAGGGAGAAGTCCTCGTCGTTGCGGGCGGCACCGGCGTCTCTCCGGTCCGCGGCGTGATCGACGCTCTGGCCGGAACAAAAGAACCCAAGGACAAGCACGTCATAGTGGGATTCCGCAGTCCCGAAGACATGCTCTTCCGGGATGACCTGAAGCGTTGGGATGAAACCCTGGACCTCATACTCACGGTCGACGGGGCTCCCGAAGGGTACGGGGGCAGAATCGGCCTGGTCACAAAATACATCCCCGAGGTACCGATCCGCGACGTCGCGAAGGCGCAGGCTGTCGTCGTCGGGCCGCCGGCGATGATGCGGTTCACAGTGATGGGACTTCTCGAGAAGGGGTTCCTGGAAGAAAATATCTGGGTCTCCCAGGAGAGAAAGATGTGCTGCGGCCTCGGAAAATGCGGCCACTGCCGGATCGGCGAGAAGTATGTCTGCCTCGACGGACCGGTTTTCAATTACACCGTAAGCAAAAACATGATCGACTGAAGCATTAGAATAGACGGACATGGAGGAGAGTAGTTCATGAGTATTGATGTTAATCTGAAAAAACTGAAGAAGAACGCATTCCGCTATTCTAAGGTACGGGGCGAGACCGCGTCCCGGGTCCGCATCCCCGGCGGCGTCATCAGCGTGAAAGCGATGCAGCGTGTCGCCGAAATCGCGGAGAAATACGGCAACGGGACAATCTTTGTCACGAACCGGCAGGGTGTGGAGATTCCGGGAATCAGGCTCGAGGATATGGATGCCGTCAATAAGGAGCTTCAGCTCATTATTGATGAGTCCGGTGTCAACCAGGAGGAATACAACGGAGGATATCCCGCGGCGGGCACCCGCAATATTGTGGCCTGCCCCGGAAAGAGGCTCTGTCCTTTCGGCTGCTATGACACGACAGAATTTGCCCGGAAGATGGACAGACATATCTATCCCAATAACCTGCATATGAAAGTCGCGTTTACCGGCTGCTCCAACGACTGCGCCAAAGTCCGAATGAACGACTTCGGGATCATCGGCATGACAGAACCGCAGTATGATCCGGACCGCTGTGTCGGCTGCGAGCAGTGCGTCAAATACTGCGATAAGCGTTCGGTAGGAGCTCTGAGGGCCGTGAACGGCAAGATTGAACGGGATACAGATCTGTGCATCGGCTGCGGCGTCTGTGTCACTTACTGCCCGACCCGCGCATGGACGAGGAGCAAAGAGAAGTATTACCGTCTTGTGCTGCTGGGCCGCACGGGCAAGCAGAATCCGCGTCTGGCCGAGGACTTTATCAAATGGGCAGATGAGGAGAGCATTCTTAAGATCGTTAAGAACTGCTATGCGTTCGCCGAAGAGTACATTGACAGGGAGGCCGTCGAGGGCAAAGAGCACATCGGCTATATCGTCGACCGGGCCGGTTTTGAAACATTCCTGAAATACGTCATGGAAGGCGTCGAACTTCCTGACAAAGCGGAAGTGGCTTCCCGGATTTACTGGGGCGGCAAGAGATACGACAGAAGCAATAACCTCAAATAAAACGAAAACATAGCGGTATCGGTTTTGCTATGCTGCACCGGGCGGGTTTTTGTTTCCGATGCCCTGCCCGGCGGCAGCATTTTTGTGTTTCAATGCCTGTTCGTTTTCACGTATTGATCAGTGATTCAAATTATGAAATGCAGCCGTCACTTTTCGGCACCCGGGAGAGTGCGCTGGCGGTGATCCAGCCGAGCTTGTAGGAGCATATCTTAAAAGAGAACACCCGGAGGTGGACTTCACATATATCACGATGAAGACGGAGGGTGACCGGATCCTGAACAGACGGCTTGATGAGATCGGCGGCAAGGGACTGTTCGTGAAGGAACTGGATGAAGCGCTGAGGGATTTCCGGACGGACATCTCTGTTCACAGCCTTAAGGATATGCCGATGGAGATACCGGAGGATCTTCCCGTGATCGGGTATTCAAAAAGAGAGGACCCCAGAGACGTGCTTGTGCTGCCGGCAGGGGAAAAGAACCCGGATCTTTCAAGACCGATCGGAACTTCCTCAAGAAGACGGATCCTGCAGGCGATGAATCCTTTTCCGGAAGCCCGTTTTGAAAGCATCCGCGGAAATGTGGCAACAAGGCTGAAAAAGCTGGTTTTGTCCCCTCTGTATATGACGGTGACACGCTCGGAAGAGAACTGAAGGAGCATATCCTGAAAGAACAGGTGCAGAAGAAACCGGCAGAGAGCATGCGGATACTGATTCCCAGGGCTTCCGCGGGAAATCAAACACTTGTGGAGGAGCTGCGGCAGATCAGAGGAATCCGGATCGATGATGTCCCCACATATGATACGGTCTGCAGAGCGGCAGGCGTGATCAATGAGAGGGAAGAGATCGAGCGGGGGGAAGTGGATTACGCCGTGTTTACCAGTGCTTCCACCGTGAGGGGTTTGCGGAAGTCATGACGGGACTGGATCTGAGCCGTGTAAAAGCGATCTGCATAGGCAGGCAGACTAAGGCTGCTGCGGACTCCTGCGGCATGAAGACACGAATGGCAGAGAAAGCGACAATGGATGCCGTAGTTGAACAGACCATTCAGGCCGCAGCGGAAGGATGGTAAGGGAAGGAAGCGTGATGGGAGATCACATTTTCAAGAGAGGAACGATGACAGATCGGTATGACCTCACGGATTTTTCCGGAAAATAAACGGCTTCCCTTCTTTCATTGTCATGAAGCGCAAATTGTGCTATGATTCCTTGTATGGAAGTGCCAAAAAAACGATAAGGAGGAAGGGCTTTATTATGAAAAAATATAGTATTCGAACGATATCAGCACTGTTTATTGCTGTTCTTGCCTTGATGATCGGCACAACCTGCGCTTTTGCCGCATCCAGATCGACAGCTGTGGCTTCGAACCTGAGGACCAAGCCGAATACGTCCGGCAAGGTGATCACCGTGATTCCCCAGGGAGCCTCCATCGTAACCGGAAGCACGAACGGCAACTGGATTTATGCGCAGTACCGGTCCGGCAACAAGAAGTACGGCGGATATCTGTGGGCGGCTAACCTGAAGGGTTCATCGTCATCGTCTTCGTCTTCCTCTTCGTCCTCTTCGCGTTCCTCTTCGTCTTCGTCATCCTCATCTTCCTATTCGTCCGGGAACAGCTATTACAGCAGCGGCATTATGAGGAAGCTGGCGACGGCGATCTGGCTGAGGACCGGCCCCGGGACCGGCTACCGCAGGATCCGTGCGATCGACGGCGGGCAGAATGTCGAGATTCTGGCGGAGAACGGCTCCTGGTATTACGTGAACTACAACGGCAGAGTCGGGTATATTAAGAGCGGCTACTTCGTGGAAGAGACGGGAGACCGTCAGATGGCGACGGCGATCTATCTCAGGTCGTCTCCGACGAAATCTTCCAGAGCGAAGCGCGTCATTCCGGAGAACGGAAAAGTGACGATCATCAAGAGATACAATAACCGCTGGTATCTGGTCCGCTACAAAGGAACCCTCGGTTATATTGCCGCCGGGTATTTCAAAGTCGATAACCCGAAAGTGACATCGAAGCGCACCGTCCGGACAACCGTTTTCATCCGCAGCAGCATGAGTACGGCGAGCAGGGCGAACGTTGTTGCGTGGGTTCCCACCGGAAAGAAGGTTACGATTCTCTCACGGGTGAACAGCAGCTGGTATCATGTCAGTTACGGCAGCAAGAGCGGATACATGAAGGCCGGATACTTCTATTAAACCAATCATCTGATTTTCCAACGGGGCAGGGGTTTATCCCCTGTCCTTTTTTGTCGAATAGGAAATTCCCGGGGGTTCCCTGTTCAATAAAAAGAGACCGGCAGGATGCACACGGACACGCTTGGTAAAAAAGCCGCTTGACAAGTCCCGGTTGCTGCGATAAACTTTTACGAGTTGAAGCGTTGACGCGTCAACGCGCATAAGTGTTAAAGCAGCATCAGAAAGGGGATTGTCAGTATGTTTATCAAAGTTCTTCTTCTTGTCGTATTCTTCGGTGTGATGATCGGAATCGGTCTCTACTGCAGAAAGCATTCGACGGATGTGAACGGGTTCGTCCTCGGCGGACGTTCCGTCGGTCCGTGGCTTACGACATTCGCATACGGCACCTCCTATTTTTCCGCGGTCGTATTTGTCGGCTATGCCGGACAGTTCGGGTGGAAATACGGCATGGCGGCGACCTGGGCCGGCATCGGGAACTGCATCATCGGGTCGCTCATGGCGTGGGCCATCCTCGGAAGACGCACGAGAATCATGACACAGCATCTGGACTCCGCGACCATGCCGGATTTCTTCGGAAAGCGCTTTCAGAAGCCGTATCTTAAAATTGCCGCTTCCATCGTCACGTTCATTTTCCTGATCCCGTACACGGCTTCCCTGTACAACGGTCTCTCCAGACTGTTTGGAATGGCCTTCAATATTGATTACTCCATCTGCGTAATTGTGATGGCGATCCTGACGGGAATATATGTCATTGCCGGCGGATACATGGCGACGGCCATCAACGATTTCATTCAGGGAATCATCATGCTGTTCGGCATCGTGGCGGTCATTCTGGCGGTGCTCGGAAGCAAGGGCGGCTTTATGGAAGCTTACAGGGGCCTCGCCGCGGTGGCAGACCCCGAGGTTTCCGATATGCCCGGTATGTTCGTTTCCTTCTTCGGACCGGACCCGGTGAACCTTCTGGGCGTCGTAATCCTGACGTCTCTTGGAACGTGGGGCCTTCCGCAGATGGTGCAGAAATTCTACGCCATCCGCAATGAGAAGGCGATTGACAAGGGAACGATCGTCTCCACATTCTTCGCCCTCATTGTGGCCGGCGGATGCTACTTCCTCGGCGGTTTCGGAAGACTGTTCTCCGATGAAATTGATATCGCGGCGTCCGGCTTTGACTCGGTGATCCCGACGATGCTTTCCGGCCTTCCGGATATTCTGATCGCGATCGTTGTCATTTTGGTTCTGTCCGCATCCATGTCGACGCTCTCCTCCCTGGTTCTGACGTCGAGCTCCACCCTGACTTTGGACCTCATCAAGGGAACGTTCGTGAAGGATATGGAGGAGAAAAAACAGGTTTTCATCATGCGGGTGCTCATCGTGGTCTTTATCCTGATATCGGTTGTCATCGCGATCATCCAGTACAAGTCCAATGTTACCTTCATCGCGCAGCTTATGGGTGTGTCATGGGGTGCTCTTGCCGGCGCTTTCCTGGCTCCGTTCCTCTATGGTCTTTACTCCAAAAAGACAACGGCAGCTGCCTGTACGGTAAGTTTTGTGTTCTCCACTGTCGTGATGATCGCTAATATGCTGATCCGTCCGCAGTTTCCGAAGCTTCTGCAAAGCCCGATCAATGCAGGCGCGTTCTGCATGCTCGCCGGACTTGTGATCGTGCCGGTCGTATCCGCTTTCACGAAGAAGCCGGATCCCGCGTTTGTGGATGACGTCTTCGCGGGCTACTTTAAGAAAGTACTTGTCCCGCAGAGTGTGGCGCTGGAAGATGAGTAAGACTTTGGTGATTGATTTTCATACCCACATATTCCCGGCGGAGATTGCAGAGCGTGCGATGGAGAAGCTGAGCAGGAATGCCCATCTTCTCCCCTCCGGCGAAGGGACGGAAGAGGGGCTCTTTAAGGCGATGAGAGGCGCGGGCGTGACCCATTCCGTGGTCCTGCCCGTTGCCACTTCCGAACGGCAGGTCGCATCGATCAATGACGCTTCCGCCAAAGTAAAGGAAACCATGGAGAAAGAGGGAATTCTGTTCTTCGGCGCGATTCACCCTCTCCATGCGGAGTTCCACGCGGAACTTGCGCGGATCAGGAATCTCGGCTTTCGGGGGATTAAGATCCATCCTGTGTACCAGGGATTCGATCTGGATGCCCCGGAATTCCTCCGGATCCTCGATCGCGCCGCAGAACTGGGACTGATTGTGGTGACGCACACTGGAGACGACGTCGGACTGCCCGGCGTCGTCCATGTTACGCCCGGGATGGCGCTCCGCGCGCTGCGGGAGATCGGCGCAAGCCCCTCCCGCAAAGCGTCCGGCTCCTTCCGCCTGGTCCTGGCCCATATGGGAGGCTGGCGGCGCTGGGACGAGCTCGATACGCTGGGTCCGGAACTGGCCGCCCTTGCGCCGGCCATGATCGATACCTCGTTTTCAACTGGGCGGTTCAACCCCCTCCCTGACGGCTATTGGGACGGGCGCAGCACCGCGATGCTAAGGAGGGAAGAATTCTGTTCCATAGTTCGCATCTTCGGAGCGGACCGGGTCGTATTCGGGTCCGACTTTCCGTGGAGCGCGCAGAGCGAAGTGCTGCATTTTATAAAAGAATCCGGACTTTCCGGGGAAGAAACAGAGCAGATTCTTTATAAAAACGCGGCCGAGCTTCTCGCGCTTTGACGGTACAGCCATTCGAGGGAAGAGACGGAGAGGTGGCCATGCAGATCCCCTTATTTATCTGTTTTGCCGTAAAACAAAATAGAATCTTCTTTACTTCATTGGGTTAAAGTGATAAACTAGCTGTATTGTCGCCCGGGAGAAGATGCTTCATGCAATTCCGAACGATGAAGATGAACAAGAGGAAGACAGAAAGAAGGATTTCTATGAGAGAATTAATGCTTGGAAATAAAGCTGTCGCCCGCGGCCTCTATGAGGCCGGTGTCTGCTTCGCTTCGAGCTATCCGGGAACTCCGAGCACAGAGGTGACGGAAGAACTCGCGAAATATGATGACGTCTACTGCGAGTGGGCGCCGAACGAGAAGGTTGCCATGGAGGCGGCGTTCGGAGCATGCCTCGCCGGGAAAAGGGCTTTTTGCGCCATGAAGCACGTGGGGCTCAATGTCGCGGCGGATCCGCTCTACACCATGTCCTACACGGGCGTGAACGCGGGTCTTGTGATCGTTGTCGCGGACGATGCCGGCATGCACTCCTCGCAGAACGAACAGGACTCGCGGCACCACGCGATCGCGTCGAAGGTGCCGATGCTGGAGCCGTCGGATTCGGAGGAGGCGCTGCATTTTACAAAGCTCGCCTATGAGATTTCGGAGGAATTCGACACACCGGTTCTTCTCAAGATGTGTACGAGAGTCGCGCACTCCCAGTCGATCGTCGAGACGGGTGAGAGAGAAGTGCCGGAAAAAACGTATGAGAAAAATATTGCCAAGTATGTCATGATGCCCGGAAACGCGATCCGCCGTCATCCCTTCGTGGAGGAGCGGACGCAGAAACTCCTCGCTTATGCGGAGAAGTCGGGAATCAACCGCGTGGAAATGAGCGGCACATCGCTTGGCATCGTCACGTCTTCAACGGCCTACCAGTACGTGAAAGAGGTGTTCGGCGACAGCGTGTCCGTCCTCAAGATCGGGATGGCGAATCCGCTGCCGGTGGATCTGATCCGTGATTTTGCGGACAAGGTGGATGAACTTGTGGTTGTGGAAGAGCTGGATCCCATCATGGAGAACCACATCCGTGCCCTCGGAATTCCGGTTAAAGGCAAGGAACTTCTTCCGATCTGCGGGGAATTCTCGCAGAACCGGGTTCGGAAAGCCCTCGGAATGGAAGCGCCGTCCGGCAGGAAACTGGAAGAGACGCTGCCTGTGCGTCCCCCGGTGATGTGTCCGGGATGTCCGCACAGAGGCCTGTATTATACGTTGAAAAAGTTGAAATGTACGGTGCTGGGCGATATCGGATGCTATACGCTCGGCGCGGTCGCCCCGCTCTCTACGGTGGACACGACTCTGTGTATGGGCGCGTCCGTCTCCTCGATCCACGGGTTCAACAAGATCCTCGGAAAAGACGCGGAGAACAGAACCGTGGCCGTCATCGGGGACTCCACGTTTATGCACTCGGGCATGACGGGACTGGCCAACATCGCCTATAATCAGAGCAATTCGACAGTCATTATTCTGGACAATTCGATTACCGGCATGACCGGTCACCAGCAGAATCCCACGACAGGCCTCAACATTAAGGGGGATCCGGCAGGGAAGATCGATCTGGAGTCACTTTGCCGCGCGATGGGATTTAACCGCGTGCGGGTCGTCGATCCGTATGATCTGGCCGCCTGTGAAACAGCCGTGAAGGAGGAACTTGCCGCGGAGGAACCGTCGGTCATTATCTCAAGAAGACCCTGCGCGCTTCTTAAATACGTGAAGCGGCTGCCCTCTTTGCGGATCGATCCCGGAAAGTGCGTGGGCTGCAAGTCCTGTATGCGCATCGGCTGCCCGGCCATTTCCATGAAGGACGGCCATGCCAGAGTGGATGAGACGCTTTGCGTCGGGTGCGGCGTGTGCACGCAGATGTGCAAGTTTGATGCATTTTGCGGGAAGGAGGCGTGAGGATGGATACGAAGAATATCATGATCGTCGGCGTGGGCGGACAGGGCTCCGTTCTCGCGAGCAAGCTTCTCGGTTACCTTCTCGTCCATGAGGGGTATGATGTAAAGGTCAGCGAAGTCCACGGGATGTCCCAGAGGGGCGGAAGCGTGGTGACATATGTCCGGTACGGGGACAAAGTGGCGTCTCCGGTGATCGACGAGGGGGAAGCGGACTGCATCGTTTCCTTCGAGATTCTGGAGGCGGCCAGATGGCTCCCGTATCTGAAAATAGACGGCACGATTGTCACCAGCATCCAGCAGATTGATCCGATGCCGGTGGTGATCGGAGCAGCGGAATATCCTGATAATCTGAAAGAGAAACTGGTGGAGAGCGGCGCGCATGTCGACGCCATGGACTGTGTGGCGCTGGCAGCGGAAGCCGGAAGTCTGAAAGCTGTCAATTTGGTGCTTCTCGGAAGGCTCTCCCATTACTTTGAATTTCCTGATGAGGCGTGGAAGGAGGCGATTGCGGCGTGTGTGCCGCAGAAGTTTATCGAGCTGAATCTCAGGGCATTTGAGCTCGGTAAAAACGCCTGACGGCGGGAGAAGACTGTAAGACGGGAAAGAACAGCACGGGCTGCGACAGATCCCCGCTGCAGACGAAACCGCAGCAGATTCGTATTATGTATTCAGATATCTGAAGAATACTGAGCTGCTATGCTCACCGGTGATTCAGCTTTTTTATCGCTTCGGACCTGCGGGCCGGAGGTACCTTCATACGGTGCAATGCATAGAAAGAAGTATATCTTCTAGGGAAGAGGGGTCACAGAAGAACTTCCGGATATAACACACTTTAACAGAAACATTTTTTTAAGAGGTGACCGCTTATGGAACATTATTATCAGCCGGATATTGAGTGCGCGTCCCGCGAGGATATGATCGCGCTTCAGAATGAAAAACTTAAGAAACAGGTACAGCATGTCTGGAACGACGTGCCGTATTACAGGAAAAAGATGGAGAAGAAGGGAGTGACTCCCGCTGATATTCAGACGATCGACGATCTCTGCAAGCTCCCGTTCCTGTCGAAAGCCGATCTCCGGGAAGCCTATCCTTATGGACTCCTCGGAAAGCCGCTGAAGGACTGCGTCCGCATTCAGTCCACATCCGGAACGACGGGCAAACGTGTCGTAGCTTTTTACACACAGAAGGATATTGATCTGTGGGAGGACTGCTGCGCGAGAGCGATTATGGCAGCCGGCGGAACCGACGAGGATGTCTGCCAGGTGTCCTACGGATACGGTCTCTTCACGGGCGGCCCGGGCCTCAACGGAGGCAGCCACAAGGTCGGGTGCCTGACCGTCCCGACGTCTTCGGGCAACACGGACCGCCAGATCATGTTCATCCGGGATTTGGAGGCGACGATCCTGTGCTGCACACCCTCCTACGCCGCGTATCTTGGTGAAAGAATGAAGGAGATGGGCCTGGGACCGGATGATATTCCCCTCAAGGCCGGTATCTTCGGAGCGGAAGCGTGGAGCGAGGAGATGCGCCAGGATATCCAGAACACCCTTGGGATCAAGGCGTATGATATCTACGGACTGACGGAGCTGTCGGGACCGGGCGTGTCGTTTGAGTGCTCGGAGCAGACCGGGATGCATATCAATGAGGACCATTTCATCGCGGAAATCATTGATCCGGACACAGAAGAAGTGCTCCCGCTCGGAGCGGAAGGAGAGCTGGTCTTCACATCTCTTGACAAGGAAGCGTTCCCGCTTCTCCGATACAGAACCCGCGACATCTGCGTGCTCTCCCGCGAGAAGTGCTCATGCGGCAGAACACTCGTCAAGATGAAGAAGCCGAAGGGCCGCTCCGATGACATGCTGATCATCCGCGGCGTCAACGTATTCCCGTCCCAGATTGAGGCAGTGCTCCTCAACCAGGGTTACCAGGCGAATTACCAGATTATCGTGGACCGCGTCAACAACACGGACACGCAGGACGTCCACGTCGAAATGACGCCGGAGATGTTCACCGATAATCTGGGCGAGATTGACGCGCGCCAGAAGAAGATCGTCGAGGGACTCCGGTCCATGCTCGGCCTTAAGGCGAAGGTGACACTTGTTGCTCCGAAGTCGATCACACGCTCGGAGGGCAAGGCCGTCCGCGTCATCGACAACCGGAAGATCTGATGAAGGGAGGAACACGGTATGGCAATCCATCAGATTTCAGTATTTCTTGAAAATAAACCGGGGACACTCGACGCCATGACAGGCGTTCTCGCGAAGGCGGATATCGATCTTCGCGCCCTCTCCGTGGCGGAGACGAAAGACTTCGGCATCGTCCGGATGATCGTCGATGATGTATATGAGACGGCGACGATTCTTAAGGACAACGGTTATATCAACTCCCTGACGCCGGTCATTGCGGTGCTGATTCCGGATGAGGTCGGCGGCCTGCACTCGATTCTGAAGACCCTGACGATCGCGCAGGTCAATGTGGAGTATATGTATGCGTCGCTTTCCGGCAAGGCAGAGGATAAAGCGTACATGATCTTCCGCGTCGCGGAGACGGAGCGCGCGGAGAATGCGCTGCGCCGGGCGGGCTTCACGATCGCGGACCAGGATATGGTCGAGCAGATGTAAAATGCAGCAATTCAGAACCTCCGGGCGGGGAATGCAGTGTGCCCTGTGCGGTCCATGAGCAAGGAGCGAAGCGGATGTCGAATGTCCGCTTTACCGGATAAAAAAATTTAAGAAACCCGGGCGGCATGTCACATGCCGCCTGAAAACACGCAGAAAGGAACTGTTTGAATCATGCCTATTCAAGACCTGCTTGAGAGAAACGCAAAACTGTACGGCGAGGAAGTCGCCCTTGTGGAAATCAACCCGGAGATCCGGGAGGAGCAGAGAGTGACCTGGAGGGAGTATGAGCTGATTCAGCCCACATCGACGGCATATTACAGGCGGCAGATTACATGGTCTGTTTTTAATGAGAAGGCCAACCGCGTCGCCCAGATGCTGATCGACCGGGGAATCCGGCCGGGCCAGAAGGTGGCGATCCTTCTCATGAACTGTCTTGAGTATCTGCCGATCTATTTCGGCATCCTCAAATCCGGCGCGGTCGTGGTGCCGCTGAATTTCCGTTTCACAGCGGAGGAGATCGATTACTGCCTGAAGAAGGCGGACTGCGATGTCGTATTCTACGGGCCGGAATTTATCGGCCGGATTGAGGACATTGCGTCGCATCTGAAGGATAAGATGCTGCTGTATTTCGTCGGCGATTCCTGCCCGTCCTACGCGGAGGATTACTATGAGGCGGCTTCCAACAGTTCCAGCCTGCCGCCGAAAGTCCTGGTTGAGGATACGGATGACGGTGCGATCTATTATTCATCGGGGACTACGGGGTTCCCGAAAGCGATTCTTCTGAAGCACTCCGCGCTCTCCCAGGCGGCGGTCATGGAAGCAAAGCACCACAACACGAAAAAAGAGGACTGTTTCTTATGCATTCCGCCTTTATATCATACCGGCGCGACGATGCACTGGTTCGGGTCGCTCTTTACGGGCGGGAAAGGGGTGCTTCTGAAGGGGCATTCCCCGGAGGCGATCTTCCGCGCCGTGTCGGAGGAGCAGTGCACGATCGTGTGGCTTCTGGTTCCGTGGGCGCAGGACATTCTTGCGGCCCTTGACCGCGGGGATATCCGTAAGGAGGATTATAAAGTGGGCCAGTGGCGGCTCATGCACATCGGCGCGCAGCCGGTTCCGCCGAGCCTTATCAAGCACTGGCTGGAGCATTTCCCGAATCACGATTATGACACCAACTACGGCCTTTCCGAGTCGACGGGCCCCGGCTGCGTCCATCTGGGCATGGAAAATGTCCACAAAGTCGGCGCCATCGGCGTCCCGGGCTTCAACTGGAGCACGAAGATTGTCGACGAGAACGGGAATCCGGTGGAGCAGGGAGAAGTCGGAGAACTCTGTGTCAAGGGTCCCGGCGTCATGGTCTGCTACTACCACGACGAGGAGGCGACGAACGAAGTCCTGAAGGACGGGTGGCTGCATACGGGAGACATGGCGAGGCAGGACGAGGATGGCTTCATTTTCCTGGTCGACCGGAAGAAGGACGTCATCATCTCCGGAGGCGAGAATCTGTATCCGGTACAGATCGAGTCGTTCCTGGCCGCGAACCCGAAGATCCACGACGTCGCGGTGATCGGGCTTCCGGACGCGCGTCTGGGCGAAATTGCCGCCGCGATCATCCAGGTAAAAGAAGGGATGGAGATGACGGAAGAGGAGGTCAACCGCTTCTGTGTCGACCTTCCGCGCTATAAGCGCCCGCGGAAAATTATCTTCGCGGAGGTGCTCCGGAATGCGACAGGTAAGATTGACAAGCCGAGGCTCCGGGAGCGGTATCACAGCACGAGGCTGGTGGAAGAGCAGTTTAATCGATAAGAACAAAGACCTGGAATGAGGAATTCTGCGGAATTACCTATTCGATAACAAGAACATCAATAATAAGAACAGAGGGCGGATTCTTCGCCCTCTGTTTTGCTGCTAAACGCTTTCATTCATCATTTAATCTCGGTATAGCCAAATCCGTTGCACAGCGCATCGACTTTCACACCGTCCCTGCACAAAGGACACTCATCCGGTCTGTATGATTTATAATCCGGAATATCAGACGTAGAGAAAAGTGATACGACAGGAATCCCCGCGATCTTAGTCGCCACGGAGAAGATGGCCGAGATGCCTGTAATGTGGGCCCCGTAATAGTTCAGCGAATCGACTGCCCGTGACACCGTCCGCCCGGTCGTCGCGGTGGCAAACAGGAGCAGTACATTTTTTCCGCGGATCCAGAGCTCAATATTGTCCCGGAAGAAGATCTGCCCCACCTGGTTGTATTCCGGTGTGATGACGTAGATCGAGTTGTGCATATTCATCGAGAGAACGCCGGCTTTCTTCAGCTCCTGCCCGAGGAATCCTCCGACAACCTCCATTCCGTCCATGCATACGATCGTGTCGACCGGAGTCGTCATGTAATGCACTTCGCTGAGCGCCTTGGCAGCCGCCTGGGCTTCGGAGATGCGGCACTTGATCGGTGTGACATCCATATACTGGTTGCTGTGTGAATTGGCCATCACGAAGTGTCCGGGGTATACACGGAGGATCACGTCACGGTTATTCTTGGAAGGGATTTTAAAGTAGGACTGCATAGTATTCCTCCTTGCTTTTAAAAATGCAGCAGCGCTGTGACTGTACGAATGGCAGACTCGTGAACGCCTCGCGCTGATCAATCAGCGTTTCCGTCCCCTTTTTGGTTTCGCGCATTCACGAAAGGAAAAGCTGCGGAAGCTGCTGTCCAGCTTCTGATTAATTCCAGTATAGCGAAATTGTGCGACAATTTAAAGAGAAAATTGAAAAAAGTCACTGCTTCAGAAGCCCGAAGAAGCGCAGTGTGTTATGCACACCGGTTCTTGACCTGAAAAATTGTTGTATTTATACTAAATAGAAATAAAAAAACAGGTGCAGATGAGGAAGCAAATATGAAAATCGATACGGAGATGCTGAGAAAAGACCTTCTGGAATATACAGAAATGGCAGCGCGGATGGGCCTGCCGCTGCCTGTCCGCCCCCGGGAGGAGATCCCGGATGCGGAGGAGGATCAGCTCGTTGAGATGGCGTCGGATCTGGGCTGGGATTTTTTTAAATATCTGACGGACGCTGGAAAAGAGTATTTTTCATGACACACAGTTCAGGTGACTCAATTTCCATATAAAGTAATTGTATTTTATGAATTACCTGTGCTATTATATTATGTTAATCGGGGGCAGTTGCCTTTCCGATCAAGGGGAGTATCAATAAAGGGGAATATTAAGGGGAGTCACAATTGTTAAGTCGTAAGCTTACGGCGTTTATCGCCATGTCTGTTCTATCCGCGGTGACCGGAGTGTCAGCCGCCGGTTATACTGTGCATGCGGACCGCTACACAGATCGCTTTATTGAAGGTACCATCATCAACGGAATTGACGCCGGAGATATGACGGCCGCCGAAGTGGAGGCCGTGATTCGTGACCGCGTGGAAGAATACGGTCTGCGCGTGATCTTTCCGGACGGAAGCACAGAGGATCTCACAAGCGAGGAGATCGGTTTTTCGTACGCGTCCGATAACGGCGTCGAGAAAATCCTGAAAAGCCAGGACAAGTACGACTGGATCCGCGGCAAGTTCGGTGAGACCACGGCCCACCAGGTCGGGGAGAAATCCGCGTTTAACGAGGAGACACTCAAAGAGACAGTCTGGGCGCTCCCGGAAATGCAGCCGGAAAACCAGATCCGGCCCGCAAATGCCTATATGGCGATGGGAGAGGACCACAGGCTGATGATCGTTCCTGAGGTCGACGGCACCGTCGTTGACACGGAGAAGGTTTATAACGCCCTGGTAGAGGCAGTCCGGGCGGGGGAGACGGAGGTTGATCTGTCCCCGCTTGACATCTACTCCCACGCGGAGATCAATTCGGAGGATCCGGCTCTCAATCTTCAGGTCAACGACCTCAACTCCTATCTGGATATGTCCATCACATATCAGATGTATGACGGCTCGGAAGTAGTTCTTGACGGAGAAACCATGTACAAGTGGCTCTCCACAAAACCGGAGGATCCCGATTACTATTATCTCGATACCAACGTCTTCCAGGAAAAATGCAGCCAGTTTGTCCACGACCTCGCTGTTAAGTACGACAGGACCTATGATTCGATTTCCTTCCACTCAACCTGTGAGGGAGACATCACATTCCCGGTCGCGACATACGGGCACCAGGTTGATCTGGAGACGGAGCCGCTGAATCTTTATCAGGATATTCTCTCCCGGAAGTCTGTCAAGAGAGAGCCCGCCTATTATATGAATTCCATGATGGACGGAAGTTTTGGCGGCACTTATGTGGAGGTGGATAAGAACACCCAGCATGTCTGGTACTACAGCGGCGGCGAGCTCGTCTGGGAGAGCGACTGCGTGACCGGCAGAGAGTCCGAGGGGCGCCGCACGCCGACCGGTGTGTACTACATCTATCTGAAGCAAAGAAACAGGGTACTCAAAGGGAGGCCCGATGAGAACGGGAATCCGTCGTATGAATCGTTTGTGAATTTCTGGATGCCATTCAACGGCGGAATCGGCCTGCACGACGCGACCTGGCGGTCGGATTTCGGAGGAGATATCTATTATTACAGCGGATCTCACGGCTGTGTGAATCTCCCTTACTCCAAGGCGGAATCCCTCTATGAGATGGTGGAGACAGGAACGCCCGTGATCGTGATCTGAACAGGACAGATGGTGGAGACAGGAACGCCCGTGATCGTGATCTGAACAGGACAGATGGTGGAGACAGGAACGCCCGTGTTCATAATCTGAACAGGAAAGATGTTCGAAGGCCAGCCCATGCCTGACAGGATAATGGGACCGAAACTAAATGAAGCGAAGAAGCAGCCCACGGCCAGTAAAAAGCCGTGGGCTGTATGCGGAAATCATATAAGTCCGGCCCGGCATTTGGCTTGATTTGCGGAGATGATTGGGCTGAAGACGAAGAATGGAAGATTCAGCCCTGCATTCCTGCCGGATGTGAGGAGATAATCAGATTTCAAGAGATATGGAATTTACAAGAAAAAATTTTTGCACTCCGCTCCTTAACTGGTACGCGGAGAATCATCGCGATCTCCCCTGGAGACACACCGCAGATCCGTATGCCATATGGATCTCCGAGATCATGCTGCAGCAGACGCGTGTGGAGGCTGTGAAGGGATATTACGCATCGTTCCTTTCCGCTCTGCCGTCTGTGCGGGACCTGGCTGCGTGTCCGGATGACACCCTCATGAAACTCTGGCAGGGACTTGGGTATTACAGCCGGGCGCGGAACCTTAAGAGGGCGGCTGAGAAGATAGAGAGGGAGATGCATGGCTCATTTCCCGATACATATGAAGGGATTTTATCTCTTCCCGGGATCGGAAGCTATACGGCCGGGGCGGTCGCCTCGATCGCATATGGAATTCCGGAGCCGGCAGTGGACGGCAACGTGCTGCGTGTGATCGCAAGGGTCACCGGATCAGGGGAGAACATCCTCAGCTCCGCGTATAAGAAGCAGACGGAGGACGGACTCAGAGATGTGATGGCGCGGGAGCTTAAGAGGGGTGAAGCCGGCAGCTTCAATCAGTCCCTGATTGAATTGGGCGCAATTGTATGTGTGCCGGGAGGTGTCCCGAAATGCGCTTCGTGCCCTCTGCGGGAACTGTGTGAGGCAAATGCGCAGGGAAAGACAGCGGAGCTTCCGGTCCGGATCAAAGAGGGAAGGAGAAGGATTGAAGACCGAACCGTCCTCCTTATACGCGACGGGGATCTTGTGGCGATCCGGAAGAGGCCTTCGAAGGGGCTTCTCGCCGGAATGTATGAATTCCCTTCTCTCAACGGAAAAACAGGGGAGGATGAGGTCCTTGCGAAGATCAGCGGGACCGGGGCGGAGCCGCTTCGGATCCGCAGGATTCCGGACGCGAAGCATGTTTTTTCTCACGTGGAGTGGCATATGACGGGGTATGAAATAGCGGTCGCGCCGCCGGAGGGACAGCTGGCGGACTGGATCTTTGTTTCGCTGCGGGAGATTGAGGAACAGTATGCGGTCCCGTCGGCATATGCTGTTTATAAGAACTATTTATTTTCCAAGTGATATCATGTGGAATAATCACTCCTTGTGCGGTATTATGGAGAGGATAATGCCGGACGGTCCGGTCTTATACCACATGCTTTGCCAATACCGGACAGATCCGGGGAAAGGGGAGCGCGGAGATCCGCGCACATGTCCATGAAGCTTTTAACAGTTGCGATCCCATGCTACAACTCAGAGGCCTATATGAAGAAGGCGATCGATCATGCGCTCCTTGGAGGCGATGAGGTGGAAGTGATTGTCGTCGATGACGGCTCCCGCGACAGCACGCTTTCGATTGCGCAGGATTACGAGAGACGGTTCCCGGAGATTGTCCGCGCGGTGCACCAGGAGAACAAGGGGCACGGCGGCGCGGTGATGACCGGACTGCGTGAAGCCAAAGGCCTCTATTTCAAGGTCTGTGACAGCGACGATTATCTCGATTATAACTCCCTTATGCAGGTGCTGGAAGTGCTTCGGGGGATTGCCGCGGGGGAGGAAACCCTGGATGCGCTGATTACCAACTATGTTTATGACAAGGCAGGGATGCGCAGAAAGAGGGAGATCCGTTACACACATTCATTTCCTGAGGATCGGATCTTTACATGGAAGGAGATCCTTCATCCGCTGAACCCGTCCCGCTATGTTCTTATGCACTCGATCACCTACCGCACGGAACTTCTGCGGGAGATTGATTTCGAGCTGCCGGAGCATACCTTCTATGTGGATAATCTGGTGGCTTTCACGCCCATGATCTATGTGAAGACGCTCTATTATCTTGATACGCCGCTTTACTGGTATTACATCGGCCGGGAGGACCAGTCCGTCAATGAGCAGGTCATGATGTCACGCATTGACCAGCAGCTGCGCGTCACGGAAATGATGATCGACAGCTACAGGCCGGATATGGTGAAGGAGAAGAAGCATCTGCAGTTCCTGGTGCATTACATGAATATCATGATGACGGTCTCCTCGATTCTTCTCATCCGGATCGGAACCGATGAGGCGCTCACCAAGAAGAAGGACCTGTGGAATTACCTGAAGAAAAAGGATTTTCGGCTTTACTTTAAGATTCGCCGCGGCCTGCTCGGCAATGCGGTCAACGTACCGGGCAAAGCCGGCAGGGACGCGACGGTGAAGGCATACAAGCTTGTGCAGCGGTTTGTCGGATTCAATTAATCAATCTAAGTTGAATACAGCTGCATCGACTGCAGACGAAGAGCCGCGGGAATCGCCCCGCGGCTCTTTTTGAAAGTCCTTTTTTATTCCGTAATGACCTTCAGCTTTACCGGCTCGAGTCCGACCGTAAGCGAATCCGCCAGGCCTCCGGACTCCCCGTCCATGTGAACCGGCCGCTCCCTGTCCGCGCGGATCTCCACCATCTCTGCTCTGATAAAGTGCAGCCCGCGGAACCTGGTATGCGCCCCGTATCTCGCGAGCGGCAGCGCCCCCACAAGAACGGCCTTCGGAATTCCGGCACAGACAAATACATCCAGCTTTCCGTCATCCGGGAGCGCCTCCGGTGTCATCATGACGCCTCCGCCCTCATATTTCTGGTTCATCACGGCGACGAAATACGTCTTCGGGAAGCGGTAGGATTTATCGCCGTCCACACGCACCTTGACGTCCCCGGCTTTATACAGGGCGATCTGCTTTCCGGCAATCATGGTGTAGGAGAGCTGTCCCGCACCCACCGAATTGAGGAAATCCTTGATGGGGGAATCCAGGGCTTCGTGGCACACCGCCGCGTCAAAACCGATGCCGCAGCTGACACAGAACCGCTCGCGCCGGCCGCCGTACGAGAGCACACCGATGTCGAGATGGCGGATCTTCCCCGGAGACGCCGCGGCGAGAGATGCCTGCAGCGGGTCGGATGAGATCCCCATGCCCTTGGCGAAGTCGTTGCCGGAACCGTGCGGAACGACGGCGAGGGTCACGGTATCAAGATTCTTCAGTCCGTTTATAATCTCATGGATGGAACCGTCTCCGCCCACAGCGACGATGACAGCCTCCGGATCGCTCTCCGAGATCTCCGCTGCCAGAACCTCCGCGTGGCCCGGATACTCTGTCGCGCAGAAGCGGCAGTCCACGCCCTCGCTGCTGAAAACATGGCGGATGATCGCAAGCGTATTATCTTTGCCGGCTGACTGAGCCGTAGGATTGTAGATGATATAATGCATAGAAAGAGTCTCCTTTCCCGAATTATTATCTGAACCGCGTAAACAGTCCCCCGCTCCTTAGACGCAGAGGTGCAGCTTGGGGTGAAGGGGGCGATTCCGCTGAGCGGGAATCTCCCTAAAACGGTCAATCAGTGCTTTCTTCCTGCTCCTGTTTCGGCATGTAGATGTGGACGCGCATGATTCTCCCCCTCCGTACCGCCTCCACGATCATCTTTGTGCCGTTCGGAAGCGTGATGAATTCTCCGACTTTCGGCAGTTTATCGTTGGAATGTTCAATGATGTATCCGCCCACTGTATCGTAATCGTCGGAAGTCAGTTCCATGCCGATCGCTTCGCCCAGGTCATCCAGATCCATCGATCCGAGACACGTATATTCCTCGCCGGGGATGATCTCGGTGAATTCTTCAAGATCCCTTCCGCTGTATTCGTCGTTGATTTCTCCGACGATTTCCTCCAGGACGTCCTCCATCGTGATCATGCCGGATGCGTTTCCGTACTCGTCGAGAACGATGACGTTGGAGTAGGAACCGAGGCGCATCTCGTCAAGCAGATCCGAGATATTCTTCATCTCGTAAGTAAAAAACGGTTCCCGCATGACCTTCTCGACAGAGAACTCCTCCCTGCTTATAAGAAGGAGATCCTTCATATTGAGAATTCCGACAATATTTTCCGGCTCATTCTCGTAGACCGGGAGTCTTGTAAAGCGGTGCTCCCGGAAAAACAGAATGAGGTCGTCGTAGTTCATCGTCACCGGAATCAGAGTGAGGTCGATGCGCGGGATCATAATCTCCCTCGCGTAGGTGTCCTGGAGATCAACCACGTTGTTGATCATATTGCGCTCGTCGTCTTCGATGACGCCGTCTTCCTCTGAGACGTCGACGATCGCACGGAGCTCATTCTCTGTCATCACCGGCCGCTCATCGGGATTGATCCCTTTCAGGATGAGAATGCCCCTTGAGAGACGGTCGACAACATAGATGACGGGCGTCAATACGGTCATAAGAAGCCGGATCACTCCCGCGCACCGAAGCGACACATCCTCCGCCTTCACCTGCGCGGTATTCTTAGGCGTGATCTCGCCGAAGAGGATGATGAGCATGGTGAGAACCGCGGTCGCGGCGCCGACGGCTGCATTTCCGAAGAGGCGGATGGCGATCAGGGTCGTGAGCGCGGTGGCGGAGATATTGACAATATTGTTGCAGATGAGGATCGTGCTGAGCATCTTGGCCCGCGCGTCAGTGATGGCGAGAACTGTTTTCGCCCGCCGGTTATTCTCATCCGCAAGGGTCTGAATCCGTATGCGGTTCACGGTTGTCAGCGCGGTCTCCGCGGACGAAAAGTATGAGGAGAGCCAGATCAGAAGCAGCAGTACGCTCAGCTGTGCGATTAAAAATGCATCCATGCAGGATTTCCATCCTCCGTTATTCGTGTTCGTATGATCTGTGCGGGCGGAAATTGCTGCGCCCGCTACAAAATGATGTTACATGAAAGATGGCAAAAAAGCAATGTTTCAGCTTTTATTCACATGATAAGTGTGTTAAAATAGCGGCGTGCCGCAGACACATGATATTGTGGTTGAGAACCGCCGGGCGGGCAGATATGGAGAATTCGGCAGGAAAGATCCTGTCTTTGGCGCGCGCAGCGGTTTATGCGGAATTTGCGCGGCGGACACCGGGTGCCCGCCTGTAGAATCTGCGGCGGAAGAGGATGCGATTATGAAAAGAAAAGACCTGCTGAAACGTGGAATTGCTGTTGCGCTCGGAGCGGCGGTCGCGCTTGCGCCGGCCAATGCGGCCCTTGCGAAGGGAGAGGAGGTCCTTGAAGAGCGCGTCGGATGCTGGGATGCGGAAGATGAAACCGTGGAATATGACTATGAACCGGTCGAAGCGGTAGACGATACGCCGGCGCAGTACAGGGAACCGGAATCGTATGAAGCGCCGGCACCTGCTGAGGAAGAGACGGCATCTGTTCCTTCCCCGGCTGCGGAAGATGCGGCGGCTTCTAAGGAGGACGGCGGGAAAGAGACGGACCTTTATGATCCGGATACACTTCCGGAAGGCGTTGTAACCGATGCCGACGGAACGGTTCTCTTTGACCCCGCGACCGGAGATCTCGACGCGTGGAGGAGCGTCTGCGAAAAGTCGAATGAGGCAGCCCGCAAAAAAACGGAGCAGGCTGAGCAGGCGCCGGCTGCCGGGGACGCTAAATCGGAGCAGACCCTGAAAGCGGAAGCGGAAAAAGAAGAGCAGCGGGCCGCGGAAGACGCGGAAAAAGCCGGAAAGGCGGCGGAAGAAGCGGCGGAAGAAGCGGCGGAAACTAAAGAAGCAGCCGAAGCACCCGGTGAAAGTGCCAAAGAGGAGAATGCTTCCGCTGCAGCAGGAAATGCGGAAGAAGAGGAACCTTCCGCGTCAGAAACTGAGAGCGCCGGAGCTGAGGAACCGGCTGTGACAGCGGCGGAAGCCAAAGAGGAGAAGGCGGAAGCAGAGATATCAGAGGAGAAGGCAGCGGATGAGGAGAGCGAGATAACCACTGCCGGAAGCGGAGCGAGGACTGCCGCCTCCGCTGCTAAGAACGCGGAGGAGACAGCGGAAGATGCCGCCGCATCCCCTGCGGAAGAAGCTGCGGATGGGAAGGAAGCAAAAGAAGAAGCCGGCGAGGCAGCCGTGGAAGAAGAGAGCAAAGAAACAAAGCTTTCTGTGGCAGCCAACGACCCGTCAGCCATCGCACTCGACACGGAGCTCACGAAAACCATGACGAGCGAGCGGAGCGAGGCGGAAGTTCTGGCGGCACCCTCCGGCAGGACGGAGATCGTGGGCGATACGGAGCAGTCCTACCTCGAAGGGGAGGATGCGGCTGACGACGCGGATGATGCCGCCGACGCGGATGATGCCGCCGACGAGGAAGATGACGACCTCGACGCAGAACCGGACGAACTCGATGACAATGCGGAACCGAATGACGGATCTCCCGCATCGGATGTGAGCGGTGCCGGTCAGGAAACGGACGAAGATACGGCGGTTTCCCGGAAGAAACCGCGCGGGGGAGCGCCGGCGACAGGCGATGCGTCGCAGGCGGTTCCATATGCAGCGTCCGCTGTCACTTCTTTCATGATCGGTGCAGCGGCCCTGCTTTCAGGCATAAGGAAAAAGAAAGAGGAACGGTAACAGGCTGCCTGCCCTGAGCCCCTCACAGGCCGGGAATGCAAAGAGTCCCTCTTATGCAGGGATGCGCGGCTGTTTCCTGATAAGAAGCAATGATTCCTGAAGCACATTTTACTTGTACGGATGCATACACTGTGGTATAATGCTTTGGCATTCATTCAAAGGAAGAATGCCGGCAACTAATCAGACTGCCCGGAGCACGCAGCTGCAAAGGGCGTATTACAGAGCGAGGAACCGGATATGAAGCATGTGAAGACTTTAAATACGAAGAACCTTCAGAACACCGTTAAGAAGGGCGGATGCGGTGAGTGCCAGACATCCTGCCAGTCTGCCTGCAAGACCAGCTGCACGGTCGGCAACCAGAGCTGCGAAGCAAAGTAAGGCGCTTCGCGGATACCGGTCCGCGGCATTCGTTTCTTAAAGACACTGAATCAGCAGCGGCTATGCCGCTGCTTTACTCATGTACATGACAGGGAAATATGCAGATTCACAGATACAGGATGAACGGTTTTAATATCGTGCTTGACGTGCCGAGCGGATCGGTGCATGTCGTCGACGACCTTGCGTATGAGGCGGCGGGACTTCTTGAGTCGGAGAGTGACGAAGAGAAGGTTGAAGAAATCCTGCGCGGTATGATCAAAGACCGCAGATGCGAAGGAGACCCGGAGGAGATCCCGGAGATCCTCGGCGAACTCAATGAGCTGAAGAAAGAAGGAATGCTCTTTTCCGGGGAACCCTATGCCCCGGACATTGAGATGTTCGCGAAGAGGCCCACAGTGGTGAAAGCCCTCTGCCTGCACATCGCGCATGACTGCAATCTGGCGTGCCGATACTGTTTTGCGGAAGAAGGCGAATATCACGGAAGACGTGCCCTGATGAGTTTTGAGACCGGGAAGAAAGCACTGGACTTTCTTGTCCGCAATTCCGGGGCGCGCCGCAATCTCGAGGTCGACTTCTTCGGCGGGGAACCGCTCCTTAACTGGGAAGTTGTAAAAGAACTCGTTGCCTACGGACGGAGCCTGGAAGAGCCGCATGCCAAGAACTTCCGGTTCACGATTACAACCAACGGCGTGCTTCTGAATGAAGAGATCATGGACTTCTGCGACCGCGAGATGGATAACGTGGTCCTATCGATTGACGGCAGGCAGAGTGTGCATGACCGGATGCGTCCTTTCAGAAACGGCAGCGGCAGTTACGACCTGATCCTCCCGAAGATCCTCGAATGTGCGCGGAGAAGGCGGGAGAAAGGACTGAAATACTACGTCCGCGGCACATTTACGCGGTGGAATCCCGACTTTGCCGCAGATGTCCTTCATCTGGCGGATCTCGGCTTTGACCAGATCTCCGTGGAACCGGTCGTCGCGCCGAAAGAGGCGGATTACGCGATCCGGCCGGAGGATGTGCCGTATCTCATGGAGCAGTATGAGATTCTGGCAAAAGAGATGATCCGGCGGGAATCAGAAGGAAAAGGTTTTAATTTCTTCCATTTTATGATAGATTTAACGGGTGGCCCATGCGTCTACAAGCGCCTTTCCGGCTGCGGAAGCGGAACGGAATACCTTGCGGTGACGCCCTGGGGGGACCTGTACCCCTGCCACCAGTTCGTGGGAATAGATGAATTTCTCCTTGGAAACGTCGACGACGGGATCGTAAACGAAACCACTGTCGAGGAATTCAAAAAAGTCAACGTCTACACAAAAGCTGCCTGCAGCACCTGCTTCGCGCGGTTCTACTGCAGCGGCGGCTGCATGGCGAACTCCTGGAATTTCACAGGAAACATCAACGACACCTACGAGATCGGCTGCAGCCTCGAAAAAAAGCGCGTGGAATGCGCGCTCATGCTTAAAGCAGCAACGTCCTAAAGAACTGTTACAGCTGATATGTCTTCAGTCCAGCTCACCGAGCCGGCAAGGAGGTCCTCTCGCAAAACATTGGATGGGTTCCGTCTGTTTATCAGGTCCGTCAGACCACGCGTGCGAAGAAAACGGCAATACCCCTTCCGAGGCGAGGTACCTTCTGAAGATTTGCCGT